>DAIMYT010000033.1:0-9884 GCA_036734345.1 Dokdonella sp. | reverse complement strand
GACTTCGGCGACGGTCGCCGCGTGCTCATGCTGCGCGGCGCGGCGCTGCCCGGCGAAGGCGGATTCGTCGCCGTCTTCGACGACCTGACCGTGCTCAACAGCGCCCAGCGCGACGCGGCCTGGGGCGAAGTGGCGCGTCGCCTCGCGCACGAGGTGAAGAACCCGCTGACGCCGATCCAGCTGGCCGCCGAACGCCTGCGCCGGCGCTTCGTCGGACGCCTGCCCGCCGACGACAGCGAGCTGCTCGATCGCGCCACCAACACGATCGTCAGCCAGGTCGAGGCACTCAAGACCATGGTCAATGCCTTTGGCGACTATGCGCGACCGCCGCAGCTGACCACGCGTCCGGTCGCCCTGCACGCGCTGATCGCCGAAGTGCTCGACCTCTACGGCAACGACGAGCCGATGGTCAAGGTCGACGCCGTGCGCCTGCGCCAGGCCCTGCACAACCTGTTGAAGAACGCGCTCGAAGCGATCGGCAACCAGCGCAAGCCGCAGATCGTGGTCAGCACGCGCATCGTCAAGGACGGCGACGCGACCTGGGTCGACATCGCAGTTGCCGACAACGGACCGGGCCTGCCCGAAGGCTTCGGCGAGCGCTGGTTCGAACCGTATACCTCGAGCAAGTCGCGCGGCACCGGGCTTGGTCTCGCCGTGGTCAAGAAGATCGCCGAGGAGCACGGCGGCAGCGTCCGCGCCAGTGCGCGCAGCGGCGGCGGCGCCGAATTCACCCTGCGCCTGCCGCTGGGATCCATCTGAGCGGGCCCACGCCGCGTCCTGCGTTATCCTGTCGGGCTATGGCCGGCCCAATCCCATCAGCCAGACGACGATGAACGATCCGATCCTGACCCTGTCGCCGCGCACGCCACGCGAGCGCCGCGAATTCTGGCTGTTCCTGCTGATTGCCCTGGTCGTGCTCGGCGCGGGCATCGGCCTGCGCGATCCGTGGCCGGCCGACGAGCCGCGCTTCACCCTGGTCGCCAAGCACATGGTCGAAAGCGGCGAGTGGCTGATCACCCATCGTGGCAGCGAACTGTATTCGGACAAGCCACCGATGTTCATGGCCATGCAGGCGGCGGCTTTCAAGCTGACCGGGCACTGGCGCATCGCCTTCCTGCTGCCGTCCTTGCTGGCCGCGCTCGGCACGCTGTTCCTCGTCTACGACCTCGGCCGCCGACTTTGGGACCACCGCACCGGGCTGTGGGCGGCGCTGGCCGTGCTGGCGACGTTCCAGTTCGTCTACCAGGCCAAGCGCGCGCAGATCGATCCGCTGGTGACCTTCTTCATCACCCTGGCCAACTACGGCTTGCTGCGCCACTTCCTGCTCGGGCCGGACTGGCGTGCCTACTGGCTGGGTTGCTTCGCGGCCGGCCTCGGCGTCATCACCAAGGGCGTCGGCGTACTCGCCCTGCTGATGTTCCTGCCGTTCGCGTTCGCGCGCTGGCGCCAGTGGGACGGGCTGCCGCGCTACGAAGGCGGCGTCTGGCGCTGGCTTGGTGGCGCGCTGGCGTTCTTCGGCGCCATCGCCCTGTGGATCGTGCCGATGGTGCTCGTGGTGAAAGCCAACGGCTCGCCCGAGTACCGTGCCTACATGGAGGACATCCTGTTCCGCCAGACCGCGGCGCGCTACACCGATTCCTGGGACCACCACCAGCCGCCCTGGTACTTCGCCGGCGTCATCGCCTTCTCGTGGCTGCCGCTCACCTTCGCCCTGATCGGCGTCGTGCCGCGCTGGATCGAGCGCCTCAAGGCACGCGACGCGCGCTTCCTGCTGCCGCTGGCCTGGGTCGGGCTGATCATCCTGTTCTTCTCGTTTCCGAGCGGCAAGCGCGATGTCTACATCATGCCGGCGCTGCCGATGGTGGCCCTGCTCGCCGCGCCCTACCTCGACGCACTCGGGCAGAAACCCTGGTTCCGCCGCCTGCTGTTCGCCTTCATCATCCTGCTCGCCGCGCTGTTCCTCGGCGGCGGCATCGCGGCCTGGAACGGCCTGGTGCCGCGCGCCAACGCCCTCGTCGTCGAGCGCGGGCTCGGCAATGGCGGGGTCATGCTGTGGGCCTTCCTGGTTGCCGTCGGCTCGGTGGCCGCGCTCGCCGCGGGGATCTTCCGTGTGCGTCGCAGCCTGGTGGGCATGGGCGTCACCCTGGCCGGCATGTGGTTGCTGTGGGGGCTGTGGGCCTATCCCATCCTCAACGATTCGACGTCGGCCGCGAAGGTCATGCGTCGTGCCGGCGAAATCGCCGGACAGGACCAACTCGCCCTGGTCGGCTGGAAGGAGCAGAACCTGCTGCTCGCCGATCGGCCGGTCACGGAGTTCGGCTTCCTCAAGCCCAAGTACCTGCAACTGGCTGAGGCGATCCGCTGGCAGGAAGAGCGGCCAGAGCACCGCTGGATCTTCATCCTCGACACGGTCATGGCGCCCTGCGTCGACGCCGGCAAGGCGGTCATCGTCGGCCACGCCAACCGGCGCGAATGGCTGATGTTCCGCGCCGATGCGGTTGCCCCGGAGTGCCGCGGCGGCAACGTGCCGGCGCCGGCATCCGCGACCAGCGACGAGCCCGAAGCGGAATAGCGCGGGCAGTGGACATCGGGTCGTTCCGTCATCGTTGCGCTCTTGGCGCGCGGCCGTGTGCCACCGGTTTGAACGCCTGGCATCTTGTTGCCGGAAAGCTCGACACGTGGCGCAACCTCAAGGGCCGTCTCCGTTACCATCGCTGGGTCGAATGGTCGGCGCCCGATTGAACAGCCTGATGCCGCTTGCTCCGAGTGATTCGCGATTCCCGGCCTCGTCACAGTTGTGGATCCCGCTGTGGCTGGCGGCCGCGCTGCTGGCGATCTTCCAGACCGGCTTCATGCCGCTGTACTCGACGCGCGCGCTCGGCGTCGCCTGGGAGATGTGGAACAGCGGCAATTTCCTCGTTCCCACCAGCAATGGCGAGCCCTACAGCCACAAGGTGCCGTTGCTGTTCTGGCTGATCCATGCGGGCTGGGCCGTCGGCGGCGTCGGTGGAATCTGGCCGCGCCTGCTCGAAGTGCTGATCGGCCTCGGCGTGCTGCTGCTCGCGCGTCGCCTTGCGCGCATCGTGTTCCGCGAGTCGCCGCTGGTCGGCCAGCTGACGCCCTGGCTGCTGGGCGCCTTCAGCTATGCGTTCCTGTTCAGCCTGCAGATCATGTACGAGATGCTGCTCGCGCTGTGCGTACTCGGCGCGCTGAACGCGCTGGTCGGACGCGATGCCGAACGCCGTCCGTGGTTCGCCTGGTTCGCCATTGCGCTGGGCGCGGGATTGCTCAGCAAGGGCCCGGTCATGCTGCTGCATGCCGCGTTTCCGTTCCTGCTCGGGCCGCTCTGGCATCCCTGGGCACGGCGTTACCGCGCGCGCTGGTATCTCACCGGCTCGTTCGCCGTGCTGGCCGGTTGCGCGATCTTGCTGGCCTGGGCGATTCCGGCCGGTTACGCCGGCGGCGAGGCCTATCGCAACGAATTGTTCTTCATGCAGACCGCCGGGCGCGTCGTCGACAGCTTCGACCACGCGCGCCCGTGGTGGTGGTACGCCACGGTGGTGCCGGCCTTGCTGCTGCCGTGGCTGCTCTGGCCGCGAACCTGGCAGGCGACGCTCGCCGCAATCGGCGGACGCCGCCAGACCGGCCTGCGCCTGCTCGTCTGCTGGCTGCTGCCGGTCCTGCTCGGCTTCTCGCTGGTCAGCGGCAAGCAGGCCTACTACCTGCTGCCCGAACTCGCCGGCGTGGCGATCCTGCTCGCCGCCGGATTCGCGCGTTTCGCCGAGCGCCGGCAACGCCCGCCGCGCCTGGCCGGCGCCTGGCTGCTGGCGTTCGGCATGTTCGCCGTCGCCGCCGCGCTGCTGTTGCTGCCGGGCTGGGTCGCCAGCGGCCGCATCGACAGCGGCGCGCTGGTCGATGTTTCCATGGCCAGTCCATGGTTCGCCGTCGCCGCGGCCGCGCTGGGCATCCTGCTCGCCCTGACGCCACGCAACGATGCCGCCGCCGTCCGTCACATCAGTACCCTGGCCATGGCCGGGGCCTGCCTGGCCTACACCCTGTTCGCGCAGACCTTCTGGGTGCAGTTCGACCTGCGTCCCGCCGCCGCACGCATCGCCTCGCTGCAGGACGCGCGCATCGCGGTCGCGCATTTCCAGATCTATGAAAACCAGTTCCAGTTCCTCGGCCGGCTGACCCGGCCGCTTGATGTCGTCAACTCCGCCAGCGTGGAGGCGTGGTCGGCCAGCCATCCACAAGGACGCATTGTCCACTATGTGAGCACGCTGTCTGCCGCCGACCTGGACTACGCCGAGCTCGTGCAGCCGTTCCGTTCGACCTGGCTGGTCATCGAGCGCGCCGACCAGTGGGTGCGCCGCCGGCGCGGCGAGACGCCGCCTCTGCCGGCCCTGCCGGCCGACCGCTTCCCCGCCGGTTACTGGCCATACCGCAAGCTGGCCGGCGCGCCTGCGGCGAACTGATCAGCGTCGCGGCGGCTCGATGCGCAACAGCTTGCCGTTGTCCTCGTCGGTCAGCACGTAGAGAAAGCCATCGGGTCCTTCGCGCACGTCGCGGATGCGTTTGTCGAGTTTGCCGAGCAGGCGTTCCTCGCCGACCACGCGGTCGCCATCGAGTTCGACGCGAATCAGCTGGTGCTCGGCCAGCGCACCGAGGAACAGGTTGCCGCGCCACGCCGAATCGGCCGTGGCGAAGGCCATGCCGCTCAGGCCGGGGGACACCTTCCAGTAGTGCGCGGGCTGTTCCATGCCGGCCTTCGCGCTGCCTTCGGCTTCGGGAATCTTCAGGCCCGAGTAGTTGATGCCCCAGGTGATGATCGGCCAGCCATAATTCTTGCCGGCCTGCGGGATGTTGAGCTCGTCGCCGCCGCGCGGACCGTGCTCGGTTGTCCATAGCGCGCGGCTTTGAGGATTGAGCGCGGCGCCCTGCATGTTGCGATGGCCGTACGAGAAGATTTCAGGGCGCGCATCGGCACGCCCGACGAACGGATTGTCCGCGGGCACGCGCCCGTCCGCGTGCAGGCGCACCAGCTTGCCCTGCAGCTTGTCGAGATCCTGCGCGGTCGGGCGCTGGTTGTTCTCGCCCTGGGTGATGAACAGATAACCGGCATCGTCGAACACCAGGCGCGAGCCGAAGTGATGGCCGGTCGACAGCTTGGGTTGTTGCCGGTAGATGACTTCGACCCCGCCGAGCTTGAGGCCGTCGAGGCGGCCGCGCGCCACCGCCGTTCCGGCATGCGAGGGATCGGCCGGATCCGCCTCCGCAAAAGAGAGGTAAATGAGCTTGTCCGACTTGAACTGCGGCGAGAGCACGACATCGAGCAGTCCGCCCTGGTTGTTCGCGAAGACCTTGGGCACGCCCTCGACCGGCGCCGAGATCGAGCCATCGGCGCCGACCACGCGCAGGCGCCCGGGGCGCTCGGTGACCAGCATGCGGCCATCCGGCAGGAATGCCAGCGACCACGGAAATTCGAGGCCGCGGGCAATCTCGGTCAGGACGAATTCGCCCTTGTCGCTGCCGATGCGCTGCGGCGTGGCGGGGTTCGTGGCGCTCTTCGCATCGAGGGCGCGGTCGCATCCAGTGGCCGCGAGCAGGGCCAGAACGAGCAGGAATGGATGTTTCATCGGTGTCTCCATTCGACGGCAGGGGAGGGGCCCATCATGCGCAATTCGGCGGCCGCCGGCCAATCGGCGGGTCGCAAGCCTTCGTCGCAGGGCCATCGGTGCCCGACGACGCAGCCCGCGGCGGCCGCCATGCGTTATGCTCCTGTCTCTTTTTCGCAACGAGTAACGCGCATGCCCTCGGCACGTGTCCTGGTCGTCGATGACGAGCCCGATATCCGCGGTATGGTCAAGGAAATCCTTGATGAAGAGGGCTACACGGTCACCGTCGCCGAATCGGCGGCCGCGGCGCGCGAGGCGCGTCGTGGCGAGCGCCCCGACGTCGTCCTGCTCGACATCTGGATGCCCGATCTCGATGGCATCAGCCTGCTGCGCGAATGGAACGAGCGCGGCGGCCTGCCGTGCCCGGTGATCATGATGAGCGGCCACGGCACGATCGAGACCGCGATCGAGGCAACCCGCCTGGGCGCCTACGATTTCGTCGAAAAGCCCATTTCGCTGGCCAAGCTGCTGCTCACCGTCGAGCGCGCGCTCGAAGCCAGCCGGCTGCGTCGCGAGAACGAAGGCCTGCGCAACCAGTTCGTCATGCCGCTCGATCCGGTCGTCACCAGCCGCGCGATGCAGGCGCTGAAGACGCAGATGGACAAACTCGCCGCGCACGATGCGTGGATCCTGATCCGCGGCGAGCGCGGCACCGACAAGGAAGCGCTGGCGCGCTGGCTGCACGAGAAGAGCGCGCGCCGGGCCGGGCCCTTCATCACCGTCGCGCCCGGCGCGATCGCGAGGGACCACGCCGCGCGTGCGCTGTTCGGCAGCGAGGAAAACGGCAGCGTGCAATACGGCCTGATCGAACAGGCCAATGGCGGCACGCTGTTCCTCGACGAGGTGGCCGACCTCGATCCCGAGTTGCAGTTGCGTCTTTCCAGCGCGTTCGCACGTCGCAACCTGATCCGCTGCGGCGCGCCCGACGCGGTGCCGATCGACCTGCGCGTGATCGGCGCCAGTTCGCAGGATCTCGATGCCGCCGTGCAGGCCGGCAGGTTCCGCGAGGAACTCTACTACCAGCTCAACGTCGTCCCGCTGCAGGTGCCGAGCCTGCGCGAACGCATCGAGGACATCCCCGAGCTGTTGCGCTACTACGCCGATTTCTTCGCCAATCGCGACAAGCTGCCGTATCGCCAGTTTCCGGTCGCCGTGCAGAACCGCCTGCGCAACTATCCCTGGCCCGGCAACCTGCGCGAACTGCGCAACCTCGTGCAGCGCATGCTGATCCTCGGCAGCGCTCCGGAAGTCTCGATCGAGGAAGTCGAACTCGCCCTCGGCACGGCGCCGGTCGTCGAGCGGGCGTTGAACGGCCCGCCGCCCGGCATCGATTTCAGCCAGCCGCTGCGCGAGGCGCGCGAACAATTCGAGCGCACCTACCTGCTGCACCAGCTCAACGAGGCCGGCGGCAGCGTCGGCAAGTTGGCCAAGATGGTCGGCATGGAACGCACCCACCTCTACCGCAAGCTCAAGGATCTCGGCGTCGATCCGAAAACCGTCGGCCGCGAGGAATAGCACGCCGCCCGGCTGAAGGCCGGCTGACACTGAAGTACGATTCCGGAACCTTTGCCGGCGTGGCAGGATCGAACCAGTCCCGCTTCCCAGGTCCATCCACGAACCGGCCACGGAACCCTGAGTCCGTCCCCGGCTTCCCGAATTCCCCAAGGAGATATCCATGCAACTCAAAGGCAAGGTCGCGTTGGTTACCGGCGCTGCCAGCGGCATCGGCAAGCGCATCGCCGAGGTCTACGCAAAAGAGGGCGCGGCGGTGGCCATCGCCGATCTCAATCTCGATGGCGCCAATGCCACGGCGAAGGAACTCGTCGATGCCGGCGGCAAGGCCATCGGCGTCAAGATGGACGTGACCAACGAAGCCGAAGTCGATGCCGGCGTCGCCGAAGTGATCAGGAAGCTCGGCAAGGTCGATATCCTGATTTCCAACGCGGGCATCCAGATCGTCAAGCCGATCGAGGAATTCAGCCTGGCCGAGTGGAAGAAGATGCTCGCCATCCACCTCGATGGCGCCTTCCTGACCACGCGCGCCTGCCTCAAGGACATGTACCAGCGCGGCAAGGGCGGGGCGGTGATCTACATGGGCTCGGTGCACTCGCACGAAGCCTCCAAACTCAAGGCGCCTTACTGCACGGCCAAGCACGGCCTGCTCGCCCTGGCCCGCGTGCTGGCCAAGGAAGGCGGCCCGAAGGGCGTGCGCGCGAACGTGATCTGCCCGGGCTTCGTGCGCACGCCGCTGGTCGAGAAGCAGATTCCCGAACAGGCCAAGGAATTCGGCATCAGCGAGCAGGAGGTGATCAAGAACATCATGCTCAAGGAAACCGTCGACGGCGAATTCACCACGGTCGACGATGTCGCCAACCTCGCCCTTTTCCTCGCCGCCTTCGAAACCAATGCCCTGACCGGGCAAAGCATCACGCTCAGCCACGGCTGGCACATGCAGTGAGCGCCGTGCGTGCCAGCAGCAAACGTGCGGTCGAAACGCAATCGGCCGCACGACTGGCGCAGGATTACGAGCAGATTGCCCTTGTCCTGCAGGGCGGCGGCGCGCTCGGCGCCTACCAGTGCGGCGTCTACGAGGCGCTGCATGAGGCCGGCATCCGGCCGCACTGGTTCGCCGGTACTTCGATCGGCGCGATCAACGCGGCCATCCTCGCCGGCAACGCACCCGAACAGCGCGTCGGACGCCTGCGCGAATTCTGGAACGAGATCACCCGGCTCGGCGCGCCGATCGCCTGGCCACTCGAAGCGATGGCACACGCCGCGGCCTGGTTGCCGCCGAGCAACACGCTTGCCACCGGGCTGTCCGCAGCGAATGCCATCGGCAGCCTGGCCCTCGGCCAGCAGGGTTTCTTCACCCCGCGCACGCTGTCGCCGCTGAACTTCAGCGACGGCAGCCCGCAGGCAACCAGCTACTACGACACCGGGCCGCTCAAGCTAACGCTCGAGCGCCTCGTCGATTTCGATCGCATCAACCACCACTCGGTGCGCCTGTCGGTCGGCGCGGCCGACATCGACAACGGCAACGTGCGCTATTTCGATTCCGCCCTCGAGAAGTTGCGCGCCGAACACATCATGGCCTCCGCTGCGCTGCCGCCGGCCTTCCCGGCCATCGAGATCGACGGCCATGCCTACTGGGATGGCGGCATCGTCTCCAACACGCCGCTCGATTACGTGCTGGCCGTGCAGCCGCGACGCGACAGCCTCGTGCTGCAGGTCGACCTGTGGAGCGCGCGCGGCACCCGCCCGCGCACGGTCATGGACGTGCTCGAACGCCAGAAGGACATCCAGTTCTCCAGCCGCACGCGCTTCGGCACCGACACCGTCGCGCGCGAACAGAAACTGCGCAACGCCCTCGGCCAGCTGATCGAATCGCTGCCCGGCAAGCTGCCGGAAAATCTCGCCGCGGACCTGCAACCCTGGCTGTGCGACCGCGTCTTCAACATCGTCCACCTGATCTACCAGGCCAAGCACCACGAAGAGCAATTCAAGGATTACGCGTTCGGCCCCACCGCCATGCACGAACACTGGCGCGGCGGCCTCACCGACATGCAACGCACCCTCGAACATCCGGATTTCTTCACCATCCCCACCCGCGACCTCGGCGTCGTCACCCACGACATCCACCGCGCGTTCGCCAAAGCCAAACAAGCCTGATCCACCCGCCGCGCGACCCCTGTTGCCGCCACCCCCGCGCCGCCCGTAGGTTGGCGGTGAGCGCCAGTGAACCCCAACGTCAGCGACCATCACCCCCGCGCAGTTGCCCACACCCGTTCCGCAAGCGATCATCGCCCCATGGAACAATCGCTCTCCACCCGCCTCGCCCAACAAATCGGCGGCCCCCGCGATGGCGCCCTGCTGCGCTTCTCGATCGGCAACGCCCTGCTCGCAGAAAACAAGCCCGGCGAAGCCGCCGAAGCCTTCCGTGCCGCCCTCGAATTCGATCCGCGCTACTCGGCCGCCTGGAAGCTGCTCGGCCAGGCGCAAGCCAGCGCCGGCGACGTACCGGCCGCCATCGAAACCTACGAACGCGGCATCGCCGTCGCCGAGGAACGCGGCGACAAGCAGGCCGCCAAGGAAATGGCCGTATTCCTGCGCCGCCTGCGCAAACCCCCGCCGCGCCCTTGAACCTGCGCCACGTCGCCATCGCCCTCGTCGTGCTCGCCCTGTTCGGGGCAGCACGCTGGTATCCGCAGC
>DAIMYT010000032.1:0-30362 GCA_036734345.1 Dokdonella sp. | reverse complement strand
CCTTCCATCACCGGCTTGGCCGCCAGCGGGCCAATGTCGCCAAGGCCAAGCACGGCCGGGCCGTTGGTGATCACCGCGACCAGGTTGCCGCGCGAGGTCATCTCGGCGGCCATGGTCGGGTCGCGGACAATCTCCTCGCAGGCGAAGGCGACGCCCGGCGAGTAGGCCAGCGACAGTTCGCGCTGGGTCACCACCGACTTGGTCGGCACGACCTTGATCTTTCCGGCCGGCGCGCGCCGGTGGTAGTCGAGCGCAGCTTGCTTGAGGAGATCGGAATCGCTGGACATGGCGCGTGTCGGAGCCTCTGGAAGGGCGAAATCGCAGGTTTTTCGACTATATCACGCGGGTTTGCGCGGTCCGGGCGGGTGGCGCGGCGGCCAGAGGCCGCAGCGCCTTGGACAACGCGGGATGCGCGAAGATCCGGTCACGGCATCGATGCGCGGCAATACCGGCGAGGCGGGAGGGAATCGCACAAGGGAGCAGCGACAGTGCTGCCGACCCGCTGCGGCGAGGCGCCGGGGCTGGCGCGCTGCTCGCCCCGGCCCCGACCAATCATGGCGTGAATTCGATGGAGAACAGGCGCCCGGTGGCGCAGCACCCCAGGCTGGCGAATGGCGAACCGCTGACGACATACACGCGCTGGCCGATGGTGCCCGCCGCGGAGCCATGCGTCGGTTGCGGCGTGGGAGCCGCAATCTGCCAGGTATCGGCTCCTGCTGCGTAAACCTCGGTCGACGGTTCGAGGCGATGGACGCCGACAACGACTTCGCCACCGTTGATCATCATCTGGTTTCCAACCACGGTCGCCGCGAATCCGCCGCGGTACAGGTTGATGCGCGGGCCGGCGCGCCACTTCTCGCTGGCCGGATCGTAGATGACCACCGTGCTGGTTTCCGGTGCGCGACCGCCGATGATCCAGATTTCGCCAAGGAACGCCTGCACCTGCGCATGGTCGCGTTCGTTCTGGTTGACCGGATTGCGGATGAAGCGACTGGCGCGCTGGCGCGGATCGTATTCCCAAAGGTCACCGGTCTGCGAGCCCAGGTAGGCGCGGCCATTGAGCACGGCGGCGCGACTGCCATAATCTCCGATCAGTTCGCGGCGCGCTTCCCACGAGCCGGTAGCGATGTCATAACGATAGCCGCCGGGTCCGGGATCGCCGTCGCCGGTGAAGGAGCCGCCGGTGTAGTAGACGCCGCCGTCGAGCGCAAACGCCGAAAGGTGGTGGCGTCCGGAAGGCAGCGGCGCCAGCGTCGTCCACTGGTTGAGGGCCGGGTCATAACGCTTGAATCCACGCGGATCGCCAAAGCCGCCGAGTGCGTATAGCTTGCCATCGAGAACGGTTGCATCGAGCTCGCTCTGTGCGGGCGACGGCATGGCTGCGGCTTCGATCCACTGGCCGCGGGTCATCGCCTGCGGCGTGCCGTCAATGCATTCGGTGCCGGCCAGTCGGGTGAGGCGTTCCGCACTGCGCGTATCACTGCCATAGCCGGCGACCACGGACTGGTAGCTGACCTCTACATGGTTGCAGTCGACCATCGAAACGGTCGCATGCCCCCAGGCATGGCGGGTGACGTTGGCCGCATTGAACGCTTCGCCGAAGCGCGTGCCGCGAGAGTAGTGCATGCCATCGATCTCGTAGCGGCCATCGACGCGCGGACCGACGCCGAGGACGAAATACGGATGGCCCTGCGTGTCGAAGGTGAACCAGTAGATCAGAAGCCGGTCGCCGGGAAGTTCCTCGAAATACCAGCCCTCGCCGGAACGCGACGGCTGGTACCAGGCACCGCTCAGGCTGCGCAGCCCGGCAATGGCCCTGCCGCCCGTCTGGGTCAATGCACGGTTGCCGCTGCATTCCAGTTGATCGAGGGCGGTCAGTCGGGTCAGCGGATGCTCGCCGCTGCCATGCGAGGCAGGCCCGGTGTAGCGGAACCTGCCCGTGTTGCAGTCATCGAACTCGAATTCCAGCGTGCCCCACTCGATGCGTTCGATGGCGGCCGGATCGAAGGCCGTGCCCCAACGGCCACCGAAGGTGCGGTACATGTGGTCGAAGCCCACGCGGCTGCCGACGACGTAGCCGCCTTCGCCGATGATCCACGCCTGCTCCCCGGGCTCTCCCGTGGCGGGAAAGGTGAACCAGATGACGAGCAGCGAACCGTTGGGCAGGTACTCCAGCACGAAGCCTTCGCCATCGCGCTGCGGGTCGTACCACGAGCCGCTGACGCCGGGGCCAGGCCAGTAACTGCTGGCGCCGCCCGGGGGTGGCGCCGTGGAGTCGTCGTCGTGGCCCCGAGCATCGAATGCGATGACGAGGAAAGCCAGGCAAAGCAACAAGATGGCACGCATGGAAGCTCCCGGTCACCCGACGCGCCGAGGATTCTACGAATTTGTTCGTATGTCAATATCCACGCTGCCGCGGGGCGATTCGCCGCAACATGACCCTGGCCGGCTTCAACTCGACCCGGCTGCTCGCCAGAGAGCCACAGCGGCGTTGCGCAAGTCGCGCCGAGGACAGGTGCGACGACCGGATCAGGGCAGCACCAGGCAGGCCGATATCGATGCGTCGGGTTGCAGGCAGGCCTGGGCCATCGACAGATCCCGCATGCCCGGTACCGGCTTGACCGCCATGATTTCGGCGATGAGCCCTTGCTTCCACGCAGCGTCGCCGAGGGCGCCGGCGACGTAGACGGAGAGCATCCAGGGCCGCAGCCATGTGCGAGAGACCGCACTGGCCGGGAGGCGAGTCCGCAGTTCCTCGAGGCGCGACCGGGCCGCATCCCAGTCCGCACGGGCCAGTTCGATTTCTGCGCGGGCTAGATCGAATTCATCGACCGGTGTCGGCGGAGTCGGCGAGTGATCCGGCGCGCACTGATCCAGCAGCTTGCCCGCGGCCTCGGTCTCGCGCTCGCGAACGAGTATCGACGCCTCGATTCCGCACGTGGCAAGCCAGAGAGTGGATTGATGCTTGTCGAGCTTCTCAAGGAGGGCACGATCGGCGGCGAGGTCGTCGCGTGAACCGGAGAAATCGGCAAGCGACAAGCGCGCGAGGGCGCGTCCGCGCCGGCACGACTCGACGTGAAGATCGCCCCGGGAAAGTGCTTCATCGATCGATACGCTTCGATCGTAGTAGGCGAGCGCCTCCGCAGGATTGCCCTGCTGCTGCAGCACGCCGGCCAGATTGCAGTTGGCAACAGCGGCAATCATGTGGGGAGACGAATAAATGCCGTCGCTGATTCGCACCGATTTGCGTGCGAGATCTTCTGCGCGGGATATCTGGCCGGCCTTGCGAAAGGTGGGAACCGCATCCGCCAGGGCGAAGGCGTACCAGCCGGTTTCTTCGCCATAGAGGCTGCGCGTCAGCTCGAGGCGCTCCTCATGCAAGGCGGCTTGTTCAGGGTAGCCGCGCCGCTGGATGGCCAAGGATGTGCCAAGTGCATTCAGCGCATCCAGTCTCACTTGCAAATTTGCGGGGTGCCGTGCGGAGATTTCGCCCAGCACGCGGCGCATGGATTTTTCGGCAAGCTCGGCCTGGCCGGCATAGTTCTCCGATGCTGCTATCGAGACTTCGATCTGGAAAATCTGCTCGGCAGGGGCGTCTGCGCGTCTTGCCCAGCGCAGGCCCGTGGAGAGCAGTTCGATGCTCTCGGTTGTCTGGCCGCGAAGCCGCTTAAGCCGACCGAGTGTGGAGTACACATTGGCCAGTTCGAGCGCAGGGGGCGGCTGCACTTTGGCCAGGAGGGCGAGCGCTTCGTCGAGGTCGATGCCGGCCTTGTCCAGTTCGCCCAGTTCGCGATACGTCGCGCCCGTTATGGTCAGTACATCGGCCGCGGCAAGCGGGTCGGAGAGGACCAGTTCTTCGCGCGAGCGCCTCGATCCTTCGTCGAGGACGTCGACGACGCTTGGCACCGGGCCCCGCGAAGGCTCGGCCGACGCGAACACGTTGGCAAGGAAGTCGCGTACTTCGGTGGCGCGCTTCGCCTGCGCTTCTGCGCGATCGCGTTCCAGCACCACTTGCCGGACCGATAGCACGCTCAATGCCATCGCTGCCGTGGCGATCGCGACTGCAAGCCGGTTCCGGCGCACGAAACGAGTGGCAAAGTACCAGGCCGAAGCAGGCCGTGCCGCAATCGGATGATGGCCCAGCCAGGCGCGCAAGTCGGCGGCCAGGGCTTCCACGGTGGGGTAGCGCCGGTTCGGCTCAGGCGCCAGCGCCTTCAGCAGGATGGTATCGAGATCGCCATGCAGATCGCGTGCGCGCAATTTGCGTTGGGCGAGTGGCCATTGCTCATTGGCTCGCACTGCCCGGGACGGCCAGGTAATCGTCTGCTCCGGACTCGAGCGGGCGTCACGGGGTGGTCGGCCGGCGAGCAGGGCATAGAGGACGGCACCGAGACCGAACACGTCGGTCGCGGTCGTCGTCGGTTCGGCGCCGAACTGTTCGGGTGCGGCGTAGCGGGGCGTCAGGGCGCGCAGGGCGGTGGCCGTGACTTCGCTGTCGCTGTCCTCGATCAGTCGCGCAATGCCGAAATCGAGAAGGCGCACGCGGGCGTCGCCGTCGACCAGGATATTGGAGGGTTTCAGATCGCGGTGCACGATGAGGTTCCGGTGTGCATAGGCGACCGCCGAACAGACATCGAGGAAGAGCGCCACGATCGCCCTGGTGTCGAGCGAATGCCTGCTGCACCAGGTATCGATGCGCTCACCGTCGATCAGCGCCATCGCCAGCCACGGCGTTCCGTCGTCGAGCACGCCGGCATCCAGCAGGCCGACGATATTCGGATGATCGAGGCGGGTCAGGATGGCCTGTTCGCGCAGGAAGCGTTCGCGTCCGTGGCCGGCCAATGCGCCTGCCGTCAGCAGCTTTACCGCAGCCTCCTGCACGCTGCCGCCGATTTCGCGTTGCGCATGGTAGACAACAGCCATTCCGCCACGACCGATCTCTTCGAGTATTTTCCAGTCCCCGATTCGAGTCAGGCGCACCGGTGTGGTTACTGGCTCTCGATCGAGAATGCCGGATTTGCGATGGCCTGCAAGCAGCCGTCGCAAATACCCGCGCAATTCGGCAGAGCCTGTCATGCCTTCGATTCCGGCATCGCGCTCGGAATCATCGAGATCGAGCAGTCTGCCAAACAGCTCGGAAGCACGTTGTTTCAGATTGGCGTCATCAGCCTTCATGAGCAACTTGCTCCAGCGATCCTCAAACGCAGTTTACCGGATAGGCCACCGTCATCCATGCCGCGCCGCGGAATGCGATGAATCAAGCGCGCGGCATCCGGGTTGAACGGCGAGCGCGCCAAATTGCACCGCGGCTTGGTTCGCAGGCGTCAACCTTGCGCTTGCCTGTCCCGATTTGTGGCCAGGCTGCGATTGTGGGTGACAGGGTCCGCTGTCCGCCCCTGGGGAACATGCGTGAAGCAGCGCCGGCTGCCCTGCCTTGATTGCCATGATCACTACCGCCCCCGGAGCGGAGAGCAATGAATCCGGCATTGGATCGAGGCTTTCCGGTTTCACGTTCAGGGAGACACGCAATGAATATCCGATCGCTCCTGCTGCATGTCGCGCTCTCGCTTTCGACGTTTCCCGGCGCAACGAACGGCTGGGCCGCGACGATCATTGTCAATTCGACCGCCGACGATCCTGATGCGCATGACATCAATCCCGGGAATGGCGTGTGTGCCGATTCCTTCCTGCAGTGTCCGCTTCGGGCGGCCATCGAAGAGACCAACGCATTGCCGGGTGCCGACAGGATCGAATTCTCGGTTGGTGGAAACATTGGCGTCGCCGCGCTGGTCGGTGCGTTGCCGGCGATTACCGATCGGCTGGATATCGATGGCACCACGGCCCCTGCCTATCCTGGCGCAAACCTGAATCTGGAGAATGCAGCGCCGGTTGTCTACATCAGCGGCTCCGCCGTCGGCGGTGCAGGAGGCAGTGCCAAGGGACTTCGATTCCTGGGAAGCGGAGCCGCGTTCAGCAGCGTAAGGGCGATGGGAATCGTCAATTTCTCGACCGGTATCGACATGGGCAATGGCGCCAACAACCTGTTCGTGGATCTTTGTTACGTGGGCCTGCTGGCCAATGGGGCTGCTGCCGGCAATTCGCTTGGAATCTTTGCAGGCACTTCAAACAATGTCATCGGCCGTTATCTGAGCGGATTCGGCAACGTGATCTCCGGAAACATCGATGCTGGTGTTGCGCTCGGCATCGGTACGGGCAACATCATCTCCGGCAACCGTATCGGTACGACCCCCGAGGGCATTTCAGCCCGGGGCAATGGCATCGGTATCGCCGGACTAGGGGCCAATGGCAACTCCATCGGCGTCTTCTACGGCAACGTGGTGTCCGGCAACCTCGGCAATGCGATCCAGATTGCCGGATCCAGCAACCAGATCTCGGCGAACAAGATAGGGATAGCCATCAACGGCGCTGCCCGTGGCAATGGTGGCATCGGCATCAGCGTGCAGGGCGCGGACAACATGATCGGCTCGGGCGTTGCCGCGGGCGCCAATACCATCGCGAACAATACACAAGGCGTCTTTGTCAGCGGAGACGGCAACACCGTCGTCGGCAATCAGATCGGCGTCACCGCATTTTCGCAGGGCAACAGCGGCGATGGCATCCACATCAACGCCGGGTCCGGCAACAACATCATCGACAACCGGATCCTGAACAGCGGTGACGATGCCATCGATGTATCCGGTGCTGGCACCCTGATCCAGGGCAACGTCATGGGCTTCGCCAATTTCGCGGTCGGTGGAATCCAGAATTTCGGCAATGACGGCAACGGGATCAACCTTCGAGCGTCCGCCAGCTCTGCCAGCATCAGCGACAACACGGTGGGTTTTTCAAGGCTGGATGGAATAAGCCTGGGCACGGACAGCAGCGACATCAGCGGCAATTTCATCGGCGTGACCAGCGATGGCGCCCATATCGGCAATGACGGATACGGCATTGGACTGAACTACGGCAGTGCCCAGTCCAACACCCTGTCTCTCAACCGGATTGCATTCAACGGTCGCGCGGGCGTTGGCCTCTTCCTCGATGTTCTCAATGACAATGCCATCTTCCAGAACTCGATCTTCTCGAACGGCGGAATCGGGATCGACCTTCGTGACAATGGCCCGACGGCCAACGATGCCGGCGATCCGGATACGGGTCCCAATAAAATGCAGAACTATCCGGAGATCCTTTCGGTGGTACCGGACAATCCGCAATCTCCGACTGTACTGAACGTTCAGTGGCGAATCGATTCCACGACCGTCAATTCCACGTATGGCATCTATGCGGATTTCTATCTCGCCGACAGCTTTGCCAGTGGCGAGGGAAAGGTCTATCTCGCCTATGCCATCGCCCATGCTCCGGGAGTGATAAATACAACGCTGCCGCTCCCGGTCGGCACGACGGGAGGCAGCCTGGTCGCAACCGCCACGGACAACAATGGCATTGGCAGCACCTCGGAGTTCAGTCCGCCGATTGCATTCGGCAACCCGGATCTGATCTTTGCAGACGGTTTCGAAATGCCCTGACGCTATCGCCACATGTCCGTCATGTCCGCGCCGCTCTTGCGCCGCGCGGGCCAGCCGGGTTCCTGAGGATCAAGGCGACGGGGATTCGTCGAGTTCCGCATGCAGGAAGGCACGCGCACGTTCCCATTCCCGCTTGGCGGTGCGCTCGGCGCATTCGAGCAGGGCTCCAATTTCGGCAAACGTGAGCCCTGCGAAGAAATGCAGCTCGACCACCTGGCGCTGGCGTGCGTCAATGGCATCGAGGCGGTCGAGCGCCTGATCCAGCGAAAGCAGCTCGACAGCAGGAATGTCGCTGCCGACCAGGCCCTCGTCGAGAGTCAGCGCAGTGGCGCCCCCACCGCGCCGCTCCGCGCTGCGCCGTCGCGCGTGGTCGACCACGATACAGCGCATCGAGCGTGCCGCGCAGGCGAAGAAATGACGGCGGTCCTGCAGGCTCAGGTTTTCGTTGCCGACGAGCCTGAGAAATGTTTCGTGGACGAGGGCGGTGGGTGTCAGGGTCTGGCTGCCATCGCGGAAGCGCGATTCAGCCAGACGGTGCAGCTCCGCATAGAGCACCTCGAAAACCCGCTCGAGCAACTGCGGCTCTCCGTTGCGGGCGCGCAGAAGCATTTGGGTGATCTCTGTCATCGACCTTGGCCGTCAAATGCCACTCGGTACACGCGACGGAGTGTAGCCCTTCGTGTTCCTGAAAGTGGCCCTTGCGTGGACTGGATTCATTGATTGTGTCCCGATCCGTTGCCGGGTTGCGATCTATCCCGCAGGGGATCGGCCACGCCTGGAGAAATGCCATGCTCTCGCGATTTGTCTTGTCCACTGTCCTGTTGATGCCGCTGGTATCAATGGCTGGATCCGAACCAGAGCGACCGCCAATTCCTGGTCGACCGCATGGCACGACCGCTACGGTCACGGTCGGCAGCGACGGGGCCTGCGGCTTTTCCAGCATTACGCTGGCGGCACAGTGGGCGCTGACCGCAGACCAGCTCGATATCCGGGTTGCCAAGAACGTCGTGATTACCGGACCGCAACTCGTTCCGGCTCGTAACGTGGCTATCTATGGAGGCTACGATACCTGTAGCGATCCGACGCCATCGGGTCGCACGATACTTGACGGCTCCGGTTTCACCGGCAGCCCGTTGCGCGCCACTGGGAGCTACGCGGGCAGCACCATCTACACGCTGCGCATTTCCGCACTCGAGATCACCGGCGGTACAGGCGTGCCGAGTGCGCCAGGGGGTGCAGTCACGATCGATGGGCCGTTCTGGGTGCTTGTGGAGAATTCCAGCATCCACGACAACAATGCGCCCGATCGAGGCGGTGGTATCTGGATCCTGGGCCAGCCAGGTACCGCAGGTTCCCTTGAACGCACGGGACTCTTCATCTATGGCGGATCCAGCATCAGCAACAACCAGGCCGGGGCCGGTGGCGGCATCGCCTGCGAAGGCCGGGTCATCATGACGGTGGACAACAGCCTGATAGCTGGCAACGATGCAACGGCCAGCTTCAGCGGTGGCGGTGGCATCTATTCAGAGGGATGCTACATGTGGTTGGGCGATCACTCGACTGCCACCGCACAAGGAGTGATTGCCAATCGCGCGCTCGCTTCGGGAGGAGTTGGGTATGGTGGCGGCATCAGCGCCTGGGCCGGCTCAACGCTCTATGTCGTCGGCGGTCGCCAGCAGCCTTCCATCGTCGCCCTCAATAGTGCAGAACGCGGGGGAGGGATTTTCCTGGCCGACAGCGCCTTGATTGCGCGCAATGCGACGATCAACAATAACACCGCCGGGGTACAGGGTGGTGGCGTGTATGCGGTCAATTCCGACACCAGGATACTGCGCACGCTGCGCGGGGCGAACTGCCACGAAACCCTTCGCTGCTCCCAGCTGTCGGGAAACCGTGTCACCGGAACCGACTTTCTCGATTCCGGCGGCGGCCTGCGAGCCCTTCATGGCACTACCCTGATCAGCGGGACGTTCATTGAACTCAATCACGTGAGCTCGTCGCGCGGCATGGCTATTTCGGTAGGAGAAGCGCCCGGCACCGGCGCCGGTCTCAACCGGGATGGGTTGCAGATATTCGGCAGCGTCATTGCCAACAACGATGCCAATGGTGCCGCCATTGCAAGCGATGCATCGATCGTCTGGATGACCGCCAGTTCGGCACTGCTGGGTTTCAACACTTTCGCGCGCAATGTCGGTGTTCCGCGCATCGTCTATTCGCCGAGCTATGGAGGCAGCGCGATGTATCCAATTGGCATCGTCGGAAGTATTTTTGATTCCAGTACCGGACTTTCGGCAGATCCCGGATCCCGCGGCACGGTGCCGAGCGGCGATTGCAACCGCTTGAATGAATCGGGCAGCGCCTTTGCGGCGGGCTCGCTGCGCAGCACCACGGTGCAGCCGCAATTCGTCGATGCGGCCAATCGTGACTTCAGCCTGGCCGCCACTTCTCCGATGGTCGACTGGTGCGACGAGAGTGAGGGTTCCGTCCTGCTGGGCGCAGATGGCGGCCCTCGGCCGTATGACGATCCTTTCTGGACCGCACTTTATGGAAACTACGATCTCGGCGGCCTGGAAAGGCATCCGGACGATCTGATCTTCCGCGACGATTTCGAGTCCTGATTGCCGCTACAGCGAGAGCACAAGATCTTCCGCCTCGACGCGATCGAGGCGGATGCGGTTGGCGAACAGCGAGAACGCGAGCATCGCGGCGAGTCCGTTGGCGTGCTGCACCCAGCGCGGCAGCCAGTTCGGTGCGGCGATGTAGCCGGAGTCGAACTCGCTTTCAAGCGCGACCACGTCGTGCAGGCTCATCTTGCCGGCGAACAGGTTGCGGCACAGGTTCAGCTTCCGGTTCTTCAGCGCCCAGCGGAAAAACGTGTGAACGGACAGCAATCCATGCAGGTAGACGGTGTCCTTGGTAAAAGCAGATCCGCCGGTCAGCGGCGAGCCGCGGAACACGCGCTGGGCCGAGGAGAAGCTGTCGGTCTCGGTCTGCCCGGCATCGAGGAAATAGCGGAAAACCTCGATGAAGTCCGCGCCGTTGAGGGCCATGTCGATGGCCAGGATGCGCAGGCTGATGCGCTTGAAGCGCTCGATGTCGAGTGAGCCGGTCATCAGCTCGGCGAATACCGCCAGGCCCTCCTGGGTTGCCGTGATGCGCGGCGAACTGAGGCCCAACGAAGTGAGGTTGGGCTGGCGCCGCCCGTTCAGCGCGCTCAGCGTGTGCACGTAGGCTTCGTGCTCGAGCAACTGGTTGCGGTCGTATTCGCTGAAGCAGGTGGCCGAACGCAGGCGAATGCGCGTTGCTCCGGCAGCCGCCTTCGATATCAGCTGGTCGTCGACTTCCACGCGCACGATGCCCTTGCCGAAAAAGCCATCGAGCTGGTGCTGCAGGTCCTCGCACAACACCGCCGCCGGGATGCAGTAGTCGGCCCCGCTGGCGAGTACCTCGTTGTCCAGCTCGTCGGCGAGGCTGATGAAATGCCGGGCCGCATCGAGGTTGCTGAGTTCGCTGCCCGGCACGCGCGAACCGGGTCGGCCGAACAGCTGGATCGAGGCGGTGGTCAGTTGCGGCGTGCCGACAGCATCGAGCAGTTCGGTCGCCACGCGCCAGGATTCGGCGTTGCGACGGATATAGTCGCCGACCGGATGCTGCGCATCGGCGGCGTCGCGGATCGAGGTGATCTCGGCGCGCGCCACGGCGTAGTCGGGTCGCGCGTAGTCGACGACCGGCAGGCCGGCAATGCCGCGGTGCCAGTTGTCGAGAAAGGACTGCTGCGCCGAGGCCGGCCAGCTGATCGAGCCAAGCAGGCGAATGCCCTTGACCGCCGCGACCAGGCGCCGGTCGAGCGCGGTGTGGTGGGCGAGACTGTCGGCGGAGGTGCGCATGATGGGTTGCCAATATAGACCAGTCTGGCCGGAGTACAGGGCCCCCACGAGTTGCACGTGATTGGCGCCTTGCGACGTGCAGGGGCAGAACGCCGGCAAGCCCATCGGGGAGGCCCCTGTCATGAGATCCTGGCTGCCTGTGTTCGTGGTATTCACTCTCCTGCTGGCGGCCTGTCGCCCGGCGCTGGCGGCGGAAGAATGCCAGTGGCTGCCGGTCGCGCAGGTCGGCGAGGCGCTTGCCGCCTTCGGGCCATGGCGGACCACGGGCGGCGGCAAGGTTGGCGCCTGCCAGTTCCTCGGCCGGTCGCGCAACGGCGCGGCGATCCTGAGCCTGACCCAGATGGTCCAGGACTCGCCCGGCAAGGCCGAGGATTTCGTCGCCAGCCTGCGCAAGAACCTCGATGCGAGCTATGCCGTGGAGCCCATCGCCGCGCTAGGCCGGCGCGGCTTCAGCTATCGCCCGAAAGCCGACGCCGGCAGCGATGCACGAAGCTCGCTGTTCCTGGTCGGCCATCAGGGGCGCGTCGTGGCCATGGGCTCGCTGACCCTGCCCGGGGCCCTTTCCGGCGCATCGCGCGAAGGATTCCTTGCGCTGACCCGCCGCGCCTTCGACCTGGCCGGCGATGCCGAAAGCCTGGCCGCGGCGACCCGCTGCGCGTACTTTGACCAGGGCGTGCTGCAGAAGCTGTTCAAGGGCGCGACGTTCTCACAGCAGGTCTACGGTGCAAACAGCTGCATCGCCAACGCCGGCAAGCGCGTGCTGATGCTGGCCATCGTCGAGAATGTCGATGCCGGACTCGCGCAGACCATGGCAGCCAGTGGCGACTGCCGGATTGAGTCACTGCCCGCGCTCGGGGCACAGGGCAACATCGGCTTTGCCTGTGCGCAGGGCAATGCGCGTGCGATGGTGCGCTACCTGAAAGGCGGCAAGCACTTCGAGTTCAGCTGGATTCCCGGCACCGAGCCGACCGAGGCCGAGCGAGATCTGCTGGTCGAGCTTGCGCAAGGCGCTTACGACGGCGTTCGCTAGCTACCGGGAAATTGATGCCGGCATTGCATTCGTCCCGCGCTTGCCGGGGACTTTCCCGAATCCCGGTGTCAAACAGCCGGACGGCTGGTCATCCCGGATTCTCAATGCCTGCCGTACTTTTCGTCCAGGCGTCGCCCCAGCGCCTTGGTCAGCACGCGCGATTCGCTCTTGCGGCGCAACTGCGTTTCGAGACTGTCGGCGGCGGCGGCGAGTTCGCCGCGCAGCTTCAGGTAGTTGTGCCAGCGGTCGTTGTCGAGGCGTCCATCCTCGAGCGCGGCGCGCACCGCGCAGCCCGGTTCGCTGAGGTGGCTGCAGTCGCCGAAGCGGCATTCCTGGGCCAGTTCCTCGATGTCGCCGAACTGGCTTCCGTCCAGCGATTCCTCGCCGGTCAGCTTGATCTCGCGCATGCCCGGCGTGTCGATCAGGCAGCCCCCGGTCGGCAACTGGATCAGCGCACGATAGGTCGTGGTATGCCGGCCGCGGCTGTCGGTCTCGCGCACGGCGTTGGTGGCCTGGCGCGTTTCGCCGAGCAGGGTATTGGTCAGCGTCGATTTGCCCACGCCCGACGAACCGACCAGCACGGTCGAGCTGCCGGGGCCGAAATAGCGCTGCAACGGCGCCACGCTTTCATGCGATTTCGCGTTGATCGCAACGATTTCGGTGTTTGCCGGAACGCGCTTGCGCATTTCCGCGATCGCGGCGTCGATATCGTCGGCGGTATCGGCCTTGGTGAGCACGACGACGGCCTGTGCGCCGCTGCCTTCGACCAGCATGAGATAGCGGTCGATGCGGGCCGGATTGAAGTCGCCGTCGAGGCCGCTGATGACCATGACGGTGTCGATATTGGTCGCGATCAGCTGGCGCTGGTGGCGTTCGCCGGCGGCCGCGCGTGCCAGCTCGCTGCGGCGCGGCAGGACCGTCTCGATCGAGGGCGGCTTGCCGTGCGTGACGCGCACGAAGTCGCCCACCGCCGGACGCTCGGTCGGATCGATCGACGGCTTGAGGAAACGCGGCGCCGGCTGTGCATTGAAAGCCTCGGCGCCGTCATGCAGCTCGTAACCGGCCCGATGCTGGGCGATCACGCGCGCGATGCGGGTGTCGGGATGATCGGCTGAGGCGGCGGGAAGTTCGCCGCGCCAGCCGATGCACGAAAGCAGGGAGTCCGGGGAGTCGGCCATCGCCGGGATTCTACCGGCGAACGATGTCGTTGCGGAGAATCCGCTCAGCCGCCGCTGCTGGCCGTCGCCGCCACCGCACGGGCCTGGGCGATCTTCGCCGGCCCGTCGGGATTGAGGACTTCGACCAGGGCACCATCGGTCAACGAGGCATGCCCGGTCACGACGACCTCGTCACCGACGCCGACGCCTTCGAGCACCTGGATCCGGTTGCCGTTTTCGTAGCCGGTGCGGATCGGCGTGCGGCGGGCCTTGCCGTCGACGATGACATAGGCGATTTCGGCGTCGCGACTGCCGAGTACGGCGGTCTTCGGCATCAGCACGGCATTGGCGACATGCAGGAAGGAGATGTCCATGCGCGTGAACAGGCCCGGGCGCAGGCTGCGCTCGCGGTTGTCGACGCGCACCGTCACCTTGACCGTGCCGCTTTCGCGATCGACCACCGGAGCGATGCGTTCGATATGGGCATCGAAGTTGCGGTTGCCGAGCGCATCAACGGTGAAACTGACCGGCTGTCCGGCGGCCAGCGCCACCGCGTCGCGCTCGGGAACGCGCAGGTCGGCACGCAGGTCGCTGAAGTCGGCGACGTCGAAAACGGGGGTATTGGCGGCCAGCAACTGACCCTGCTTGATCCAGCGCCGGGTGACCACGCCATCGAACGGGGCGCGGATTTCGCTCTTGGCGACCACTACCCGGGCCAGCGCCACCTCGGCGCGACGGACCGCGTAATCGGACTCGGCCTGGTCATGGCTGGTGGCTGCGATGAGCTTGCGCGCGAGCAGCTTTTCGCCACGATCGACATCATTCTTGCGACGCTGCAGGTCGGCCTCGGCTTCGCGCAGCTGCAGGCGGCTGTGCGCGGCGTCGACTCGAGCCAATACCTGGCCCATGCTCACGCGATCGCCTTCCTCGACCAGCAATTCGAGCACCGTGCCCGGAACCTCGCTGACGATCTTCGCTTCGCGTTCCGCCTGCAGGGTGGCCGTTGCGGCATAGCGCGCGGTCAGTTCACCCTGCTCGACGCGCGCGGTCTCGACCGGCTGGCCATCTTCGACCTTGGCCTTTTCGGCCGCGACCGGATTTTGCGCAGGGCCGCCCGAGCAGCCGGCGAGGGCGGCGATCAGGGCGAGGGAGAGAGTCAGATGCTGGGTCAGGCGGGCCATGGCGATGCGGTTTCTAGAGTAGTGTTGTAGGTAACTATAACACCAAAACTCGTCCTGTCAAATGCGTCGACGAGCGATGGTCAGTATGGGCGGGTGCAGCATCCTGCGCGCCTGCCGAAGGTCCTGTCCGGTGGCTACTGCCGATTCAGATGCGGCGGGGGGGGGGTTTTTTGCGGGGAGGGGGAGGGGGCGGCGGTGGTGTGGAGCGGCGCATAAATTGTTGTTAAGATGCCAGGGGATGCCACATCCCGTGTCAGGCCATGCCCCATCGAACCGTTCCGACCAGTTCCCGACTTGCCGAAGTCCGCTATGAAATCCGCGGGGCGCTGAGCCATCGGGCGCGTGACCTCGAAGCCGAAGGGCGCGACATCGTGCGCCTGAACATCGGCAATCCCGGTGCCTTCGGATTCGAGACGCCGGCGCATATCCGCGACGCGGTGACGCGATCGCTGCCGCGCAGCGAAGCCTACTGCCAGCAGCAGGGCCTCGAACGCGCCCGCGAGGCAATCGCCGCGCAGCAACTCGCACGCGGCTCAAGCACGACCCATGCGGAGCGCATCTTCATCGGCAATGGCGTCAGCGAACTGATCGACCTGAGCCTGCGCGCCCTGCTCGAGCCGGGCGACGAAGTGCTGATCCCGGCGCCGGACTATCCGCTGTGGACCGCGGCGACGATCCTCAACGGCGGCAGGGCAGTGCACTATCCCTGTCCGGCCGCGCGCGGCCATCTGCCCGATGTCGACGAGATGGCGGCGCTGATCACGCCGCGCACGCGCGCGATCGTGCTGATCAATCCGAACAATCCGACCGGCGCGAACTATCCGCGCGAACTGCTGGCGCAGATCGTGGCCCTGGCGGAACGCCATCGCCTGGTCCTCATGGCCGACGAAATCTACGACGGCATCCTCTACGACGAGGCGCGCTTCGAGCCGCTGGCCGCACTGGCCGGCGATCTGCCGTGCCTCAGTTTCGGCGGACTCAGCAAGGTCCATCGCGCCTGTGGCTACCGGGTCGGCTGGTTCAGTGTTTCCGGCAACGCGGCGCGCGTGGCCGACATGCTGCATGCCTTCGACCTGCTCGCGGCCCTGCGCCTGTGCGGCAATGTGCCGGGCCAATGGGCGATCGAACCGGCCCTGCAGGGTCCGCAGACAATCGGTGAGCTGACCGGGCCGGCTGGCCGGCTGCATGCATCGCGCCAGGCCGTCCTCGATGCCGTCGCACGCAGCCGGTTCCTGCAGGTGGTTGCGCCGGCCGGCGCGCTCTATGCGTTTCCCGGCGTGGATACCAAGAAGTTGCCACGCTTCGACGACGAAGCATTCGCGCTGCACCTGCTCGAGACCGAAGACGTGCTGATCGTCCCGGGGTCGAGTTTCAACGTCGACTACCGCAACCATTTCAGGGTCACCCTGCTGCCCGAGGCCGCGGTCATCGCCGACGTGTTCGCGCGCATCGAACGTGCCCTCGAACGCACGGCCGCCGCCTCGCTACCGGCGCGACATGTCGCGTGACGAAGCAGGCCCGCGCAACGTGTCGAAGCCATCCGCCAGCGCGTCCGCACGATTCCTCGCGCTTGGCGATTCCTACACGATAGGCGAGGGCGTCCCCGCCTGCGATCGCTGGCCGTTTCAATTGGCGGCAGCATTGCGCAGCGCCGGCCTGGCAGTGGACGATCCGGCCATCATCGCCACCACCGGCTGGACCACCGATGAACTGCGCGTCGCCATCGACGCCAGCGCGTGCACGCCACCGTTTGCCCTGGTCAGCCTGCTGATCGGCGTCAACAACCAGTATCGCGGCCGCGACCTCGACAACTACCGCGGGGAATTCGCCGGACTGCTGGCGACAGCCGTGTCGATGGCCGGCGCCGAGCCGGCGCGGGTGGTCGTCGTCTCGATTCCCGACTGGGGCGTCACGCCATTCGCCGCCGACAAGGGCGCCGACGTGGTGCGCGTCGCGGACGAAATCGATCGTTTCAATGCGATCAACCGCGAGCTGGCCGAAGGCGCCGGCGCGCACTGGGTCGATGTCACGGCGATATCGCGTGGCGCCGGCCGCGACCTGCTGGTCGCCGATGGCCTGCACCCGTCGGCCGCACAGTACGCGATGTGGACCGCGCGGATCCTGCCGGTCGCGCGGCAAATACTGGCCGGGGATTCCTGAAACCGGCGCCCCCGGATCAGGGGGCGCGCCGCGGCGACCTGCTCAGAGCAGTTCGTAGACCAGCACCGTCACCGTCGCCGTGGCCGTGCCGCCGCGTCCGTCCGAAATGGTGTACTGGAAGCTGTCGTAGCCGGCAAAGCCATGGATCGACTGGTAGTGGATCGTGTTGTCGGGATTGATCGTGATGACCGCATTGCCGGGCCCGGTATGGGCGACCTCGATGACCGTCAGCGGGTCGCCGTCCGGATCACTGTCGTTGGACAGCACGTCGATATCCGAATCGTAGCCCTTGAGCACGCCGCCATCGTCGTTGACCGCGATCGGCGCCCGGTTGGTTTCCGCGGCAGTGAGCACGGTCACGTTGACGGTCGCCGTTGCGCTGCCACCGCGACCGTCGCTGATCGTGTAGGTGAAGCTGTCGCTGCCCGAATAGCCGGTCGCCGGCGTGTAGCTGATGCCGCCTGCGCCGGCCACCGCGGTGCCATGCGACGGCGTGGAGACGGCCGTGATGGTCAGCGGGTCGTTGTCCGGGTCGCTGTCGTTGGCGAGTACGTCGATGACGGTTGCCGGTGCATTGAAGCCGACCGTGAGGGCATCGTTCGCCGCCACGGGCACGCCATTGAGGTAGGTGCGCGGACCGAGTGTCGTCGTCGAGGTTTCCCGTTCGAACCGGTACACGTCGACCGTGCGCTTGTGCTCGGCCGGATTGCGCAGCGCACGTTCGATCCAGGCCGGATTGGCCTTGACCGGCTCGCGCACCCATTCGACCTTGTCCGCCGCCGGTGCCGGCTCGGGTGCCGGAACCACGGTCTCCTCGATGGTCAGGAACTCGACATCGACGCGGCGGTTCTTCTGCCGGTTCGCCGGCGTATCGTTGGGGAAGCTCGGGTTGAGCTCGCCTTCGCCGCGCGCGTCGATCTGGTCGGCAGGAACGCCGCGGCTGACCAGGTGCGCCTTGGCGCTGGCCGCGCGGCGCACGGAAAGCGCCTGGTTGTAGGCTTCGCTGCCGACCGAATCGGTATGTCCGACCACGCTGACGCGACTGACCCGATCCATCGACTGCAGCTTCGCCACCAGCGCATCGAGCGCGGCGATTGCATCCGGGCGCAGCTCGGAACGATCGAAGCCGAAGAATGCATCGCCGTCGAGACGGACCTCGTTGCGGATCACCCGGGGCTCGGCCGGAGCGCTGGCCGCAGCGGCCGGCGTGCGCACTTCGACCAGCTGGAACGGCTCGCGGGCGCGGAAATTCTGGCCGAAATCGTAACGCAGCAGCAGCCAGCCGCGCGTATCGCTCTTGTCGATCTCGAAGTCGCCGGACTTGCGCGCGTGCTCGGCCTGCACCGACAGGCTGAACGGGCTGTTGCGGAACAGCTTGTCGATGCCGACGGAAACAGTGGCCTGGTCCGAACTGAACTTGCCCTTTTCGTAGTCGAAGCCGCCGCGCACGCGCAGCAGCGGCTCGTCGAAGTAGGCGCCGAAGCGCAGGCCGGCGCCGTTCTCGTAGGGGTGCTCGAAAAAGCGCGTGAGGGTCTCGATCGTCTGCGTCTGCGTATAGGCGCCGCCCGCATCGCTGCCGGTCAGGGTCGTGGTGTCGGTGACCAGCCGCGAGTCGACCAGGCGCGTGCCGCTGGTGGCGTGGCTGAAGTAGCCGCTGAAGAACAGGTCGTCGCGTTCCCAGCCGAGGCCGAGCGTGGCCTTGCGGTCCTTGAATGCGTTCTGGTCGCCGGCCGCGAAGAACTTCCAGACCGCCGCCGCACTGTTGCCGGCGTCTCCGCGCAGGCGGTTGTAGCCGAGCTGCACGCCGCCGGCGCCGCCCTGGCCCAGCCACAGTTCCGCCAGCCAGGCCGAATCGTCGGTCTTGCCGAGGATCGCGAGGATCTCGCCGAGCACGTCGCCATCGTCGTTGACGCCGAGCGAAACGCGGGCGTTGGATCCGACATAGGTCAGCGGAATGCTGGCGTCGCTGGATGCCGGCTCGGCGGGTGGCTGCGCGTTCGCCGCGGCGGCGAGCGCGAGGGCGATGCAAAGCGGCAACTTGCGGATCATGTCATTTCCCCTGACGGTGGTTGTTCCCCTGGACCGCGAATTATCCAGTATTTTCGCGGGCCGGCCAAACCGGAGCGCCAGGACGGTGCGCGCTTGCCGGGGCGGGGGCCAGGCTGGCCATGCCGGCGCGAAACCCTTGTGCAATGCGCCCGGCGCACCCACATGCAATGATCCCTGCCTTTCTGCGGCGCGCCGGGACTCCGGCAGCCCGCCCAAGCCAACGCCATTGTTCGAGGAGTCCTCCATGTCCAGCACCGAATCCGTCCGCCAGCGCATCGAAACGATGCTTGCCCGCCATCCCGTGGTCCTGTTCATGAAAGGCACGCGCCAGGCACCCAGCTGCGGTTTTTCGGCGGCCACCGTCGGCGTCCTCGATGGGCTTCTCGATGATTACGTCACGGTCGACGTGCTCGCCGACGAGGCGATCCGCCAGGGCATCAAGGAATACGGAAACTGGCCGACCATTCCGCAGCTCTATGTCGGCGGCGAACTGGTCGGTGGCGCCGACATCGTGCAGGGCATGGCCGCGAGCGGCGAGCTGCACAAGCTGTTCAACCTGCCCGAACCCGATCGTACGCCGCCCGAGATCACGATCAGCGACGAAGCAGCGAAGCAGATCCGCAACGCGCTCGCCGACGCCGAAGGCATGGGCCTGTTCCTCGCCATCGATGGCCGTTTCCAGCCGCAGTTCCAGCTTCGCGAGATCCAGGGCAACGAGATTCTTGCGCGCGCCAACGGTATCGACGTGCTGTTCGATCCGGCCAGCGCGCAGCGCGCCCGCGGTGCCCATATCGGCTGGACCGAAACCGCCCAGGGCGAGGGCCTGTCCATCGACCTTCCAGCTGCGCCGCCCAAGGTGCATGGCCTCGACGTGCATGGCCTCAGGAAGCTGCTCGACGAAGGCAGGATCACGGTCATCGACATCCGACCGGCCGACGAGCGTGCGCGCGCGCCATTCGCCAAGGCCGAGGTGCTCGACGCAAGTTCGCACGAACGCCTGCTCAAGTTGCCGAAGGAGACCCCGCTGGCGTTCCTCTGCCACCATGGCATCTCCAGCCAGCGCGCGGCCGAGCATTTCCGCGAGCAGGGATTCCGTGCCGTCCACAACGTGCAGGGCGGCATCGATGCGTGGTCGCGCGAGATCGACCCGGGCGTACCGCTGTATTGATCCCTGGCTGGCCGCATTGCGGCGCAGCATGGGTTCCGCGCGCCGAGCACCTATACTTTCATCCGTCGTGATGCCGTGACAGGCTTCACGATGTGCGACCCTGAGCACACTGAAGCGGGAGCAAGCTGATGCGTTTCATCCTGGCGACCTTTCTGGCCCTGCTGCTCGGCGCGTGCGGCGGAGCCGGGCGCGCGCAAATGGCCGCCGATGCCTGCGTGGCCGAGGCCAACCAGCGCCTGTCCGGAAAATCCTACGAGATCGATTCGGAAAAACTCGTGGCCAGTGCCAAGGACGTGCCCAACGTGGCCGACACGCTGCAGGTGTCCGGCCCGGTCATTTTCGATCGTGGCCTCGGCACCGAATACACCCAGATGCTCAATTGCAAGGTGCGCATCGACGGCAAGTCGGCCAGCGTCATCGCCATCGAGTTCATCTGGAGCATGAAGGACCTCAAGATGGGTGGCTGAGCCGTCGCCGGCGCAGGTCCGCCGGGGCAGGGCAATTGTGGGTTGCCTCCGGGCTGGTTAGTCTGCAGGTCCGCTGCCGGATCCCGTGATGCCCGCCGACTACCTGAAACGAATACTCACGAGCCGCGTCTATGACGTCGCCCTTGAAAGCGAACTCGAGGTTGCGCCGGGACTCTCCGCGCGGACCGGCTGCACGGTCCTGCTCAAGCGCGAGGACAACCAGCCAGTGTTCTCGTTCAAGCTGCGCGGCGCCTACAACAAGATGGCCCGCCTCGACCCGGCCGAGCTCAGGCGCGGCGTGATCGCCGCTTCCGCCGGCAATCATGCGCAGGGCGTCGCGCTGGCGGCGACCCGACTGGGCTGCAAGGCGGTCATCGTCATGCCGGTGACGACGCCGCAGGTCAAGATCGATGCCGTGAAGGCCTTCGGTGGCCGCAACGTGGAGATCGTCCTGCGTGGCGAGTCCTACTCCGATGCCAAGGCGCATGCCGACACGCTCGCCGCGCGGCGCCGGCTCGTCTTCGTCCACCCGTTCGATGATCCCGACGTCATTGCCGGTCAGGGCACCATCGGCATGGAGATCCTGCGCCAGCACCCGGGCCCGATCGAGGCGATCTTCGCCGCAATCGGCGGCGGCGGACTGATTTCCGGTGTTGCTGCCTATGTCAAGGCGGTGCGGCCGGAGATCCGCATCATCGGCGTGCAGGCATCGGATTCCGACGCGATGGCGCAATCGATCGCGGCCGGCCGGCGCGTGAAGCTGCGCGATGTCGGGCTCTTCTGCGACGGCACCGCGGTCAAGCAGGTCGGCAAGGAAACCTTCCGCCTCTGCCGCGAACTGGTCGATGACATCGTCCTCGTCGATGCCGACGCCGTCTGCGCGGCAATCAAGGACGTGTTCGAGGATACGCGCAGCATCCTCGAGCCGGCCGGTGCGCTGGCCGTGGCCGGCATGAAGGCTTGGCTGCGCGACAATGCAATCCGGGGGCGCAACGTGGTCGCGATCGCCTGCGGCGCCAACATGAATTTCGATCGCCTGCGCTTCGTCGCCGAGCGTGCCGAAGTCGGCGAGGCGCGCGAGTCGGTGTTCGCCGTGACCATGCCCGAGCAGCGCGGCTCGTTCCGTCGCTTCTGCTCGGTGCTCGAGGGGCACAACATCACCGAGTTCAACTACCGCATCGCCGATGCCGCGCAAGCCAACCTTTTCGTCGGCCTGCAGGTCAGCGGAACGGCCGATCGCACGCGCATGGCGCGCGCGCTGCGCAAGGAGGGCTTCGCCACCATCGACCTGAGCCACGACGAACTGGCCAAGCAGCACCTGCGCCACATGATCGGCGGCCGCTCGGCCAGCGCGGACAACGAACTGCTTTATCGCTTCGAATTCCCCGAGCGCCCGGGCGCGCTGCTGCGCTTCCTGTCGGCGATGAATCCGGGCTGGAATATTTCATTGTTCCATTACAGGAACGAAGGTGCCGATTACGGCCGCATCCTGGTCGGCTTCCAGGTGCCGCAGGCCGACATGAAGGCCTTCCGCGCGTTCCTTGCCGTTCTCGGCTACCCGCACCGCGACGAGAGCGCCAACCCGGCCTACCGGCTGTTCCTGCGCTGAGCGATCGCGGCGCCGGCGATCAGGGGTCGCGGCGGCGGAGGCGGGTCGACGCCCCCGATGCGCCTTGGCATCGTCGCGGGCGCGTAGCGCATAATCGGGCGGTCTTCCCGAGGAGCACGACCCATGTGGATTGCATTCGCCCTGGCGACCTTCCTGTTTCTCGTGCTGGCCTTCCGCGGACTGGGCTTCCTCGCCTGGACCGGCGCGGCGGCCGTCATCCTGACCGGCTGGCGCCTGGCCGGCGTTGCTTCGCCGACCTTGTTCATTGCCGTGACCGCGGCACTGATCGTCGTTGCACTGGTTTTCGGTTTTCCGCCGCTGCGCCGGTTGCTCATCTCGCGTTTCGTCATGCCGGTATTCGCCAAGGTGTTGCCGCGGCTCGGCGATACCGAGCGCATTGCACTGGAGGCCGGTACCGTGTGGTGGGATGCCGACCTGTTCTCCGGCATGCCCGAATGGCAGAAGCTGCTCGATTTCGAAGCACGCCCGCTGAGCGATGACGAGCAGGCCTTTCTCGACGGCCCGGTCAACGACTTCTGCGCCAGTATCGATGACTGGGAGGTCTACCAGCATCGCGACCTGCCACCGCATGTGTGGGACCTGATCCGGAAGTTCCGCCTGTTCGGTTTGATCATCCCGAAGGAATACGGCGGCCACGGGTTCTCCGCGCTGGCCCAGTCGCGCATCGTCACGCGCATTTCGAGCCGCTCGGTCACCGCCGCGGTGACCGTGATGGTGCCCAATTCGCTCGGTCCCGGCGAACTGCTGATGCATTACGGCACGCAGGCGCAGAAGGACAGATACCTCAAGCGTCTCGCCGACGGCGTCGAAATCCCGTGCTTTGCCCTGACCGGGCCGGAAGCCGGTTCCGATGCGGCGGCGACCCAGTCCGAAGGCATCGTCGAGAAGCGCACGATCGAGGGCCGCGAAGTGCTCGGCCTGCGCCTGAACTGGATGAAGCGCTACATCACGCTGGCGCCGGTGGCGACCCTGATCGGCCTGGCGTTCCGGCTCAAGGATCCCGACCATCTGCTCGGCGAGGAAGTCGACCGCGGCATCACCTGCGCGCTGATTCCACGCGATACGCCCGGAGTTGAAATCGGCATGCGCCATGACCCGATGGGCGTGCCGTTCCACAACGGACCGACCATCGGCCGTGATGTCTGGGTGCCGTTCGACGCGATCATCGGCGAGCGCGAAGGCGTCGGCCAGGGCTGGCGCATGCTGATGGAATCGCTGGCTGCGGGACGCTCCATTTCCCTGCCGGCCTTGAGCATCGGCGCTGCGCAGATGGCGACGCGGATCTGCGGCGCCTATGCCACCGTGCGCGAGCAGTTCGATACGCCGATCGGCCGCTTCGAAGGCATCGAGGAACCACTGGCGCGCATCGCCGGCATGACCTACCTGATGACGGCCACGCGCACCCTGACCTGCGGTGCGCTCGACGCCGGCGAGAAGCCGGCCGTGATCGGCTCGATCGCCAAGGCCTACCTGACCGAGGCGATGCGCCAGGTGATCATCGATGCGATGGACATCCGCGCCGGCAGCGCGATCCAGCGCGGGCCGCGCAATACGCTATCGCGCGCCTGGGATGCGGTGCCGATCGGCATCACCGTCGAAGGCGCCAACATCCTGACCCGTTCGATGATCGTCTACGGCCAGGGCGCGATCCGTTGCCATCCGTTCGTGCAAAAGGAAATCGATTCGGTGGCGAAGAACGACCTCAAGGCCTTCGACCTGGCGATCTTCGGCCACGTCAACCTGCTCGTCACGCGCTCGCTGCGGTCGCTGCTGCTGGCCCTTTCGGGCTCGCGCTTCGCCGGCGTGCCGCGGACCGAGGACACGGCACGCTACTACCAGCACCTGTCGCGCTTCTCGGCGGCCTTCACGATCCTTTCGGATACCGCGATGGGCACGCTGGGCGGTTCGCTCAAGCGCCGCGAGAAACTGTCCGGCCGCCTCGCCGATGGCCTCGCCTACCTCTACCTGGCCTCGGCCGCGCTCAAGCGCTACCACGACGAAGGCAAGACCACCGCCAACTACGGGCTCGTGCGCTGGTCGGTCGAGCTCTGCCTGTTCCGCATCCAGGAAGCCCTGCTTGGCGTCCTCGAAAACCTGCCCGCACGTCCGGCGGCGTGGCTGTTGCGCGTGCTCATCTTCCCGCTCGGCGCGCGCTTCCGGCCGCCCTCGGACCGCATCGGTGCGCGCGTCGCGCGCGACATCCTCGAGGACCGCGAGGCGCGCAAGACCCTGACCGAGGATGTGTTCGTGCCGCCCGGCAACCAGCCGGGCCTGGGCATGCTCGAGGCGGCCCTCGACAAGGCGGTCGGGGCGCTGCCGATCGAAACCAAGCTGCGCGACGCGGTCCGCGCCGGCAAGCTCGATCGCGCGCCGGGACACATGCTCGACGACCTCGGGCTCGCTGCCGGCGTCATCAGCCAGGAGGAATACGATCGGCTCAACGAGGCACGCGACCTGCGCGATGAAGTGATCCAGGTCGACGCCTTCACCCCCGAAGAGTTCATGGCACTGCGCTGAAGATCATGCAAACGGTCTGGTATTTCGATTTCATTTCACCATTCGCCTATCTGCAGCTGGCGCGCATCCGCGCGCTCGGCGAGAAGTACCCGGTCACGCCTCGCCCGATCGTGCTGGCCGCGCTGCTGCGCCACCATGGCCAGCTCGGGCCCGCGGAAATCCCCGGCAAGCGCGAATTCACCTACCGCTTGGTGCAATGGAGCGCCGCCGCCAATGGCATGGCCTTGCGTTTCCCGCCGGCGCATCCCTTCAACCCGCTTTGCGCGCTGCGCCTGGCCATTGCCTGCGGCTCGCGCTGGGACGCCATCGCGGCGATCTTCGAGCATGTCTGGAAACACGGACGCGCCGCGGATTCCGCGGCCGCTCTGGAGGGCGTGGCAAGAAGCCTCGGCATCGCCGACGTGGACGAGGCCATCTCGGCCGCCGCGGTCAAGGAACAGCTGCGCGCCAACACCGAGGAGGCCGTGGCCCGCGGCGTATTCGGCGTGCCGACGCTGCGCCTCGGCGACCAGCTGTTCTGGGGCAATGACGCCACGCCGATGTTCGAGGCCGCGCTGGCCGATCCGGAAATCTTTTCCCGCGGCGAATACGCCCGCGTCTCGCAACTGCCGAGCGCCGTAGAGCGCAGGCGCTGAGTCGCCCGGATGGTTGCGAAAGTGTCCGCGCGCTGAACGGCCCGCGCCCGGGATACGAGGGGTTCACGTTCATCCAGCTTCAATACGCCACGTGGCGCCCGGACCGTTGCGGAGTGACACCGGGCGAGCCGCTGACAAACTGGAGAACAATGCATGAAGAACCTATTGCTCGTATCGATGATGGCCGTGGCGCTTGGCCTGGGCGCCTGCAGCCAGCAGGATTCCGCAGTCGAGGCACAACGTGATGTGGAACAGGCGCGCAAGCAGGCCGCGGAGGATCTGGCCAAGGCGCAGCAGGACGCCAATGAGCAGAGTGCGGAAGCGCAGAAGAAGCTCGACGCCGCCCGTTCCGAGGCGCGCGCGGACGTGGCGCAAGCGGATACCGAGGCCAACGAGAAGATCAACTCGGCGACCGGTGAGGCACTCGATGCCGCCAAGGAAGCGCGCAGCGACGTCGCCGAGGTGGAGGCCGACACGATCAATACGCAGGCCAAGGCCGACTACGATCTCGCCGTGGCCAAGGCGGATGCCGAGCTGAAGGTCGCCCTCGAGCGCTGCGACACGATGGACTCGGGCAAGGCCGGACCGTGCAAGGACCAGGCAAATGCCGCGCATGACATCGCCAAGCAGAACGCCAAGCGCGCCCTCGACGACGCGCAGGCTGCGGCCAAGGATGCCAAGCGCTGAGCGCGCGCGTTGCAATGATGTGAGAATGCAGGGGCGGCCTTTGGCCGCCCCTTTTTCTTGAGCCGCTGATGGAGTGTCGGTCCTTGCGCACGCTGGTATCCGGACTCGCATGCCTGTCGCTGGTCGGCCTGCTGCCGGGGTCGGCGCAGGCGCTGTCGGTTTTCCGCTGCACGGCTTCCGACGGCGCGATCACCTTCCAGGACCGGCCGTGTCCGCGCGGCGCGCAGTCACGCATCATCGAATTGCCCGACCAGCCCGACCAGCCCGACCAGCCCGACCAGCCTGATCGAGCGGCGGCGAGTGCGGCCCCGGCAGTCACGCGCGAGGCGGCCTCCACGGCGTCGCCGTCGCAGCGGGAGCGGGCACCGGCCCCGTCGGATCCGCCCGCGGCGCCTGCGGCGGTCGTCCTCACGCGCGAGGGTGGCAGGCGCTACCTCAGCCAGGGCGGGCGGGGGGACCGGCAGGCCGTGCCGCTGGCCATGCTCGGCGTTCCCTCGCAGTCGCTGGCCGGAGCCTATGCAGGCCGTGACGGCATCGGCATCTCCTCGCCGGGCCTGCGCCAGCCGCCGACGGATGCCTCGCCCGGGGCGCAGCTGGGTGCGCTGTATGTCTGGCGCGAGGATCCCTGCGAACGCCTGAGCGGTGCGCCGCTATGCGCCTACTTCGACAGCCGTGTCGCCGATGCCGAGCGTCGCTTGCGGCTGGCCTTCAGCGACACGGCCGAGGCTGTTCGCCATGAGCTGGACGGCTTGCGCGAACGCGCGGCGACCTGCCGCCACTGACTGCGCGCAGCGCAATCCCCGCCTCACGAGGACAATGCGAAGCCTTGCGCCGGCGCATGGCGGCGTTCGAGATCGAGCAGGAACTGCTTGGCCGCCAGGCCACCGCCATAGCCGGTCAGCGAGCCGTTGGCGCCGATCACGCGATGGCAGGGCACGATGATCGCGAGCGGATTGGCGCCATTCGCCAGGCCGACGGCGCGACTCGCTTTCGGATTGTCGATGCGGCGAGCGAGTTCGGCGTAGCTGATCGTCACGCCATAGGGTATGCCGCGCAGCGCGCGCCAGACGCGTTGCCGGAAGTCGCTGCCGCGTGGCGCGAGGGCGAGGTCGAATTCGCTCAATGTGCCGGCGAAGTATGCGTCGAACTGGCGCCTGGCTTCGCGAAACGGTGCCGCGTCGCGGCGCCAGTCCGGCGCAATGTCGACCGGATGGCGCGCAGCGGGCAGGCCGACCTGGCACAGGCCCTCGGCGGATCCGGCCACGAGGATGCGGCCGATCGGTGTTTCGAGATAGTCGTAGTACATGTCTTTTCTTCCGTTCAACTGGCGCTGCGCCAGAGCAGCATGACCGCGTAGGCGCGCCAGGGGCGCCACGCTTCGGCAATCGATTCCATCGCGCGCTCGCTGACTGGCGAGCCGTCTCCCGCGATCTTGCGCAGGACCAGGTCGCCGGCGGGGAACGCATCGGGCTGGGACAGGGCGCGCATGGCGATGTAGTGCGCGGTCCATGCGCCGATGCCGGGCAACGCGACGAGGCGCTCGACGAAACACTCGAGCGGCTGGTGGGCGGCGAAATCGATGCGGCCATCGACGCAGGCCCGGGCGAGGCCGCGAATGGTCTGTGCGCGCGCGCGCGGCAGGCCGATCGATTCGAGCGGCGCGTCGGCCAGCGTCGCAGGCTCGGGAAACAGTGCGCCGGGTCCGGCGGATCCGGCAGCCGCGCAGGGCGTGCCATGGCGATCGACGATGCGTGCTGCATAGGTGCGTGCCGCCGCCACCGAAATCTGCTGGCCGAGGACCGCGCGCACGGCCAGCTCGAATCCGTCCCAGGCGCCCGGCAGGCGCTGGCCCGGCCAGCGCCTGGCCAAACTGCGCAAGCGCCTGTCGCGGCGCAACGAGCCGATGATGGCGGCGGGATCGGCATCGACATCGAACATGCGGCGAACGCGTGAAACGAGCATGCCGAGGCGGGCGGGCCGCACGCCATGCACGCGCAACTGCAGGGCGGGATCCGCGGCCGGTGCGGCGACGCTGAACCAGCCCGATTCCCCATCGATGACGACACTGCGCCGGTAGCTCGATGCATCGACGCCTTCGACACCGGGAATCGCGCGGCGCGCATAGAAGGCGAGCAGTGCCGCGAAGTCGTAGGGCTCGCGAAAGGGCAAACGCAGCACGATCGCATCGTCGGTGGCCGCCGCGATGCGAGCACGGCGAAACTCGCGTGGCGGCTTTCCGTATGCCTCTAGGAAGGCCGCGTTGAACCGGCGCAGGCTGGCATAGCCGGCGGCACCGGCAATGCTCGTGATCGGCAGGTCGGTCTCGCCCAGCAACTGCTTGGCGAACAGCAGGCGGCGGGTCGCGGCGACATCAAGCGGACTGGCGCCGAGCTCCTGGTCGAACAGGCGGCGCAGGTGGCGTTCGCCGACGCCGATGCGCGTGGCCAGCGCGCTGACCGGGTGCTCGTCCAGGGCGCCCTGTTCGATCAGGCGCAGGGCGCCGGCCACCAGCGCACTGCCGGCGTGGTGCAGGGGCGAGCCGGGTGCCGCCTCGGGGCGGCAGCGCAGGCACGGCCTGAAACCGGCCGCGGCCGCCGCCGCCGCGCTCGCGTAGTAGACGATGTTGCCCGCCTTCGGGGTCGGCGCCGGGCAGACCGGCCGGCAGTAGATGCCGGTCGTCTTCACGGCCGTGAAGAACAGGCCATCGAAGCGCGCGTCGCGGGTCAGCCGCGCCTGTTCGCAGATGGCCGGATCGAGCAGCTTGCTGGCGGTTTCGGTGTGCATGGGAAGCGAATCTAGCAATGGACACGGCGAAGGACTCGCCGTTTTCGGCTACGGTTGCAGGAATCCACCGATCACGCAAATGCCTGCCGCCATCGCGGCGTCCGGCAGCGGCGCGGCACGCCGGGCCGTTGCTAGAACCCGTAGCGCAGGAACCCGCCGTCGACGGCGATGCATTCGCCGGTCACGTAGGAGGCAGCCGGCAGGCACAGGAAGGCAATGGCCGCGGCGACTTCTTCGGGTTCGCCGATGCGTCGCATCGGCGTGCGTTCGAGTACTTCCTCGAGGTAGTCCGGATCGGCGAGCACGGGTTCCGAGCGTTGCGTGCGGATGTACCACGGTGCGACGGCATTGACGCGGATGCCATCCTCGGCCCATTCGCAGCTGAGGTTGCGGGTCAACTGGTGCAGGGCGGCCTTGGTCATCCCGTACGGCGATCCGGTGCGTACCGAGATGCTGCCGGAAACCGAGCCGACGTTGACGATCGCGGCATTCGCGTGCTGGACCAGGTGCGGATGCGCGAGCCGGCACATCTCGAAGGCGGAAAGCAGGTTCGTGTCGATGAGGTCGCGCACCTCGCCTTCGGCATAGTCGAGCGTGGCCTTGCGCGTGTTGGTGCCGACGTTGTTGACCAGCAGGGACAGGTCGAGATCGAGGTCGGCGATGAAATCGAACACCTCGAGGCGTTGCTCGTGCTCGGTGACATCGGCGGCGAAGACGTGCAGGTCGTTGCGCGGGAATTCCTCGGCCAGTTCATCGCGGATCTGCTCGAGATGCGCCTCGTCGCGCGCGACCATGAGGATGCCGGCGCCGAGTGCCGCCAGTTCGCGGACCGTGGCATGGCCGATGCCGCGACTCGCGCCGGTGACCAGGGCCAGTTGTCCGTCAAGTCGCCAGCGGGATGGATTCATCGTTCGGATTCCTGCTTGTCCGCACCAGGCCGCGGGCGCAGACTCGGGCCCCGCGGAAAACCCACGAGGGCGCCATGTTACGACAAACCCTGCAGGCTGCCGCCTGCGTACTCGGCTTCGGCCTGTTGCTGGCCTGCTCGAAGCCGGCGGCGGATGATCCCCAGCCGGCCGTGGATCCGGCTGCGACACCCGCCGCGCGCCCGGCCACCGTGCTCGATGAGCAACTCAAGGCGCTGGACAAGGCCAAGGCGGTCGAGCAGCAGTTGCAAAAGGAAAAAGCCGACCAGGACAAGGCGATCGAGGACGCCGGCGGCTAGGGCCGACCCGGTGCCGCGCACCGGCAGGTGACTGCCCTGCGCGCGCCGGCGTCCAGCCCGACCAACCGGAATCCCGGCAACCGGGCGCAGGCGTCAGTTGATCGTGCAGAAGCAGTGCGCGACGACACCGTAGCGATTGCCGCCGAGGTTGCGCAGCAGGGCGAGGGTGCGCTCGAGCTCGGCATTGCCGAGCAGGGCAGTCGGCAATGACGACAGGCCGGACCAGCGCCCGAGGCTGATCGCCGCGTTGCTGTTGCTC
>DAIMYT010000031.1:25318-30462 GCA_036734345.1 Dokdonella sp. | reverse complement strand
AAACCGCGCTCGATGGATGTTCCTTTCGCTTTGCCTGTTTTTCTCCATCCCCGTACTCGCCCAACTTGCGCCCATCGACCCCTGGGAAGCCGATATCCGCGCTTTCGAGCAGGCCGATCTTGCCGACCCACCCGAACCGGGCGGGGTGCTGTTCATCGGCAGCTCGTCGATCCGCTTCTGGAATTCGCTGCAGTCCGACTTTCCCGGCGTGGCGATCATCCGACGCGGCTTCGGCGGCTCCGAAATCCGCGACGCCACGCGCCTCGCCGCCCGCATCGTCACTCCGTACCGGCCGAGACTGATCGTGATGTATGCCGGCGACAACGACCTCGCCTCGGGGCGCACTGCGCAACAGGTCCGCGACGACTTCGCCTCTTTCGTCGCCCGCGTGCGGCGCGACCTGCCCGCCGTGCAAATTGACTGGATCACGATCAAGCCGAGCCCGGCGCGCGCGAACCTGCTCGAAGCGATGCGCAGCGCCAACGCGCTCGTCACGCGCTACGCGAAGGCGCAGGCGGGCGTCCGCGTCATCGATGTGTTCACGCCGATGCTCGATGCCGATGGCCAGCCGCGAGCCGGATTGTTCGGCGAGGACGGACTGCACATGAATCGCGCCGGCTACCAGGTGTGGATCGACACGATCGCGCCGTTCCTGCAGGAACCCGTCCGCCACTGAGCCGGGCTGGAGGTCGCATGTAAAGGCCACTGGATGACCAGCCATTCGGCTGTCGGGAAGCGCTTTCCGGCCTGCGCCGGGATAACGGCGAGGGTCGGCCCTGGCTGGTCTAGCGCTGCACTTCCTTGGCCGCGCGTTTTTCCTGCTCGATCGCGGCCAGCGTGACCAGCGCCGCACGCACCGCATCAAGCTCGCCGACCACCTCGACACGCCCTTCCATTTCCAGGGTGGTCGCCTCGACCTGCGGGAAGCGGCTCCCCATGATCATCAGTTCGGCGATGACCAGGCCAACCTCATCCGGACGCCCGATGCCGCGACTCTGCAGCATCACCGTGCCCGCGCCGTCGACCAGCTTGAAATAGAACAGCCCGTCCTTCTCCCGATAACGCTTCCACTGCGGAATCGCGGCAGCGGAATCAACCTTCGCAGCCGGTGCCATGGCGACAGCCGCCCGGCCCGAGCCCAGCCCGACGGCTTCGCGCAGTGCCGCCAGCAGCGGCGCACTGCGCTCGCGCGCCTTCTTCGCACCGGCCAGCAGGCGATCCTCGATCTCGTCGGGGCGGTCCATCAGCGCCTCGTATCGCTGGCGCGGCGCGGCGAGTTCGGCCTCGATGCGCTCGAACAGCTTCTGCTTGGCCTCGCCCCAGGCGATGCCCTCGGCGAACGCCTGGCGCATCTGCGCCGTTTCCTCTGCGCTGGCGAAGGCCTGGTAGATGGCGAACAGGTTCGAACCTTCCGTTTCCTTGGCCTCGCCTGGCGCGCGCGAGTCGGTGACGATGCCGAGGATGGCCTTCTTCATCTCGTTTGCCGGCAGCCAGAGCGGGATCGTGTTGTTGTAGCTCTTCGACATCTTGCGGCCGTCGAGCCCCGGCAGCGTGGCGACATGTTCGTCGGTGACCGCTTCGGGCAGGACGAACGGATCGTCGCTCGACTTCGTGACGGCGCGGAAGGCATCGCCGTACAGGTGGTTGAAGCGCTGGCCGATGTCGCGCGCCATCTCGATGTGCTGGACCTGGTCGCGCCCGACCGGCACGCGGTGCGCGTTGAAGACGAGGATGTCGGCGGCCATCAGCACCGGATACATGAACAGGCCTGCGCTGACGCCGGCATCGCCATCCTCGTTCTCCGACAGGTTGCGGTCGACCGCCGCCTTGTAGGCATGGGCGCGGTTGAGCAATCCCTTCGAGGTCACGCAGGTCAGCAACCAGGTCAGTTCGGGGATTTCGGTGATGTCGGACTGGCGATAGAAGAATGCGCGCCCGGTGTCCAGGCCGAGCGCCAGCCAGGTCGCGGCGATCTCGAGCCGCGACCGCGCGATGCGGGCCGGCTCCTCGCATTTGACCAGGGCGTGGTAGTCGGCGAGGAAATAGAACGACTCGACATCGTCGCGCCGGCTGGCCTCAATGGCCGGCCGGATGGCGCCGACATAGTTGCCGAGATGGGGAGTTCCGGTCGTGGTGATCCCGGTCAGCGTGCGGATCTTTTTGGTCATGTCGCAGGGAATTGCCAAGCCTCAAGGCCGACAAGTCTAGCGAATCCACGCCGGGCATCCGCATCGGACCGCCAGGCCCGTGGCAAACGCGCCGCATAAACGGCAGCACAACGGCTCCGCAGGCGGAAACCCCGGTGCCCATGCCGGCGCGTTGAACCCATCACCAACCCGCACCCGGAGGTGCCCCATGCGTGCCCTGCTCTGTTCCGCCCTGCTCGCCCTGGCTGTTGCCGCCCCGGCGCAAGCCGGCAATCTGCTCGACCTTGCCGTGGTCGACCGCGACACCGGCACGACCCTGCGCACCTACATGAACGACGGCAAGCTCTATGTCGCGGGCAAGCCGGGGCACCGCTACTCCGTGCGCCTGAGCAATCGCACCAGCGGGCGCCTGCTCGCCGTGCTTTCGGTCGATGGCGTCAATGCGGTCAGCGGCGAAACCGCCAATGCCGGCCAGAGCGGCTACGTGCTCGATGCCTGGGAATCGACCGAGATCAATGGCTGGCGCAAGAGCCTCGACGAGGTCGCCCAGTTCAACTTCACCGCGTTGCCGGACAGCTATGCGGCACAGACCGGGCGCCCGATGAATGTCGGCGTGATCGGTGTGGCTGTCTTCACCGAGCGCAATCGCCGCTGGATCGACGAGGAGCGCGACGATATCGCCCAGTCCCCGCCGGCATCGCGCCCCTGGGCCAAGGATTCCGGCTCCTCGGCGACCGAAGCGCCGGCCGAAGCGGTAGCCGGCGCGGCGGGCAAGTCCCGCCGTGCGGAAATGCCGGATGCCGTGGCCGGCAACCAGGTCCAGCGCGAACGCCTTGGCACCGGCCATGGCGAACGTGAATGGTCGCGCGTCGGCACGACCCGCTTCGAGCGCGCCAGCAGCCGGCCCGCCGAAACCGTGGCGATCTGGTATGACAGCTACCGCAACCTGGCCGCGCGCGGCATCATCCCGAGGCGCCCGCTCGCCCAGCGCGAGCCGAACCCGTTCCCGAACGGCTTTGTCGCCGATCCGCCGTCCCGCTACCGCTATCGTTGATTCACCGCCCTTGATGCCCGCCCGCCAGATTCCGAAATCGGACTGGCGGGCGGTCCGGGAGCGACGCCCGCAGGCCGATGACAATCGCGCCGCAGACCCTTCCACGCAGTCCCCGCATGCGCCGATCGGGCAGGTCCGGACGGGCAAACTCGCGTACCTGAACGAGCGCCCCGCTGGCATCCCGAGGGGGCCGCAAAAAATAGTTGCGCCAGCCTATTGCGCGCGTCCCTGATTGGGACGACTATCCGCCCGACCGTCCGGGAGAGGGACGGTTCCTCATCTGCTATACCAAGGGATTTTTACCGGCCTTCCGCGGGATGCACCGGGCCGCCATCCGCACGTTGCAACAATTAACTTTGGGGATTCTTTATGAATGTGTCGTCTTCCATGATGCGCGGCGCAGTCGGCCGCGCGTCGCCATTGGCCAGCGCGCTGGCCCTGACCTTGTTTACCGGCCTTGCCAGTTCGGCGTCCGCCTCCTACAACCCGATTGTGGATCTTGCGCGGACTTTGCCAGGTGCAGTGTCGGCCAACACCCTGATGTCATCGCCCGCCGAGGGACCGGCCTACTACACGATCGTCTTCAAGGATGCGCCGGTTGCCACCTATGACGGCAGCGTCGCGGGAATTCCCGCACCGGGCAACGTGCTGCGCAATGGGGTCATCACCGGCAAGGTCGACGTCAAGTCGCCGGCGGCCCAGGCCTATGTCAGCCACCTGCAGGTCCAGCAACAGGCCTTCCTCGACAATCTGAGCGCCACCCTGAACCGGCCGCTCGATGTCATGGCCCGCATGCAGCACGCGCTCAATGCCGTCATCGTGCGCCTGAGCAACGACGAGGCGAGCGCGGTCATGAAGCGCCCCGACGTGCTCTTCATCGAGCGCGAGCACCTGCTTGAACTGGATACCGATCGCGGACCGAGCTTCATCGGTGCACCGGCGATCTGGGGCGGCATGACCGCCACGGGCGTCGCCACCAAGGGTGAAGGCATCCTCTTCGGCGACATCGACTCCGGTATCAACTGGGAGAGCCCGGCCTTCGCCGCCGTCGGCCCGGTCGATGGCTATGTCCACCAGAATCCGCTCGGCGCCGGAAACTATCTCGGCCAGTGCGCCGGGGCTGGTGTCGATGCCGGCCGATGCAACGACAAGCTGATCGGCATCTACAACTTTGCCGCTCCGGGAACCACCGGAACGGACATCGAAGGCCACGGCTCGCATACCGCCAGCACGGTCGCGGGCAATACCTGGAATGCGACGTATGCCAGCGGGCCATTCACGATCTCCGGCGTGGCCCCGCATGCGAACGTCATCGCCTACCTGGCCTGCCCGACGACAAGCTGCCCTTCGACAGCAACCTCGCAGTCGGCCAACCAGGCCGTCGTCGACGGCGTCGACGTCATCAACTACTCGATCAGCGGCGGCACCTCGCCGTGGACCGACGCAACCTCGACCGCATTCCGCAACGCGGTCGCGGCCGGTGCGTTCGTGGCGGCATCCGCAGGCAACACGAGCACGTCCGTGCCCAACCCGCAGGGACAGGTCAACCACATGGAGCCGTGGGTTGAAACGGTGGCCGCGTCGACCGAGGACCGCATCCTTGCGGTGAGCCTCGATCTGACCAGCGAAGCCGTTCCCCCGCCCAACACGCAGAACATTCCGATGCGTCCGGGCGGCGCCCCGCTGCCGACCCAGAACCTCGTCGACGTGCCGTTGATCAAGAGCCCCAACTTCGCCAATGGCTCAACCGATGGCTGCACGGCGTACCCGGCAAACACTTTCGTGCGTAGCGGCCCACCGACCGACCGCATTTTCTTCGACGGTTTCGATTCCGATCCCCCACCCGATATCTCCACGGGGGCGGTAGCCGTCCTGCACCTGGACGGTACGGCCAGCTCCTGCGGCAGCGGAACGCGGCGTGCCAATGCCGTCGCCGCAGGCGC
>DAIMYT010000031.1:0-25308 GCA_036734345.1 Dokdonella sp. | reverse complement strand
GTGGTCGATGTTATTCAGCGACTGGAACAATCTCGAAGCCGGTTCCAATCCCGCCACGGCGACGGTCTCGATCGACATCGCCGCGCAGGCCTTCCCGGGCCCGGGCGACCAGATCGCCTCATTCAGCTTCCGCGGTCCGCGTCTGGTCAGTGGCCAGGGCATGGTCAAACCCGACATCACCGCACCCGGCGTCGACATCCTCGCCGTTGGTGCATCGAGCCTGGTCGGGCCGAACGGCGTCATCCTGCTCAACGGAACCTCGATGTCGAGCCCGCACATGGCCGGCTCCGCCGTGCTCATGCGTGCGCTCAATCCGACCTGGTCGGCGACGCAGGTCAAGTCCGCGCTGAACCTGAGTTCAAACAACTTCGGTGCAGTCAACCAGGACGGAACCCCGGTAAGGCTCTGGGACTATGGCTCGGGCCGCGTCAACCTGGCGTCCGCGTCCAAGGTCGGCCTGATCATGGACGAGACATCGGCGAACTTCCTGGCGGCCAATCCGGCCACGGGCGGTGATATTTCCTCGCTGAACCTTGCCAGCATGGCCAAGACCAACTTCGTCGGCGACACCACCTTCACGCGCACGGTGCGCCGCGCACGTACCGGCTCGCAGACCTATACGCTGTCGGTAGCCGGGTTCCCGGCCGGAGCTGTCGAGTTCTCGCCCGCTTCGTTCACGGTCACCGCGAGTGGCTCCAAGACGTTCACGGTAACCGCCCATGGCGGACTGCTGACGCCGGCACAGTGGAACCTTGGCGAATTGATCATGACCCCGGCCGGCGGCGACGAGCCGACCCTGCACCTGCCTATTGCCGTGAGTCCGGCCGGTCCGGCCATCGCCGTTGCACCAACGTCGATCAGCGCGAGTTCGGATACGAGCGTCAGCAACAACCTGACCATCAGCAACATCGGCAATCCGACCCTGAACTGGACCGTGCAGAACACCGGCACAGCGCAGGTCACGCCGCTCAACACGACGACTTCCGGCAGTGGCCAGCTCGGCGGCTTCTACATCGGCGTCTCCGAAGGCAACTACTGGTCGCAGAATTTCGACATCAACGGCACGACCGCGGTATCGACCCTGCGTGCCAACGGCTTCGTGATTCCGTCCGGCAACCTGACCACGGCCAATACGCCGAGCGTGACCTTCAGCATCTATGCCGACAGTGCCGGCGTTCCGGCTGGCGCCCCGGAGGGCTTCGGTGGCCCGCCGCTCTGGACCTACACGAACACGATCGGCACGGCCGCCACGACCGGCATCACCGGCACCGGCGGTGCGGTCCAGCTCGTGCTCAGCGCACCGGGCGTTCCCCCGCTCAACCTGCCGAGCGGCCGCTACTGGCTCACCGTCTACCCGAGCATGAACGGATCGGGCGCGGGCACTACGGCCAATCCGTTGTGGGCATGGCGCACCAGTCCCGATGCACAGATCGGCAATCCGCCGGTGCTTTACGCGCCGTATGACGACCCGAACAACTTCCAGACCGATCCGGGCACGCTGAACATGTCCGCCTTCGTCCAGGGCACGGTCAACTGCACGCTGCCGACCTGGGTCGGACTGACCACGACGTCGGGCTCGCTCGGCCTCGCCGGCTCGCAGGTGATTCCGGTGGTGTTCGATGCAACCGGCCTCGGCGCGGGTACGTACACGGCAACGCTGTGCATCAGCAGCAATGCGACGAACGTCGCCGTGGTGCCGGTGCCGCTCTCGTTCAATGTGCCGAATGGCGGCCCGATGCCTCCGACGCTGTCCAAGGCCTTCTCGCCGACCAGTGTCCAGGCCGGCGCGTCCAGCACGCTGACTGTGACCCTGAGCAATACGGGCCCGGGCGTCTCGACACTCACCACGGCATTGACCGACACGTTCCCGAGCGGCCTGGTGGTTGCCGCCACGCCGGCAGCGGCCACGACCTGCCCGAACGGCGTGGTCACGGCCAATCCCGGTGACGGATCGGTATCACTTGGCAGCGGTGCGCAAATTCCGGCAGGCCCGGCAGGAAGCTGCACGGTCACGGTTGACGTGACGGCGGCGGCAGCCGCGGACTATGCCAACACCATAGCCGCGGGCTTATTGCAGACCGATACCGGCACCAACGCGGGCTCGGCTGATGCGACCCTGACGGTGACCCCCGTGCCGCCATGCCAGACCGGCAATCCGATCGAAGTGAAGGCATCGGCGGCAACTCCGGGCCCGACCGGCTACCCGACCTTGAAGGATGCATTCGACGCGGTCAATGCGGGCACCCACCAGGGCGTGCTGACGGTCGACGTTTGCGCCGACTCCACAGAAGCAGCCAGCGCAGTGCTGAATGCCAGTGGCTCGGGTGCATCGGTGTACTCGGCAGCCACGATCAAGCCCGCGGGCGGTGCGGCACGCACGATCAGCGGCTCGCTTGCGGCGCCACTGGTCGATCTCAATGGTGCCGACAACGTCACCATCGATGGTCTCAACACGGGTGGAAATTCGCTGACCCTGTCGAACACGAGCGCGGTCTCCACGGCCGGCACCAGCACGATCCGGTTCATCGAAGGCGCGACCGGCAATACGGTCACGCGGACGACGATCCTTGGTTCGTCGATCGGTGCCGTTTCGGCGGCCACTGGCAATGTCCTGTTCAGCACGAGCACGGTGGCCGGCGGCAACAGCAACAACTCGGTCTCGGCCAACAACATCGGCCCGGCAGGCACAAACCTGCCGACCAAGGGCGTGACGGGCCTGGGTACTGCTTCTCCTAACGCCAACTCGAACAATGTCGTTGATGCCAACAACATCTTCGACTACTTCAGCCCGACTGCCAGCGTCGCGGGAATCAGCATCCAGGGCAACAACGACCTCTGGACGATTTCCAACAACAAGCTGTACCAGACCGCCGCGAGGACATTCACCGGCGCCGGACTTCGCTACGCAGGCATCACACTGTCGGCCGCGACCGGCGCATTCACGGTGAGCGGCAATACGATCGGTTTTGGCGATGCCAATGGAACCGGCACGACCACGATTTCGGGCTCGACCAACACGTTTCGCGGCATCGACGGGGCGTCGACGAGCACGTCGGTCGTGACCAGCATCCAGGGCAACGTGATCTCGGGAATCAACCAGACCACCGCCACCACCGGTTCCAGCACGACGACGAACTTCATCGGCATCATGGCTGGCAGCACCGATGGGTTGTTCGACATCGGTACGGTTTCAGGGAATCGAATCGGTAGTCTGGATGGTTCATCGACCATCGTGGTGAATTCGACGGCGGGCTCCGGCAGCATCACCGGCATCTACAATTTCAGCTTCTTCCCGACGAATATTTCGAACAACCAGATCGGTTCGATCACGATCCAGGGGGCCGGAACGACAAACGGATTCCGCGGAATCCTGATCAACACGTCCAGTTCGCAGTTGGCGACCTTCAACAACAACACGATTGCGAATGTCACGGATACCCAAGTGGGCAGTTATGGCGTTTACGGAATGCAGACACTCTCTGCTCCGGTCAACGTCATTGGCAACGTAGTCCGGAACCTGACGGGAAATTGCAACGGAGCAACTGTTTGCGCGTCCGGGATCGTTGTGAGTTCGGGCACTTCCAACCAGCCCAACATCATTGCGCGAAATACGATCCATTCGCTCAGCAACACAGTGACCGGAGGAAGTTCCGGAGCCGTCTACGCCCTCGATCTGGCCCTGCCGACCCAGGCCAATGTGGTGGAGCGCAACCTGGTCCATTCGATCAGCGTGGCCTCCACGTTCACGACCTACCAGATCTATGGACTGATCATCCGCGGCACCTCGCCATCGACCACGACGGTTAAGAACAACATGATCCGGCTGGGCTTCGACGCGGCGGGCGTGGCGATGACGACACCGTTCAGCATCGTCGGCATTCGCGATAGCGCGGGAACGAATGTGGCCAACAGCTACTACCACAACAGCGTGTATATCGGAGGCGACAATGTGGGCGCAGCGGGTTCGAATACCTACGCGCTGAGCAGCGATACGGTGACCACAGCCCGCAATTTCCAGAACAACATCTTCTGGAACGCGCGCAGCAATGCAGTCGGTGGCGGCATCGCCCATTTCGCCGTACGCATGGGTGGCACCGCTGCGAATCCGCCAGGGTTGACCAGTAATTTCAACGATATCCTGGCAACGGGAACGGATGGCTTCACCGGCCTGTTCAATTCCGTACTCCTGGCCACCCTGACCGATTGGCAGACTGCGACCGGCCAGGACGCCAACAGCTTCGCCGCCAATCCGCAGTTCATCGCACCGAACGGCGATGCGGCGACAGTCAATCTGCACATCAGCCCGGTCAACCCGACGCCGATCGAAGGCACCGGCCTGGCCATCGGCAGCGTGACGGACGATTTCGATGGCGAGGCGCGCTCAGGGCTTACGCCGACCGATATCGGTGCCGACGCGGGCAACTTCGTACCGTAATCTCGATCGCAAGTTCGACCAGACCCTCGAGGGCGCCGCAAGGCGCCCTCTTTTTTTCGCGTCGCTTTCGTTGAGCAAGCCGCTGTCCGGAGCCCTGCCCTCGCACCGTTGGCCGGCGGATTCTCTTTTTCGTGAGCCATGGCCCGGAAAATGCACGCCGCTTCACCGACCCTGCACGGTCAGAAACCCGCATATCGAGGTCTGTGCACATGCACAAGTGGTTTGTACTGGCGCCATTGCTGGCGCTTTCCATGCTTTTCGCGGGCGCCGCCCAGGCGGCGCCGGGTACGGTGGCGCTCGATGCCGCCACGCTGGGCCGGCTGGCGCGCCTGCCGGCAGGCAGTTCGCTGGACATGGTCGGGTTCCCGGCCGGTCCCGGCGTCGTTTCGGACATGACCTTCAGGCGCCTCGATGTCTACGCACCGGGCGCACGCATCATCGTGGTCGACGCGGCCGGTGAGCACGAAATACCGCGCAGCCAGCGCGTCCACCTGCTCGGCTACAGCAGGGACGGCACGGCGCGCGTCGGGCTCTCGTTCGACCCGGACCTCAAGCGGGAACCCTACGGCGCCGGCTCGGGCCCGGCCGGAGCCTTCGTGTTGCGCGCCGAATCGACCGCGGATGGCTGGCAGTTCCATGCGATCAGCTCCGAATCCGCACTCCCGCCCGGCGTCACCCTCGACTATCCTGCCAACGAGGATTCCCTGCCCAATCCGGATGCCGCCCCGCTGCCCCTCGAACACCTGTTCAACGCGGAGACACCGGCCGGCGTCCTGCGCAACGCAGTGGTCGCGATCGACACCGACACCACCTTCATGAGCGCCCGATTTGGTGGCAATACCGCGCAGGCGACCGCCTGGATCGCCGACCTGTTTGCGCAGATGAACGTGATGTACGAGCGCGACCTGGACGTCCACCTGCAGCAGGGAACGACCTTCCTGCGCACCGCGTCGGATCCGTACGCGAATGCGGATACCTCGGCCACGTCTGCCCAGCTCAACGAATTCGGCAACTACTGGCAGAACAACTACAGCAGTGGCGGATCGGCGGTCAGCCGGGCCTTCGCAGCCTTGTTGTCGGGCAATTCCTCGAGCGCCAACTCGTCCTCAGGCATCGCCTGGGTCAACTCATACTGCCGCACCGCGAGCAGTGGCGGCAGCTACAGCGTCACCCAGATCTTCACCAACCCGAATCTCGGCGTGTCCTACACGGCATTCATCGCTGGCCACGAGCTCGGCCACAATTTCGGCGCCAAGCATACCCATTGCAGCGACGCCACCACGGGCGCCTCGTCCAGCACGAATACCATCGACCAGTGCTACCGCGCCGAAAGCGGATGCTATTCGGGCGCGGTCAGCTGCCCGGTTTCAGGCCCCGGCGCGCCGAAGGGAACCGTGATGAGCTATTGCCATATCGGCGCACCGAATGGCGCCAGTTGCGGGCAGAACGTGCAGCAGTTCCATCCCACCCACGTTACCCAGCTGCGCGCCCTGGTCGCAGCCAATACGCCAAGCTGCCTCACCGTCGCGACCGACGTGATCTTCGCCAACGGATTCCAGTAGGCAGCCAGCGCGCGGCGCTTCAGCCTTCCGTGTCCCCGGCCGCTGCGCGCATGCGCGGTGCGCCGAGGCTTTCGAGCTCGGCATGGATGCGCACCACCGGACTGGGTGGCTCGTTGGTGCGCCGGTAGTCGCGCGGCGCATCGAGCCGGATGCTGCTGCGCTCGATGACGCGACGCTCGATCATCTGGCGATCCGCGCGGTGGATGGTCTGTTCCAGGTCCTCGTCCTTCTTGCGCAGGGCCATGCCGAATGAAAACGGTATGGTCTCGTGCGTCGCCTGGGCGCCCTGCAGGCGCGCCGCGAACGATTCCAGCGAGGCACGGTCGCACTCGCTGAGCAGGATGACGAATTCGTCGCTGCCAAGGCGCACCACCGAATCCTGCTTGCGCACGATGCGCTCGAGGAAGCGTGCGACACGCACGATGGCCTGGTCGCCGGCACGGTGGCCATGCGTATCGTTGTAGCGCTTGAGATGGTCGATGTCGATGACGACGCAGGCCCAGTTGGCGCCTGGCTGCGAATCGGCCTGGAACTCCGCGAGGTGGCGACGGTTGTAGCAGCCGGTCAACGGGTCCTTGCGGCTGGATTCGATTGCGCGGCGCTCGTTGCGGCTGCGCTCGCTGATGTCGATGGCGCAGCAGAGCACTTCCCGGCTGCCGTCCGCGCCGGTGCGCAACAGGTTGCGGAATTCCCAGACCAGTTCGGAGCCATCCTGCCTGAGCATGTGAACGGCACCGGAGTCCCGGCCATGCCGGCAGATGTTCAGGAGGTACTCGGCGAAGGCATCGTGCTGGCGGGGCACGATGAATTCGGAAAGGGTCTGCCCGACGAGGGCATCGACCGGATGACCCAGCGAACGGGCGAACGCGGGGTTGACCATCAGCAGCTTGCCGCCCAGGTCATGGGTGAACACGATGCCGAGACTCAGTTCAGTCAGTTCCCTGCAGCTTCGTTCACTGGCCTCGAGCTCCTGTACGAGCTGGATGCGCGCAGTGACGTCGGTGACCACGATCATCCACACGGTCCGGCCCCCGAACTGCATGCGACGCACGTTCAGTTCGACCCATAACGTGCTGCCATCGGCGCGCCGGTGCCTGGCCAGCCCGCTGACCGGATCGGAACTCGTTGACTTCATGCCCTCGTTGGCGGTGGATAGCAGGTTCGTCATGCACTCGCCGATGAGCTCCCGGGCCGGGCATGCATACAGCTCGCTCGCTGCGGGATTCGCCGCAACGATCTCCTGGAACTCGCAATCGACGACAAGCATCGGCATCGGAGCCGCGACAAAGAGGGCTTCGCCGACGACGCCCGCATCGGCGCTATCGTCTTCGCTCACGCAAAGCGCCCTTGTCTCGTGGAATCCGGAGTCCGGGTCGCTGGATACCTGGCTGCGCAGCGAGACCAGCACCGCGGCGACTGCCGCAGTGAAAAGCAGGGCCAGCAGGGGCGGGGCGAAAAGATGCGTGTTGGTGCCGAGCGTGACGATGGCAACGAGGCCGAGGATCGAGATCAGCATCGGCTTGCCGATAACGGACGAGGATGCGGAAGGCACCATCAGGCTCGCCAATCGGGCCGCTTCTCGTTTCTTGCGAGCAAACATGCTGGTCGCCTTTGTCGGGATCCAATCGCCCGCAATGCAGTCCGCCCAGATCAGGCCCATCCGTCCGACCGGCCCCGATTCGCAGCCGGTGGCGCGGATGTTGCGCGAAGCGCCAGGCGCCAGGGCCTGGGCTGGTCGTTCGGACTGATCTCGGCCAAGGGCGAGCGAAGCAGGAATTGCCCTAAGCCAAGCAAGCAATGTGCCACCCGCTTGCGTTCACTGGCGGCGATCGCCCGTGACCGCTCCGCCAGATCGCAGGCTGCGCAGGCCTGGCCCGTCGCGGCGACTCGGAACCGCCGTGCGCATGGCTGCAGCGCACAAGGACGAAGCCTTTCGTGCCCTGACGGGGTCTATCGAAGGTTGTCACTTTCACGCAACCTGTGCCGGTCGAGCCCGGCGCAGCCTCGACGCGGGCGACGCCGCGGGCAGCCTGCGGCCACCTCCGGCGAACGCGCTTTTCAGTCGCGCATCAGGGTGCTCTTGCCGAACAGGCTTTCGACCAGGTCCACGGACAGGACGGCGGTCTTGTTGTGGTCGTCAAACGCCGGATTGAGTTCCATGATATCGAGCGAAGCGAGACCGCCACGATCCGCGATCATCTCCATGCACAATTGCGCTTCCCGGTAGTTGGGACCGCCGGGAATCGTGGTGCCGACACCCGGAGCGATGCCGGGATCGAGGAAATCGACATCGAAGCTGACATGCACGTGGGTGTTGTCGTCGATGTCGGCAAGCGCTTCCTCCATGACCCGCTTCATACCGATCTCGTCGATATAGCGCATGTCGTAGATGTCGAGCCCGGCATCGCGGACCAGCTTCTTCTCGCCGGCGTCGACCGAGCGGATGCCGATCTGGCGGATGCAATCCGGTTTCAATGCCGGCGCGCTGCCGCCGAGTCCGGTCAGTTCCTGCGGACCCAGTCCGCACAGGCAGGCCACCGGCATGCCGTGGATGTTGCCCGATGGCGTCACCGTGCTGGTGTTGTAATCCGCGTGCGCGTCGAGCCACAGCACCAGCAGCCGCTTGTTGCGCTCGCGGCAATGCCGGGCCACCGCGGTGATCGATCCGATCGCCAGGCAGTGATCACCGCCCAGCAGCACGGGCATGCGGTCCTGACGCAGTTCGGCGGCCACCGCCTCCATGACCAGGCGGTTCCACGCCACTACCTGCGGGAGATGGCGATAGCCTTCCGTGGGTCCGGTCCAGGGATTGGTCGGTCCCAGCAGGTTGCCGCGATCGAGAACGTCGATACCGCGCGCGACCAGAGCCTCGGCGATGCCTGCCACGCGCAGTGCTTCAGGCCCCATCGAGGCACCACGGTGACCCGCACCGATATCGGTCGGCGCACCAATAAGGGAGACCGGAAGATGGCGTTGCATAAGCATGGAGCTCCTCTGTCAGGGCGCGCAGGATACCGCCGCGCGCGCGGCATGGCCAATGACAGGGAGGCGGGACTTGCCCGCCCGGGCCTGCAGGAGAACGCGCGGCCTTGTCGTTATCCGGCCCTGGTCCTCGCTGGCTCCACGACGATTTCCGCGCCGAGTGCGTCAAGCAGGCTTGCAACCATCGGCTCGAGATCCTCCACCATGGATTGCACGGCTCTCGCAGCCATGGCGGAGTCAAGGCTGCTTCCGGCGTGGCCGAGCCTCGCTTCGGCCTTGCTCGCCAGCGCGCCTATCCTTTCGTATCCATAGGACGGCGCGGAGCCGGCCAGGCGGTGCAGGACGCGCATCAGGTCAAGCCAGTTGTGGCGATCGGCGGCGTCGGTGCAAAACGATCGCCACGCCAGTTCCACGCTCGCCCGCTTGTTCGTCAGCGATGCCCGGTAGCGCGCGCTCAGTTCGGCGAGACGGGGGTCTACTTCGGTCATGCCGGCAGTTCCCTTCGCTGCTGGAATCAACGCGAGAGTATCGCGGATTCCGACGCTATGACCCGGCGTAACGATGTTTGACGCAATTGCCGGCAGGGCTCCGGGATTCCTCATCGGCACGTGCTAGCGTAACCGTTCAACCATCATGGATGCCGTCATGACCGACCTGACATCAAGCGTTTTTGCACAACTGGATCAATCCCACATCGAATCTATTGCGGCGCAACTGGGCATTGACCCGGCCCAGGCCGCAAATGCCGTGCAGCAGGCCTTGCCGCTGCTGATGGGTGGACTGGCGCGCAACGCCAATTCCCCGCAGGGCGCCGGCGCCCTGTATTCCGCCCTGGAGCGCGACCATTCGGGCATCGATGTCGGCGGCCTGCTCGGCGCAGTGCTCGGTGGCCGGGAAAACGGAAGTGGCGGCTTGGGCAACATGCCGGGTCCGGTGCCCGGCAGCCGCGAGGGCAACGGCAGGACGAATTCCGCTGTCGGCATGGGTGATGCGATTCTTGGCCACATTTTCGGCGCGCGTCGCGACCAGGCCGCCCGGGGCCTTGGCCAGACCAGCGGACTCGGCGGCACCGGCGCTGCGCACTTGCTGGGCATGCTCGCCCCGCTGGTGATGGCCGCCCTCGGAAACTTGACGCGCGAGCAAGGGTTCGACGCGAATGCGCTGAGCGGCGTGCTGGGCCAGGAACGCAACCGGCTCGAACAGGGCGGCATCGGCGGCCTGCTCAGCGGCGTACTCGACACGGACGGCGACGGCGAAATCAGCATCGGCGAAATGTTCCAGGCCGGCGCCGGCCTGCTCGGTGCGTTCGGCAAACGCAACTAGCCCGTCACGAACCGCTGCAAACGAAGCCACTCCCGCCGCCAGCGACGGGAGTGGCTCTTCATTCAGCAATCAGGGGCCATCGAAGCCATCGATGAAGATCGCGTCAAGCCGCAACCTGTAGGCTCCGCGGCCGTGGGTGCAGGCAAGGATCTGGCCCGTCGCGGAGTTTGATTTCAGATCGAACACGGCCACGTTCGGCAGGCCATCCGAATAGGGAATCCACGAGGCGCCGCCATCGGTGGACAGGAACGTGCCGACATCGGTGCCCGCCCATAGCGTGTCGTGCAGGATCGGGTCGAAGGCCAGCGCATTGACGGGAATGTCGGGCAGGCCGATTGATGCATCGGACCATGTCAGGCCGCCATCGACCGATTTGCGCACGTTGTGCGCGGGCAGCGCGCCGGTGAAACCGGAACGCGACTGATAGACGACCGCGGGATTCTTCGGATCGATCAGGATGTCGGAAACGAACAGCGGAATGGGCCCCGGAACGTTGTCGACTTCGCTGAAGGTCAGGCCGGCGTCGGTCGAACGGAACACGCGGCCCGTGCTGGAACCGGTGAAGAGGGTAGTCGCATTGAGGCCAACGGCCGGGTTGGCAAGCGTCTCGATGGCGCTGATCGCCCCGGCTCCGGGCGAAAGATCCTGGCCGCCTGCGCCCGTACCGAGGACCAGGAAGATGTTCGGCGTCGAATCGGGGAACGAAAAGAACGAGTTTGCGCGATAGAGCTTGTTGGTGCCGAAGTACAGCGTATCGGAGACGCCACGATCCAGGTGGATCGGCGCATAGAAAAGCACGCGATCGGAAATGGAAATGCCGTTGCCGCCGACGGTATCGGCGAACGAACCGAAGTACTCGCCCTGCTGCGTCGTGAAGCCATTGGTCGTGTAGCCGACGCCGATCAGGTTGTTGGTCTGGTTGTAGTAGGTATGGACCAGGTTGTCAGGCGTCGACTGGTCGATCAGGGCATAGCCACCGTCGCCGAAATCCAGATGCGGCCACGCATTGCCCCCGCTCCAGCCGTTGGTGCCGTTGTCCTGGGTGCCGCCATAGGCGATCGCCGGGTTGCTCGGATGCAGGTCGCAGCCTTCGAACTGGGTGATCTGCATGCTGTTGTTGACGTTGATCCAGGTATCGCCGCGATTGGTCGATTTCCAGACGCCGCCATCGTTGCCGACCCAGATCTCGTTGGGATTGCCCGGGTAGGACGTGATCGCATGGACGTCGGCATGCAGGGCGGTATTCGTGCTCGGGCTGCGCACCTTGCTCTGGAAGGTTGCCCCGCCGTCGATCGACCGCATGAACATGCTGGGCACCGTCTCCGGATCGGTGGAGTTGCCTGCACCGCCGGTATAAAGCGTGTTCGGGTTGCCCGGCTCCGCGTACAACGGCATGTCATAGAAGCACTGGCCGGAGCAGTATCCGTTGGCCGCCGTGACCGCCGTCCAGCTGGTTCCGCCATCCACGGACTTGTATACGCGCCCGTTCGACGCCGCGTTGCCGATGTAGAGCACGGACGGATTGCCGCCACCGGGGTCGGCGCCCGTGATCCAGTTGCGGCCCGATACGGACGCCAGGGCGGGCAGTCCGCCCGTGCCGAACACCTGGGTCCAGGTGACACCGTTGTCGATGGATTTCTGCACGCCGCCGGTCACCGTGCTGACGCCATACATGGCCGCCCACCAGGTGGTGGGAACGACCGGATCCTGGATCACCATGGAAGCCGGGTCGTTCAATGCCTGGCTGGTCTGCTTGGTCCAGGTCACGCCGGCATCGGTCGAGTTGAAGATGCCCCGGTTCGGCAGGGTGATCGCGACCACGGCACCCGATCCGTAGACACCGCTGCCGGTGACCGCCACGAGGTGGCTGGAATTGGTGCGATCGACGGCGATGCCGTTGACGCTGCGCGAGGTGAACAGCGCCGAACCATAGGGTCCTTGCCAGGTCTGGCCGGAATCCGTCGACTTGTAGACACCGACACCCGCATAGGAGTCGGCGGAATAGTTGCCCTCGCCGGTGCCGATGTAGAGCGTTCCCTGGTTGGGCGCATGCGCTGCCGGGTCAATGGCAATCGAGCCGATCGCGAGCGAACCCAGGCGATCGGTCAGGGACGTCCATGAGGTGCCGCCGTTGAGCGTGCGCCAGACACCGCCCTGGGCCGCGCCGGCATAGACGGCATTGTCGATGGCGTCGATCGCCAGGCTCGAAACACGCCCCGTCACCGGGCTCGGGATAATCGGAAAAGTCGGCGTCTGGCCGTTGAGCAACGGCGCCGGCCCAATCGGCTGCCATGTCTCCGCGTGCTGGTAGGCGCGGGGCAAGGTCCGGGTTCGCGCGGCCGCCTGGGCTTCCTGCAAGGCCTGGAAACGGGCAGCCGCGACGTTGAATTCGGTGTTGAGGGGATTGCGATGCCGCTCCGCCTCGTACTGGGCGCGCAACTCGCGGGGTCCTTCGTGCTGAACCAGGGGACCTTGCCCCGCCTCTTCCTCCGCCATTGCAGGCGCAAAGCCGGCGCAGATGCCAAACGCCAGAACAGCCGCCATCAGTCTCGTGCTCATCGCTTGATATCCCCTTGCTGTGTCGGAATTCCCGAAATCAACCCTTCGTACCGAGGGCGCAGGATACTCCGACCGCAGGCGGAGTAAATAGGGAGAATTGTCCAATTCCTGTTGGTGGAGCAGGCTCCTGCGGCCGGCGCATGCGCAGGCGACTTGCCCATCCGGCACCGGTCCGGCGGATCACTCCTCGCGGGTCACCCTGAGCACTTCTTCGGTGGTGGTCACGCCAGCCAGGCACTTGCGCCAGCCGTCGTCGAGGATGCTCGGTGCCCGCGAGCGCGCGTGCCGCTCGAGGTCGGCTTCGGAAGCGCCTTCGTGGATCAGGCGGCGCATCGCTTCATCGACCGGGACGAGTTCGTAGATGCCGGTGCGCCCCTTGTAGCCGGCATGGCGATTGCCGGCGTCGGCCCGGGGTCGGAACAGCGTGACGACGGCGTCGAGGGGCTGCCCAAAGGCGGCCAGTTCGGCGGGCGAGGCCTGGTAGGGTTCGCGCAGGGCCGGGTCGAGCGCGCGCACGAGTCGCTGCGCGAGCACGCCGATCAGGCTCGATGACAGCAGGAACGGCTCGACACCCATGTCGCGCAGGCGTGCGACCGCGCCGACCGCGGAATTGGTGTGCAGGGTGGACAACACGAGATGGCCGGTCAGAGAGGCCTGCACGGCCGTTTCGGCGGTATCGAGGTCGCGGATCTCGCCGACCATGACCACGTCCGGATCCTGGCGCAGGATCGCGCGCAGTCCGCGCGCGAAGGTCATGTCGACGCGCGTGTTGACCTGGGTCTGGCCGACGCCATCGATGTAGTACTCGATCGGATCCTCGACCGTCATGATGTTGCGCGAGGAATCGTTGAGCTTGAGCAGGGCGCCGTACAGCGTCGTGGTCTTGCCCGAGCCGGTCGGACCGGTCACCAGCAGGATGCCGTGCGGTCGCGAGATCATCGACTCCAGGCGCGTGCGCGAGTCGGTGTCCATGCCGAGCTGGGCCAGATCGAGTCGGCCGGCCTGCTTGTCGAGCAGGCGCAGCACCACGCGTTCGCCATGGCCCGCCGGAATCGTCGAGACGCGCACGTCGACCGGGCGGCCGGCGATGCGCAGGCCGATGCGTCCGTCCTGCGGCAGGCGCTTCTCGGCGATATCGAGCTTGGCCATGACCTTGATGCGGCTGACCACGGCGTTGGCGATGCCCTTCTGCGGCGCGAGCACTTCGCGCAGCACGCCGTCGATGCGGAAGCGCACCACCAGCCGGCTCTCGAACGGCTCGACGTGGATGTCCGAAGCGCCCTCCTTCACCGCTTCGGTGAGCAGGGCATTGATCAGGCGGATGATCGGCGCGTCGTCCTCGCTTTCGAGCAGGTCCTCGGGCTCCGGAAGCTCGTCGGCCAGGGTCTTCAGATCAAGGCGCTCGTCGAGATCGGAGACCATGGCGCGCGCGTCGTCGCCCTGCTCGTAGAGATCGCGCAGCAGGCGCTCGAAGGCGACCGGCTCGTAGGCGGTGAGGTGCAGGTCGACACCGAGATGACGGCGCAGCTCGGCCAGCACTTCCGGGCGCACGCCCTGCCGACAGGCAATTTCGGCCGCATCGGCGTGCCAGGAGGTCAGGGTCGCGCCGTGCCGGCGCGCGAATCCGAAACCCGGGCGCTGCGGTCTTGCCTCGGCGCGCTCGGGCTCGCTCATTGGCCGGCCTTGCCCACCGGCTTTTTCGCGTTCGCCGCACCCAGCGACGGATCGCTGAGGAAATCATGCACCTCGGGCAGCAGGGGCTGCTCGCTGCGTGGCGTCAGTGGCGCCGCATCCTCGCGCAGGCGCAACTGCTCGGTGCGCATGTAGTTGTACTTTTCGCTCGACACGGACGCTTCGGTCGCCGCATCACGCAGGATCTGCGGGCGCAGGAACACCATCAGGTCGCGCTTCTCGTTCTTGTTCGAGCGATAGCGGAACAGGTTGCCGATGACCGGGATGCTGCCGAGGCCAGGCACCTTGCTGTTGTTGTCGGTCACCTGGGTGTCGATCAGGCCGCCGAGCACGAGCAGGGCGTTGTCGGCCACCAGCACGCTGGTCGACAGCTCGCGCTTGTTGGTGACCAGGTCGACCGCACCGGTCACCGGCGGCGCCAGCGAGGAGACTTCCTGGTGGATCTCCATACGCACGGCATCGCCTTCGTTGACGTGCGGAGTGACCTTGAGGACCAGGCCGACATCCTTGCGCTCGATGGTCTGGAACGGATTGGTCACCTGGCCGTTGCTGCCGCTGCTTGCGGTATTCGTGTACGAGCCGGTAAGGAATGGTACTTCCTGGGCAACCTTGATCTCGGCCTCCTGGTTGTCGAGGGTGAGGATCGACGGTGTCGACAGGATGTTGGTCTTGCCGTCGCCGCGCAGGGCGCGCACGAGGGCGCCGAGATTGAGGATTTCCTTGTCCGAGCCCGGAATCTTGATCGTGCCGTCGACATAGCCCAGCGACAGGCCGCCGAGGCCGGAGAGGCCGAGCGGGTTGCTGGCCAGTCCGGTCAGGCTCGAGTTGCCGTTCGGGCCGGGAAAATTGGTGCCGCCGATGATGCCCTGGCCGATCGTGTCGGTTCCGGTCTGCGGCGCGGTGAACCACTGCACGCCGATCTCGCTCGCCGTCGAATCCGCGACTTCGGCGATGATCGCCTCTATCAGCACCTGGGCGCGGCGCACGTCGAGCTGGCGCACGACCGATGCGAGCGAACGGAAAACCGCGGGCGGTGCGCTGATGACCAGGGCATTGGTCTGATCATGCGCCTGGATCGTGGCCGTCGAGGCACTGCCGGGACCGGCCGCCTCGCCGGGCCTCGGCGCGGTCGGCGGCGCGATGCCGGTCAGCGTGGCGGCGACGCCCTGCAGGATCGGCACGAGATCCTTGGCATTGGCGTTGCGCAGGTAGATGACCTGGGTGTCGCCGCCGTTTTCCAGCGGCGTGTCGAGGTGCGCGATCAGGGCGCGAAGCTTGAGCCGCGCGTTCTTGGCGCCGGCCAGCAGGATCGAGTTCGTGCGCGTGTCGGCGAACACGCGCGGCGCCTCGGCGTTGACCTGCGAGGCCTTGTCGTCGGCCAGCGAGGTCAGCGTGCGTGCCATCTCGGCCGCGTTCGCGTGCGCCAGAGGAATCACCTCGACCTCGGCGTCGGACACGGTATCGATGCGGCGGATGATGTTGACCAGGCGCGCGACATTGCCGGCACGGTCGGAGATGACCAGCGAGTTGGAGGGCGCATGCGCGATCAGCTGGCCGCCCTGCGGCATCAGCGGGCGCAGGATCTGGATCAGCTCGTTGGCGGAAACATGCTTGACCGGAACGATCTGCGTGATCAGCTCGTCGGTGGAGTGGTCGCGATCGCCGTTCAGCGCGGCCGAGCCATCCTGCTGGGCCATGGCCTCGGGCACGATCTTGATCATGCTGCCCTGGGCGATAGCGGCGTAGCCGTGCACGCGCAGGACCGACAGGAACACGTCGTAGATTTCATCCGGCTTCATCGGCTTGGCCGAGATCACGGTGACCTTGCCCTGCACGTTCGGGCCGAGGATGAAGTTCTTGCCGGTGATCTCCGAAACGGTGGCGATCAGGGCCTGGATATCCGCATCCTTGAGGTTCAGCGTGTGCCGCCCATCGGCGCCGGCGGCCACGCTGGACTGCGGGCTCTGCGCCATGGCATTGGCGACGAGGACGCTGGCGGCCAGCACGGCGATTCGAAAAACGGATGCAAGCTTCATCAGTTCGGGCTCTTGGTCGGGTTGCTGCCGGTCGGTTCGGAAGATTGTCGGTCGGATTCCCTTGCGGTGGCCACCGGCGCATTCCCCTGACCCCTCGGCGGAGGGACGCGCAAGCGTAACAAAGCCCGCCTGCCTGTGTGGTGTTTCAATCCACTCCCCGGGCCTGGCAACCGGCACTGGCTTTTCCGATGGCCGGTTCCCTGCTCCCCGGATCCACCCCTAGCGCACCTGTACGGTAATCTCGGTCGGCATGCCATCGCGCGTGACGGTGACGCGGACGCTGCTGGCATTGCCCAGGCTCTCCAGGATCTGCTGGCCGCGCGCGACCGAGTCGACCGGCACGCCGTTGACGGCGGTGACGATGTCGCTCGGTCGCAAGCCGAGGCGCCCGAGCAATGCGGCATCGCCATTCGCGGCCGATACGCGCACACCGGCGATGTGTCCGTTGTCGAGCACCGGATCGACGCGCACGTTCCTGGCCACCTCGGCCGGACTGCCACCGACCTTGTCCATGGTCTGCTGCCAGTCAAGCGATCCCTGCGGCAGGCTCAACGGCACGAACTGGCTCACCGCGCCCGGCTCGGGTTTGGCCGAAGTATTGCGCGGCGCCGCGCCGCCACGCAGGCCGGGCGGAATCGGCTGCACGCGTTCGGCGGGCTCGTCGCGAACCAGGGTCAACACTTCCTGTACGCCGTCGTGGAGCAGGACCACGCGATCGGCATGGACTTCATCGAGCTTGACGCCGACGGAGATTTCCTCGCCCACGCGCCACGCGCGCTCGACGCCCTGGGCATCGGCAATCACGGCGATGCCGCTGTGCGGGTCCGCATCGGCGAGGGTGCCGCGCAGGCTCAGATTCAAGGTCGTCGCCGGCGCGTTGCGCTGCGCCGCCAGCTGCTGCGGCGCATTGCCGAACAGGTGCCACTTCGAAATCGAGATTGCCGGAGCGTCGCTGGCCGAGGCCATGGCCCGGGAAGGGGCGCCGGCCAGCCCGTCGTCTCCGGGGACGAGCAGCCAGAACATGCGGGCGAGCAACCAGACCAGCAGCGCGGCCAGCACAACGGTGCTGGCCAGCGCAGAGCGCTCCGACCAGCGGTTGCGCCCGCCACCTGCCAATCCGGTCCTGTCCAGGCGACTCAACATGTGCTCGATATCCAGACCCCGATGTCGCCGCGAACTCTAGCAGCCTGTCGGACTTTGGTCAGCCGGGCCGCGCCGAAGCGGCACCCGCCGCCTCGAAGCATGCCTCGGCGTGCCGTCACCGCTGGCCGGACCTCAGTGACGTCCGAAAAAGCTCGCGATGCGGTTGAAGAAACCCGGTTTCTTGTGCGATCCCGGCGCCGCTGCCGACTCGGGCGCCGGCCTGCTTTCAGTGCTTTCGGACCGTGGACCGCGCTCGCGGCGCGGCTTGCGCTCGGCTTTCGGTGTTTCACCGTGGCCATTGCCATTGCTGCCTTCCGCTCGCACGGGAGCGGCCTGCTCGCCGTTGGCCGGGCGGTTGCGACCGCGACCGCCCCGGCGTCGACGCTTCTTCGGTGTCGTGCCATCGATGGCCACGCTTGCAGCAGCCGCGGCTTCGGGAACAGCCGCGGCCTCGGGCACGGCGCCCGCGGCAACCTCTGGCCGGTCGGCGCGCGGCGGCTTTGGCGAACGGCTCCTGGCCGGTCGCTCGCCCTCGCGCGCGTGACTGCGCGGCGCCGTCGAGCGGGAACCCGCATGGCGCGGCTTCTGTTCCTTGGGCGGCGCGCCGGCGGTATTGCGCAGATCGTCCTCGGCATTCGCCGCAGCGTCCTCCTCGGACAGCGCGGCACGGGCGCGCACGCGGGGTGGCGGCACCACGAGCATTTCCGGATCCACCGAGGCGGTCGGGATCTTCTGCTCGATATAGGCCTCGATATCCGGCAGGCCCATCGCGTAGCGGTCGCAGGCGAAGCTGATCGCATCGCCTTCGGCACCGAGGCGCGCCGTCCGCCCGATGCGATGGACGTAATCCTCGGCATCCTGCGGCAGGTCGAAATTGAACACGTGCGAGACCGCCGGGATATGCAGGCCGCGGGCCGCCACGTCGGTGGCCACGAGGATTTCTATATCGCCCTTCTGGAAGCGCGCCAGCAGGCGCTCGCGCTTGGCCTGCGGCACGTCGCCCGAGAGGGTCGCCACCCGATGTCCATGGCGCTCGAGGGCGCGAGTGACACGTTCGGCCATGACCTTGGTGTTGATGAAGACGATGCTGCGGTGCTCCTCGACCTTGTCGAGCAGGTTCAGCAGCAGCGGGATCTTTTCCTCGTTGGCCGGGAAGTAGACGACCTGGCGAACACGCGACGCAGTCACCGACTCGGTTTCCGCCGTCACTTTCTCGGGGCTGTTCATGTGCTCATAGGCCAGCTCGAGCACCCGATGGCTCAGGGTCGCCGAGAACAGCATGCCCTGGCGCTGCTCGCGCGGCGGCATGCGCCGCATCAGGAAGCGCACGTCCTTGATGAAGCCGAGGTCGAACATGCGGTCGGCTTCGTCGAGCACGCAGACATCGACAGCGCGGAACGAGACCACGTGCTGCTTGAGGTAGTCGATGATCCGGCCCGGCGTGGCGATGACGATGTCGACGCCTTCCTTGAGCATTTCGCGCTGCTTGTCGTAGTCGACGCCGCCGTAGACCAGTGCCGAGGTCAGGCCGGTGTGCCGGCCGATGTTGCGGAAATCCTTTTCGATCTGGATCGCCAGTTCGCGGGTCGGCGCGAGGATCACCGCGCGCGGGTCGCCGGACTTGCGTTCGACGAGTGCCGGCTTGATCAGCAGGCGGTTGAGCACGGCGACCAGGAAGGCAGCGGTCTTGCCGGTGCCGGTCTGCGCCTGGCCGGCGATATCGTGGCCCTGCAGCGCAATCGGCAGGGTCAGCGCCTGGATCGGGGTGCAGCGGACAAAGCCGGCATCGTTGAGTCCGGCCAGCAGGCTCGGATGCAGGTCAAAACTCTCGAAAACGGTATCGGTAAGCGGTTGCTGATGTGTCATTCAGTAGGGATCTCGTGGAAGCGGCGTCCGGAAAGTGCGATGCAGGAGCCCTGGCGGCAGAAATCTTCGGGCGGTGATCGGGGCGGGGTTGCCGGAGGCCGGTTTCACGCCGGACCGACCGGGGTACCCCGGCTGCCTGGCATTTGCCTGCCCGCAACGATGTTTCGATACCGCTGCCCGAAATTTCTGCCGCCAAGGCTCCTTGTGCGGAACGGATCCGCCCCCAACTTGCGCAGGACAGCCGAATGGGCTGAAATGGACCGGGATGAGCGCAGGCTCGTTGCTCGGTCCACGCCGTGAAGCCGGACAAGTGTAGCTGAACCCGCTACTGTACGCTCGGATCCGGCATACCCCTTAATCCCCTATCCCTTTGGAGGTTCCGCGTGAGCCAGCAAATCGCCCACGTCAGCGACGACCAGTTCGAGACTGAAGTCCTGCAATCAACCGAGCCCGTCCTGGTGGATTTCTGGGCCGAATGGTGCGGCCCGTGCAAGATGATCGCCCCGATCCTCGACGAACTCGCCGTTACCTACGGCGGTCGCCTGAAGGTGGCCAAGATCAATATCGACCACAACCAGAAAACCCCGCGCAACTACAACGTGCGAGGCATTCCGACCCTGATGATCTTCAAGGACGGCAAGGTCGAGGCAACCCAGATCGGCGCCGTCAGCAAGACCCAGCTGACCCAGCTGATTGATAGTGCGATTGCCTGAGGGGCGGGGAATGGAGAATGGGGAATAGGGAATGGGAAGAGCCGCAGTGCGGTTTTCCTGAATACCCCATCGATTGGTTGGCCCGATGCCAGCCAGCTTCAATCCCATTCCCTATTCCCCATTCTCCATTCCCCGCTCCAAAGCTAGACGCCGCGCATTGCGCGGTGCTAAGTTAGTACCAGTGGCAAGGAGCGCAACCGCTCCGCCTTCCGCAACACCCCCCGGAATTCCCTTTTCCCTACGGCACCCAACGAGGTCCGTCCGTGTCCGATATCGATAATCCAGAAAGTGGCGAAAGCGCCACGCCCGAGGCTCGTCCCGAACCGCGTCAACGCCCGCCACGCGCACCGCGCGTTGCGAAGGGCGAGGCCAAGGCTGCCGAATCCTCCGCCGAGTCGAACCAGGAGCCAGCCCCTCCGCGACAGGAGCGGGCCCAGCCCCCTGCCGACGGCAATACCACCCAGTCCGATGATTCGGGCAACCACTCGCCAGAGGCGAGGAATCCCCAGTCTGACGACGGTGGTGGCGACGGTGGCAACAATAACCAGGACGGCGGCAACGCCGGCCAGCGTCATGGCAACCAGCAACCACGCAACCAGCAGCAGGGGCAGCCCCGCCAGGGACCGCGCGGCCGCCGCGACCGTGATCGCAATCGGGGCGGCGGCGGCGGAAACCGCCCGCAGAACCACCAGCACCGCGGCCTGCCGAACCATGACGAGGAATACGATCCGAGCACCGACAACGGACCGCTGATCGACCTCAACGAGCTCAAGCGCAAGAACGCCTACGACCTCATCGCACTCGCCGAAACCCTGGGCATCCAGGAAGGCGTGGCGCGCGCGCGCAAGCAGGATGTGATCTTCAATATCCTCAAGGCGCATGCGAAAGCGGGCGGCGGCATCTACGGCGAAGGCGTGCTCGAAATCCTGCAGGACGGCTTCGGCTTCCTGCGCGGCCCGGACCAGTCCTATCTGGCCGGTCCGGACGACATCTACGTCTCGCCATCGCAGACGCGCCGCTTCAACCTGCGCACCGGCGACTACATCGCGGGGCGCATCCGTCCCCCAAAGGAAGGCGAGCGTTATTTCGCCCTGCTCAAGGTCGACCACATCAACGGCGAGCCGCCCGAAGCGTCGAAGAACAAGGCCCTGTTCGAGAACCTGACCGCGCTGTTCCCGCGCAAGTCGTTCCGGCTCGAGCGCGGCAACGGTTCGACCGAGGACATCACCGGGCGCATCCTCGACCTGGTGGCGCCGATCGGGCGCGGCCAGCGCGGCCTGATCGTCTCGCAGCCGAAGGCCGGCAAGACGATGATGCTGCAGAACATCGCCCAGGCCATCGTGCACAACCACCCGGACGTGCACCTGATCATCCTGCTCATCGACGAGCGTCCCGAGGAAGTCACCGAGATGCAGCGCGGCGTGCGCGCCGAAGTGATCAGTTCGACCTTCGACGAACCGGCCACGCGTCACGTGCAGGTGGCCGAAATGGTGATCGAGCGGGCCAAACGCCTGGTCGAGCACAAGAAGGACGTGGTCATCCTGCTCGATTCGATCACCCGCCTCGCCCGTGCCTACAACACCGTGATCCCGTCCTCGGGCAAGGTGCTGACCGGCGGCGTCGACGCCAATGCCCTGCAGCGCCCGAAGCGTTTCTTTGGCGCGGCGCGAAACGTCGAGGAAGGCGGCTCGCTGACCATCATCGCCACGGCGCTGGTGGAGACCGGCTCGAAGATGGACGAGGTGATCTACGAGGAGTTCAAGGGCACCGGCAACATGGAAGTGCACCTGAGCCGGCGCATCTCCGAGAAGCGCGTCTATCCGTCGATCGACATCAACCGCTCCGGCACGCGCCGCGAGGAATTGCTGATCGAGCCGGACATGCTGCAGAAGATCTGGATCCTGCGGAAACTGCTGCACCCGATGGATGAACTGGCGGCCATGGAGTTCATGCTCGACAAGATGAAGAACACCAAGTCCAACGACGAGTTCTTCAATTCGATGAAGTGCGGCTGACCGCCTCGCCATGTCGAATCAGCAAGAGGCTGCCGCGAGGCGGCCTTTTGCTTTTGCGGGAGCGGGAATCGGGGAGCTGCGTCGGCCGGCTTACGGGCTTGGCTGACGGCAGGCGAAGTTGTCGGGAGAGAGCAGCGCCCAGCCGTTCATGGCTTTGCCGGGCGGCGCGAATACGGGTTGGTATCGGTATTTGTTGGCCGGATCGAATAGCGCTTGTAGTGCCACTGGTACTGCGCCGGGGCCAGCCGCACGCAGCGCTCGACGCCCTCGTTCAACGCCGTGCAGGCGCTGCGCAGGTCGGTGTCGGCAATGCGCGGCGGGGCGGCCTGCAGGTGGATGCGGAAGCCCGCTCCGCGCGGCAGGCGTTCGGCGAAGGCGAACAGCACCGTCGCGCCGGTGCGCTCGGCCAGTCGCGGCACCAGCACCATGGTCAGCGCCTCGATGCCGAAGAACGGCGCGAACTCGCCTTCGCCCTGTTTCGGCTGCTGGTCGGGCAGGATGCCGACGACGCCGCCGGCGGCCAGGCGCCGATACAGGCCACGCACGCCGGCGCCTTCGGCGCGCACCTGCTCGACCCTCGATGCCCCGCGCGCCTTGATCAGCAGCGGCTCGAAGGCCGCATTGCGCGGCGGCCGGTAGACGATGGCCAGCGGCGTGCGTGCGGCCAGCCAGTAGCTGAGCAGTTCCCAGCAACCCAGGTGCGGCGCGGCGATGATGACGCCCTTGCCGGCCTGCAAGGCTTGGCCGAACAGTTCCTCGCCGCGCACCTCGCGCACCAGCTGCAAGGCCTTTCCCGGCCGACCCGACCAGATCTTCGCCACCTCCAGCGCCGACTTGCCGGTTTCACGCAATACCCCGCGGGCGTCGAATGTCGCGCGCAGCGCGCTGTCGTGCCGATCCAGCAGGCGCAGGTTGATTTCGGTGATGCGCCGCTCGCGCGCCCGGGCCAGCCAGGCGAACTCGCCGACCAGGGCACCGATGACATGCAGGATCCGCAACGGCAGGAAGCCGGCCGACCACAACAGCGCATAGAGCAATCGAATGGGCCAGGTCATCGCGCCGGATTCAGTGGTGAAGGCGTGATTCTATCGGCTTCCGCCGGATTGACCGATTCCGGCGGCGCGGCGACGATGCGCGATCCGGTCTGCGGAGGCACCGATGATTGCCCTGATCCAGCGCGTCAGCGAAGCGCGCGTCACCGTCGAGGACGAAACCGTCGGTCGCATCGACGCGGGCTTGCTGGCCTTCATCGCCGTCGAACGCGGCGATGGCGAGGCGCAGGTCCGGCGCATGCTCGAGCGCCTGCTCGGCTATCGGGTGTTCAGTGACGCGGAAGGCCGCATGAACCGCTCGCTGAGCGATGTGGGCGGCGGCCTCCTGCTGGTCTCGCAGTTCACCCTGGCAGCGGATACCTCAAGCGGCATGCGCGCCGGTTTCAGCGGCGCGGCGAGCCCCGAACAGGGGGAACTCCAGTTCAGCCGACTGGTCGAATTGGCGCGAATCGCGCACTCGCCAGTGGAAACCGGACGCTTTCGTACCCACATGAGGGTTCAGCTCGTCAACGACGGCCCGGTGACCTTCCATTTGCGGGTCGCCCCGCCGTGACCTGACCCGCACGATGGCCTTTTTTTGCGATCCCAATGTTTTCAATGACTTGGGTCGCCCTTGACGGGCCTCCTATACTTCCGAGTCTTTGTTTAAGGTACAGCAGAACCTACATGGCGACCGAGCATATCCAGGAGCAGAAAACCACCGACATCAAGATGCTCATCACCAAGGGCAAGGAACAGGGTTACCTGACCTATGCCGAGGTGAATGACCATCTGCCCGATGACATCGTCGATCCGGAGCAGATCGAAGACATCATCGGCATGATCAACGACATGGGCATCGAGGTGCACGAGATCGCACCCGATACCGAAACCCTGCGCGCGACATCGACGGGTTCGGCCACGGATGACGACACGGCGACCGAAGAAGCCGTGGCGGTGCTCTCGGCGGTCGATGCCGAGGTCGGACGCACCACCGATCCGGTGCGCATGTACATGCGCGAGATGGGCACGGTCGAACTGCTGACGCGCGAAGGCGAAATCGCCATCGCCAAGCGCATCGAGGAAGGCCTCAACCAGGTGCAGGCGGCGCTGGCCAGCTTCCCGTGGTCGATCCAGTTGCTGGTCGAGGAATACGACCAGTTCACCGAAGGCAAGAAGCGCATGTCCGAAGTCGTCACCGGCTTCCTCGACATCGAAGTGCCCACGCCCGAGGAGATCGCCGCCGCCGCCGCGAAGGAAGCCGCCGAGAAGGCGGAAGCCGACGAGGACGGCGACTCGGACGACGATGCCGACGACGACACCGAAGATTCGACGCCGGTCGATACCGGCCCGGATCCGCTCGAGGTCCAGCGCCGCATGGAAGAGCTGCGCGCCGGTTACGCCAAGTTCCAGAAACTGTCCGAAAAGAACGGCCTCGGCGACAAGAAGGCGCTGAAGCTGCGCGACCAGATCGCCGAGGAATTCCTCAAGCTCAAGCTGCCGGCCGTGCTGATCGACGCGCTGGTGCGCAAGCTGCGCGAGGTGGTCAGCAACATCCGCCACCACGAGCGCCTGATCATGGACGTCTGCATCAAGCAGGCGAAGATGCCGCGCAAGGAATTCCTCAAGGTGTTCCCGTCCAACGAGACCAATCTCGAATGGGCCGATGAACTCATGCGCAAGCGCCAGAAATGGTCGCCGGCGGTGAAGACGCACAAGGATGCACTGGTCGGCGAGCAGCACAAGCTGGTGTCGATCGAGAACACGCTCTTCCTCAGCGTGGCCGACATCAAGGAAATCAACCGCGCCATGTCGATCGGCGAGGCCAAGGCGCGCCGCGCGAAAAAGGAAATGGTCGAGGCCAACCTGCGCCTGGTCATTTCGATCGCGAAGAAATACACGAACCGCGGCCTGCAGTTCCTCGACCTGATCCAGGAAGGCAATATCGGCC
>DAIMYT010000030.1:0-30477 GCA_036734345.1 Dokdonella sp. | reverse complement strand
GGTCGCCGACTTGCGGCTCGACCCGGTTCCGACCACGTCGCCCACATAGGCGACCAGGTTGCCCTTGGCCTTGAGCGACTCGATGAACGCGACGGGACCGCGCTTGCCGTCCTCTTCAGGGGTGATGCCCTCGCGCCTGTTCTTGAGCATGGCCAGCGCATGCAGCGGGATATCGGGCCGGGTGGTCGCATCCGGCGCCGGAGACAGGTCATCGGTGTTGGTTTCGCCGCTGACCTTGAACACGGTGACCTTCAGCGACTGCGGCACCTCGGGGCGACTGGTGAACCACTCGGCCTCGGCCCAGCTCTGCATTACGCTGCGCGCATGCTCGTTGCCCTTGTCGGCCTTTTCCTTGACGTCATGGAAGGCGTCGAACATGAGCAGGGTCTTCTTGAGTGCTTCGGCGGCAATCCCGCCGAGCCTCGCGTCATCGAGCAGCTCGACCAGGGGATGGATGTTGTAGCCGCCGAGCATCGTGCCAAGCAGCTCGACGGCACGGGCCGGCGGGATCAGGGCGCAGGATTCGCTGCCGAATGCGAGCGCCGCCAGATACGAGGCCTTGACCCTGGCCGCATCATCGACGCCGGCCGGGACACGGTGCGAGAGCAGTTCAAGCAGGAACTCGCCGTCGATCGGTGCCGGCGCCTTCAGCAGTTCGATGACCTCGGCGGTCTGCTGCGCGGAGAGGGGAAGCGGCGGGATACCGAGCGCCGCGCCCTCGGCGGCATGTTCGCGGTAGTTCTTGAGCATGAAATTTCGTCCATTGAACGGTCGGAAGGGTGGCGCCAAGCCGACATCCCGGTGGATGTCTCGGCGTCGCCATGGAATGCGCAGCGGGAAAATCGGAAGGACTCCGGAAACACCGAATGGTGCTCCCGAAGCACGCAATTTTAGCGGTTTTCGCGCTTTTCCCGCAATCCGCAACGTCACCAGACGCGCTGGTTCCAGCGTGCGCGAACCGACTCCGGCCGTCCTGGTCGAACCATGGCGGGACCGGCCGTGTCGCTTCGCGATACGATAGGCACCGCCGGACTGGCCTGCACAGGCCCTCCCCTTCTCAGCCAGGAGAATTCCCATGAAAGACAGCTTCTCGACCCACGACACTCTCGAGGTCAACGGGAAAAAATACCGCTACGCGAGCCTTGCCCGTCTCGGCAAACGTTTCGACCTCAGGAAGCTCCCGTATTCGATGAAGATCCTGCTCGAGAACCTGCTTCGCAATGAGGATGGCGTGGACGTGACCGACAAGGAGATTTCAGCCGTGGCCAACTGGCAGGCCAAGGCCGAACCGTCCACGGAAATCTCCTTCATGCCGGCGCGCGTGGTCCTGCAGGACTTCACCGGCGTCCCCTGCGTCGTCGACCTTGCCGCCATGCGTGACGCGATGGTCGCGCTCGGCGGCGACCCGACCCTGATCAACCCGCTGGTGCCCGCGGAACTGGTCATCGACCATTCCGTCCAGGTCGATTCGTTCGGCTCCGTGCATTCGCTGGACGAAAACGTCGAGATCGAATTCGAGCGCAACCAGGAACGTTATGCCTTCCTGCGCTGGGGCCAGAAGGCATTCAACAATTTCAAGGTCGTGCCGCCGCGAACCGGCATCGTCCACCAGGTCAACCTGGAACACCTGGCCCAGGTAGTCATGACAGCGAAACATGACGGCGCGGAATGGGCCTTCCCGGATACGGTGTTCGGCACCGATTCGCATACCACCATGATCAATGGCCTCGGCGTGCTCGGCTGGGGAGTCGGCGGCATCGAAGCCGAGGCCGCCATGCTTGGCCAGCCTTCCTCGATGCTGATTCCGCAGGTCGTCGGCTTCAAGCTGACCGGCCGGCTCGGCGAGGGCGTCACCGCCACCGACCTCGTGCTCACCGTCACCCAGATGCTGCGCAAGCACGGCGTGGTCGGCAAGTTCGTCGAATTCTTCGGCAGCGGACTCAAGCACCTGCCGCTGGCCGACCGCGCGACCATCGCCAACATGGCGCCCGAATACGGCGCGACCTGCGGCATCTTCCCGGTCGATGCCGAGTCGATCAGCTACCTGCGCCTTTCCGGACGCAGCGAGGAACAGATCGCCCTGGTCGAGGCCTACGCCAAAGCACAGGAGCTCTGGCACGACGAAAACCCCCCGCCCGCCGAGTTCAGTTCGACGATGGAGCTGGATCTCGCCACCGTGAAACCGTCCATGGCGGGCCCCAAGCGTCCGCAGGATCGCGTCCTCCTCGGCGACATGCAGAAGAGCTTCGAGGCGGCCCTGGCCGGGTTGACCGTGGGCCGCAAGCCGCGCGATGTCACGGTCGGTCGATTCGAGGGCGAAGGCGGCTCGACGGCCGTCGGCCACGACGCGAGCGCCTGCGCCACCGGTCCCCACGTGCCGAAGGCGCCACTGCGCGATGGCGCGGTGGTCATTGCGGCGATCACCTCCTGCACCAACACCTCCAACCCGGCGGTCATGCTGGCGGCCGGCCTGCTGGCGAAGAAAGCCGCGGCGCTCGGACTCAATTCCCAGCCCTGGGTGAAACCCTCGCTCGGCCCCGGTTCGCTGGTCGTCACCGACTACCTCAAGAAGACCGGACTCCTGCACGAACTCGAGAAGGTCGGTTTCTACGTGGTCGGCTACGGCTGCACGACCTGCATCGGCAACTCCGGACCGCTGCCCGCGGAAATCAGCAAGGAGATCGCCGAGGGTGACCTCGCGGTCGCCTCGGTGCTCTCGGGCAATCGCAACTTCGAAGGCCGCGTGCATCCCGAGGTCAAGATGAACTACCTCGCCTCGCCGCCGCTGGTGGTCGCCTATGCCCTGGCCGGCACGATCGACATCAACCTCGAGACCGATCCGCTGGGTGTGGGCAAGGACGGCAATCCGGTCTATCTCAAGGACATCTGGCCCACCAACAAGGAAGTCAGCGACACCATCGCCGGCGCGATCAACCCGGAAATGTTCAAGTCGAACTACGCCGATGTCTTCAAGGGTGACTCGCGCTGGAACCACATCGCCTCGCCGGACGGCAACCAGTACGCCTGGGACGATTCGACCTACGTGAAGAACCCGCCCTATTTCGACGGCATGACCATGGATGTCGGCACCATCAACGACATCCATGGCGCCAGCGTGCTCGGCCTGTTCGGCGACTCGATCACCACCGACCACATTTCGCCCGCCGGTTCGATCAAGAAGGATTCGCCGGCCGGGCGCTACCTGGTCGGCCGCGGCGTGCAACCCAGGGACTTCAACTCCTACGGTTCGCGTCGCGGCAACGACGACGTGATGGTGCGCGGCACGTTCGCCAATATCCGCATCAAGAACCTGATGCTCGACGGCGTCGAAGGCGGATTCACCGTGCACATCCCGTCCGGCGAGGAATTGCCCATCTACGACGCCGCCATGAAGTACAAGGCCGAAGGCACGCCGCTGGTGGTCATTGCCGGCAAGGAATACGGCACGGGCTCGTCGCGCGACTGGGCAGCCAAGGGCACCCTGCTGCTCGGCGTGAAGGCCGTGATCGCGGAAAGCTTCGAGCGCATCCACCGCTCCAACCTGGTCGGCATGGGCGTCCTGCCCTGCCAGTTCAGGGCGGGGGAAAGCGCCAGGTCGCTCGGACTGACCGGCCGGGAGCGCTTCGACATCCTCGGTCTCGAAGATGGCGCCTCGCGCGAGGCGACGGTCGTCGCCACCGCCAAGGATGGGAAGAAGAAGGAGTTCAAGGTCGACGTGCTGCTGGCCACGCCGAAGGAGCGTGACTTCTTCCGGCATGGCGGCATCCTGCCGTACGTATTGCGCCAGCTTGCGAAGTCAGGAAAGGCGGCCTGAGGCAGCCATGGAGTGACCGGCGGGTGCCGCGGGGCACCCGCTACAATGCGCGATCCCATTGCGCATTGATGCACTGCCAGTCGCCGCCCGCCTTGCGCCAGCCGCTGGTGATCCGGTAGACAGAGCCGCGTTCGGGCAGCCAGCGGCCGTTTCCGCCGGCAAGGGTCACCGTCGCCAGCACTGTCGCCCGGTCCCCGCCGTGCAGTTCGACCTCGACCGACGCCAGGCTTATGCCGATGCGGGCATTCGCAAGTACCTGTGCCCGAAGCAGATTGTGCAGCGACGCCCGATCCAGCGTCCCCTCGTCCCCGGTGAAATCTTCGGCCACGTGATCCATGAACTGGCGTGGCTGGCCCGCCTCCATCGCCGATTGCATCTCATCGAGGGCCGTTCGAAGCTCCTGTTCGTCGGAGGGCCGCGAGCAGGCCGACATGGCCAGGCACAGCGTGCACCATGCGACGATCGCGAACGCGAGCCGCAACAGGCCGCTGCGGCAAAGGCATGGAGAAACCGGTGGCAGTGGGGGCATGATGCTGGCTCCTGGCTGGATCGCAGGCGGCGGAACGGGCACCAAGGGCGATGCATCGCCCTTGATGCCCGTTCCGCGCATGTGTTGCAATCGGGGAGAATACGCATCCGTACGGCACCGGGCGACACGGGATCTTGCGCGAGGCAGGCACGGCGATTCGTGCAGCAGGCAGAACTGGAGGGCGCATGACAGGCAGCAATGACAGACCATGGTTGAAGAATTATCCCAAGGGCGTCCCCGCGGAAATCGATCTCGAACAGTATCCGTCGATCGTGGCCCTGCTCGACAGTTGCTTCGACAGGTTCCGGCATCGACCGGCGTTTTCGAACATGGGCCGTACGATCAGCTATGGTGACCTGGATCGCCTGAGCCAGCAGTTCGCGAGCTTTCTCGTCAACGACCTCAAGTGCGTCAAGGGCGATCGCATCGCGATGATGATGCCAAACGTCCTGCAATATCCCATCGCGATATGCGGCGCGCTTCGGGCGGGCATGGTCGTGGTCAACACGAATCCGATGTACACCCCCCGGGAGCTCAAGCACCAGCTGGAAGACTCCGGCGCCAGGGCGATCATCGTACTCGACAATTTTGCCCATACCGTCGCCAGCGTCTGCAGGGATACTCCCGTCGAACACGTCATAACGACGGCTCTCGGCGACATGCTCGGTTTTCCCAAGGGCATGATCACCAACTTCGCCGTCAAATACATCAAGAAGATGGTGCCTGCGTTCGACATCCCCGGCGCCACGCGGTTCAGTGACGCGCTGCGCAAGGGCGCCGCCAACAAGGCCGTCATGGCCGATGTCGGTGCCACGGATATCGCCTTCCTGCAGTACACCGGTGGAACCACCGGAGTCGCCAAGGGAGCGATGCTGACCCATCGCAACATGATCGCGAACATGCAGCAGGCCAGCGCATGGATCAGTGGCGACATGACCGAGGGCGAAGAGGTCATCGTCACCGCACTGCCGCTCTACCATATCTTCGCGCTGACCGCGAACTGCCTGACCTTCATGAAGATCGGCGGGCTCAATTACCTGATCACCAACCCTCGCGACATGACCGGGTTCGTCGCCGAGCTCGGCCGCATCCGCTACACCAGCATCACCGGCGTCAATACGCTGTTCAACGGGCTGCTCAATACACCGGGCTTCGATCAGCTGGATTTCTCGAACCTGCGCATGACACTCGGCGGCGGCATGGCCGTGCAGCGATCGGTCGCGGAACGCTGGAAGAAAGTAACGGGCTCGACCCTGGCCGAAGCCTATGGCCTGACCGAAACCTCTCCGGCCGTGTGCATCAATCCCATCGATATCGCCGAGTACAACGGCTCGATAGGGCTGCCGATCTCGTCTACCGAAGTCAACATCCAGAGCGACGATGGCCAGGTGCTGCCGACCGGCGAAACCGGCGAACTCTGCGTGCGCGGGCCGCAGGTCATGAAGGGATACTGGAACCGGGAGGAGGAAACGGCAAAGATCATCGATGCGCAGGGCTGGCTGCACACCGGCGACATCGCGCGAATGGACGAGAATGGCTTCTTCTACATCGTCGATCGCAAGAAGGACATGATCCTGGTCTCCGGCTTCAATGTGTACCCCAATGAAATCGAGGACGTCGTGGCATCGATGCCGGGGATCCTGGAAGTCGCAGCCATCGGCGTGCCGGACGAAAAATCAGGCGAAGCCGTCAAGCTGGTGATCGTCAAGAAGGACCCCCAGCTGACCGAGGAAGCGATCCGGGCCCATTGCCGCACCGAACTGACCGGTTACAAGCAGCCCAAGCACATTGAATTCCGCGACTCCCTGCCAAAGACGAATGTCGGCAAGATCCTGCGCCGCGAGCTGCGCGACCCTCCGGCCAAAGCCAGCTGAGCGCGCTTCTGACCAGCAGGGTCAATTCCTGACCGTGGCCGCGCCGCCCTTCATGGGGCGGCCAGGCCCACCGACGGGCATCCGGCCCGCTCAGCCGTTCTCCGCCGGATCATGCGGCCTGTCGAGATGATCGGCAAATTGACCGAGCAGGCCCCAGAGCAGATGCTCCTTGTCCTCCGGGATATGCGTATAGGCAAACCCCACGTGGCTGGCAGTGACCCGGGTGACGTTGGCTTCGAGGTGGATATGCAGGTCGTCGCCAACCAGCAGGTCGAGTACGCAACGCTCGCCCGCGCCGGCCTTCCAGTCCTCCGGGCGCAGCGCCAGCGCGCCGGTTGCCGAGATGTTCTCGATCTCGGAAACCCAGGAGTGCGGACCCATGCTGATCAGCAGGATGGACCGTATCGGCATTCGCGCGTGTCGCAGGTACCGCTCCGGCGAATCTAGACTCATTCACTTTTCCCCATGCAGGACCCGGCCATTCGCACCCTCCGGACCCTGCCCCTACAGGGTCGGCGGCAAGCTGGCGCGGAGGCGCCATTCCGAACAGGCATCAGCACGAATCGGGCCAATTCGGGCGACTCCCGGAAGAAACCTGCCACAAATTGGAATTGCCCTTGTGAAAGTGTGCTCTGCGTCACACAACGTGACTAACTGCTTTGCTGGCGAATGTCAAGATTTGCGCTAGACTGAACGGGATCGCAGACGCATTCCAGGGGAGTGTGTTCTTTTGGTGTTGAGCACCTGCCGCTCATCCCGCGCGATCCGGAAGGCGGCAATAAGCCATAAAGGAACCGCCCCATGACCGCCATCGAAATGCTCCGTCGTGACCAAGACTACCGCCTCCTGCGTTCACAGGAAGACCTGGCCTCCAATACCCATTGGTGCTTCATGCATGCCCGGAACTTTCCCTTGGCCAGCGGCTACCGGGCGTGTTTCTCACCGCAGTTGATCCGTGAAGTGCGCGAATTCCAGAAACGCGCCGCCGACAGGCTCACCACGATCGCCGCGAGCTCGGATTCGCGACTTGCGCACGTGGTCCTCGCTTCGGATGCCGATGTCTTCAACCTGGGCGGTGATCTCAATCTTTTCTGCCGGCTGATCCGTGAACGTAACCGCGAACACCTGCTGGCCTACGCACGCCAATGCGTCGAAGGCGTCTACGCCTTCCATGCCCATCTGAACCGCAACGCGCACAGCATAGCCCTGGTCCAGGGTGACGCGCTCGGAGGTGGCTTCGAGGCCGCATTGTCCTGCCAGACCATCATCGCCGAGGAAGGCGTAGGCATGGGTTTCCCGGAGGTGCTGTTCGACCTGTTCCCGGGCATGGGCGCCTATTCGTTCCTGTGCAAGCGGATCGCGCCTAAGTCCGCCGAAGAGATGATGCTCAACGGCGCAGTCTACTCGAGCGAGGAACTGCAGCGGATGGGCATCGTCGACATCCTCGTTCCGAAGGGCGAGGGCATCCAGGCCGTGCACGAATTCATCCGCCGCAACCAGCGCATTTCGCATGCCCGCGGGGCCATGAACCGGGTCCGCGAGATCGCCCAGCCGGTCAACCTGATCGAGCTGATGCAGGTGACGGAGGTCTGGGTCGATACGGCCATGCAACTGGGCGAGAAATCCCTGCGCACCATGGAGCGCCTGGTGCGCGCCCAGGAAAAGCGCCCCAACGCGCCCCAGCAATCGCTCACACCGGAGTTTGCATCGGCAGCCGCTGCCCAGTAGCAGCCACGCTCCGGGTGTTCTTGAATTGGCATGGGCGGAGCCGGTCAGTGCTGATCGGGCTCCGCCTCGTTTTTCCGGCTTCCGACCGAGAGCTTTAGCGCATTCCGCGCACGTTCCAGTTGCCTTGTCAGGTCATCCACCGAGGCGCGCCATTCGCGCACCAGCTCCCAGTTGCCCATGCGCATGGCCTCGGAAGCGACATGCGCCAGCTTGACTGCACCCATGTTCCCGGCAACTCCCTTCAGCGCGTGGCATTGCTCGCGGAACGTATCCCATTGCTCGCTCTCGGCCGACTTCTCGAGGCCGGCAATGCACCGCACCGAATCGCGCAGGCACTCGTCGACGAATGTCTCGAGGAACGCGCCACCCAGCTGCATTTCCGCGAGTTCCTCGAGGACTTCGTGCGATATCACCTCGTCGCTGGCCACGCTGGCGTCTTCTTCGACCGCCTTCACCATCGCGGTGCCGCTGCCGAGGGCGATATCGGCCAGCGTATCGAGCAGCCTCGGCACTGAAATCGGCTTGGTCAGGAAGGCTCGCGCGCCAGCCCGCTCCGCGTCACGCATCGTATCGGCAGTGGCGTCGGCACTCAGCACGAGGAACGGGGTTCGCTCGCTGCCAGCCTGCATGACCCGCGCCTGCTTGATGGCATCGATTCCGCTGATGCCCGGCATGTGCAGGTCGATGATGACCGCGTCGAAACGGTTGTTTTCTATGGCAGTCAGGGCTTCGTCGCCGCTGATGACCGAGCGCACCTGGTGGCCGGCCTTCTCGAGCATCTTCCTGAGCACCGTCAGGTTGGCCGGCTGGTCATCGGCGACGAGCAGGTTGAGGCTGCGCACGCGCGCACGATGACGTACGAACGGGTCCGCGAAGGCAATGACGTTCTTGCCGGATGTGGCAACCTCGGCAAGGTTCGGACGGCCGGACTCGGCACTGCGCCGGAGCTCGATATCGATCCAGAAATGCGAGCCGGCGCCAGGCGTACTCTCGAAGGAAATCGTGCCACCAAGCAGTTCGGTCAGTGACTTGGCGATCGTCGTCCCCAGCCCGGTGCCGCCGAAATGGCGGGAATGGCCGCGATCGGCCTGTTCGAACGCGTGGAAAATCCGGCCTTGCGCCTCGAGCGGAATGCCGACGCCCGTGTCGCGGACCGAGAACCGCAGCGGCACCCGGTTGTCCACCGCGGGAGAGCGCAGGGAAACCTCGACGATCACCTCGCCCTGCTCGGTGAACTTGACTGCGTTCGACACCAGGTTGACCAGGATCTGGCGCAGGTGGTCGACATCGCCGCTGAGGTTGTCGGGCACCGCTTCGCCGACGCTGATCTCGAATCGGAGGCCCTTGTTGACTGCCGTCGGCTGCAACATCAACTGGACGCTGCGCATCAATTCCGCCAGCCCGAACTCGGCGGTTTTCAGCTTGAGCTTTCCGGACTCGATCTTGGCGATATCGAGGACGTCCTCGATCAGGGTCAGCAGGGAACGCGCCGATGCCTGCATCACTTCGGCGAATTCGCGCTGCTCCGCGCTGAGTCGGGTCGTGGCGAGCAGTTCGGACATGCCGACAATGCCATTGAGCGGGGTACGGAACTCATGGCTCATGTTGGCCACGAACAGGCTCTTGGCCTCGTTGGCGCGGCGCGCTTCCGCCGTTGCCCGGGTCAGCGCGCGCAACAGCGAGGTCAGGTAGCCCGGGATGAGGATCAGTCCGCCGAGCAGGCCCCAGGCCAATGGTGCGTTTTCCAGCCAGTACGGCGTGCTGAGGATGACGAACAGGAACGACGCCACGGCCAGGCTGACCGCAGCGAAAAGATAGCGCGGTCCGTAGCGCAGGCCGTTGCCTATGGTCACCCACAGATAGATGACATACAGCGGCGCCAGTTGCGCGCCCAGTGTCATCATCGCGCCCATGGCAGCATAGTCGCTGACCATGCCAATCCAGCGGCGTGCATGGGATACGCCCGGACTGAACGCCATGTGGACGAGGATTCCGGCGCCCACGCAGGTTTCCACGAACAGGATCACCATGGCCCGCGGCAGGGTCGGACCGTTGAGTCCCTGGCTCGAAGCCGCGCCGAGCAGGTAGATCAGCCAGAGCCCGACGATGGCGAGACGCACGAACGCCTGCCCGTGCTCGCTGTCGGGCCGCTTCTCGAATCGGGATCTCAGGTTTTCCAGTGTCGACCGCATGCAGGGAGGTTCCCTCGGCGCAACCCCCGGATTCTCAGAATCCGAAGCCTGGTGGCGCCAGGTTGGCTTGCTGGATCTCGGCAATGCGAGCCTTGTTGGCCAGCAGAACCTCGACACAATTGCTATCAAATAGCGTGCCAGCATGCTCTTTCAGGTAGCTGAACGACTCCTGGTTGCTCCAGGCCCGTTTGTAGGGGCGCTCGGAAGTCAGCGCATCGAATACGTCCGCAATGGCAACGATGCGCGCATTCAGGGGAATCTGCTCGCCCTTGAGTCCATCCGGGTAGCCGCTGCCATCCCAGCGCTCGTGGTGGCGCAGCGCGATCTGGGCACCGGTCTGGACGAAGCGGCTCTGGCTGTCGCGGAGGATCTCGAATCCGATCAGCGGATGCTTGCGCATGGCGGCCATCTCCTCGTCGGTCAGGCTGCCGCGCTTGAGCAGGATGGAGTCCGGCACGCCGATCTTGCCTATGTCGTGCAAGGGGGCGGCGAGGGTCAGGATGCGTACGTCTTCCTCCGGCATGCCTACCTCTTCGGCGATCAGCTCGGAATACCGCGCCATCCGCAACAGGTGTGCGCCGGTGCCGAAATCCCGGTATTCGATCGCCTTGGCCAGGCGGAACAGCATCTCGCGTTCGCGCTGCTCGACTTCCTGCACCCCTTCGAGAACCTTCTGCTCGAGCGAGCGTGCGCGCTCCTTGACGGTCTCGCCCTGGCGACGCATCTGCAACAGGTTCTTGCAGCGCGAACGCAGTTCGCGCGGACGCACGGGCTTGACCAGGAAATCGATGACGCCGGCATCCAGCGCAGCCTGGCGCACGGGCTCGTCGCCGACGACGCTGATAAGGATGATCGGGACATCGCGACGCGAAAGCGGCCGGCGAAAGCGCCGGGCGAATTCCAGCCCGTCCATTTCCGGCATGCGATAGTCAAGAAGAAGCAGGTCCGTACTGTTGCTTTCGGACCAGTGCAAGGCATCGATCGGGTTGCCGAAATCGGACACGTGCACGACAGGACCGATTCCCTCGACGACGTGTCGGAGCATCGTTCTTGCTGATGGTTGATCGTCGACGATCAGTACGTTCACACCACTATCTCCACCAAGTCCCGAGCCAGGGAATCCGGCCATGGTTCGGGGGCTGCCAACGTACAGGGACGCAGGGGCCGCCCCCTGCGCGAATCCATCCGAACACGCCCATGGCTATGGTGCATGGAAGGCTATCACATCGGATGCCAATGTTAGGCCTAAGCAGCCCCTCGCCACAAAGGATTCCGTGACGCCATTCCCGGGCCGGAGAACCGCCCGCTTGCGCGACCGGGCCTAGCCCTGCGGCCGCATGTAAGGGAAGAGCAGGACGTCGCGGATCGATGCGACGTCGGCAAGCAGCATGACAAAACGGTCGATACCCACCCCCAGGCCTCCGGTGGGGGCCAAGCCGTACTCGAGCGCCCGGATGTAGTCGGCGTCGAAGTGCATGGCCTCGTCGTCACCTGCAGCCATGGCATCGACCTGCGCCTGGAAACGCGCCGCCTGGTCCTCCGGATCGTTGAGTTCGGAGAATCCGTTGGCGATTTCCTTGCCGCCGATGAACAGTTCGAAGCGGTCGGTGATGCCGGGGTCGTTGTCACATTCGCGCGCGAGGGGAGACACTTCGACCGGATGCGCGGTGATGAAGGTCGGCTGGACCAGGCTCGACTCGACGGTCTCCTCGAAGATCGCCAGCAGCATCTTGCCCCAGCCCTGGTCAGGCTTCACCGGAATGCCGAGGCGTGCGCAATGGGCCGCCATTGCATCGCGGTCGCGCAGCTGTCCGCACGCAATTTCCGGATTGTGCTCGAGCACCGCCTCGTCCATGCGCCAGCGCCTGAAGGCCGGGCCAAGGTCGATTTCCCTGCCTTCCCAGGTCAGCGCCGTCCGCCCCAGCGCAGACCGAGCCGTCTCGCGCAGCAGCCCCTCGGTGAGGTCCATGATTTCCTGGTAACCCGCATAGGCCTGGTAGAGCTCGAGCATGGTGAATTCGGGATTGTGCCGGGTCGATACGCCTTCGTTGCGGAAGTTCCGGTTGATCTCGTAGACACGCTCGAACCCGCCCACGACCAGGCGCTTGAGGTAGAGCTCGGGAGCGACACGCAGGTAAAGGTCGAGATCGAGGGCATTGTGGTGGGTGACGAAAGGCCGGGCCGTCGCACCGCCGGGGATGATCTGCATCATCGGCGTTTCGACTTCCATGAAGCGCCGCGAAGGAGCCTCCAGCCACTGGCGCATGAAACGGATCGCCTGCGAACGCAGCACGAAGGTCTTGCGCGATTCCGGCGTTACGATCAGGTCGACGTAGCGTTGCCGGTAGCGCTGCTCGATGTCGGCGAGCCCGTGCCACTTGTCCGGAAGGGGACGCAGCGACTTGGTCAGCAGGCGCAAGGCGTCGACCTTGATCGAGAGCTCGCCAGTGCGCGTGCGCATCATTTCGCCTTCGGCGCCGACGATGTCTCCGATATCCCAGCCCTTGAAGTCGGCATACACGTCTCCGAGAGTCGAGGACTGCAGGAACAACTGGATCTGCCCGGTCATGTCCTGGATCTGCACGAAGCTGGCCTTGCCCATGATTCGCCGGGCCAGCATGCGCCCTGCCACCCGCACTCTCCGCGACGACGACGCCATGGCTTCGGCGTCCCAGCGCGCGGCATCGGAATATTCGGATTGCAGGTCGCCCGCAAACGCATCGGGCCTGAAATCGTTCGGATAGGCGATGCCCTTCTCGCGCAACCCGCGCAATTTTTCCCTGCGTTCGGCGATCAGCTTGTTCTCGTCTACGGGCAAGGATGCATCGGCATCCGCTGCCTGGGGATGGTCGGGAGTTGTGTTTGCCGTCATGGGGACCGCCTGCGGGAAAATCGATCGGGGACCGGTGCCGCCAGCCGCCGGAATCGCGCATCCGGGAAGTGACAGCAAAGCCTTGAATAATAGCGCGAAACGCCACCCGATTTCGCGCGACCCATGCACAAAATTTGGTCGCTATACTCGCAATCCCGTTGCACTGGCGACACTCACCGTCAGGCGGGGAGATTGACTCATCAATCCGGGAGGACGATCCATGAAAATTCGTAATCTCCATCGATCGGCATGCATGGCATTGGCGACATTGCTGCTGATGTTCGTTGCTGCAGCTGCAATAGCGCAGGACGCAAAGAAAGAACCCGTGGCCATGGATGCCCAGGGCAACATCGCCACGTCATGGGTGATCTGGCCCAAGGCGGGACAGGCCGCCCAGTTCGAGGCCGCCATCAGGAAATATGCCGCCTGGCGCAAGACTGCCGGCGAGAAATTCAACTGGCAGATCTACCAGCCCGTGGTCGGGTCGGACCTGGCCCACTACGTGATCCGTTCCGGACAGCACACCTGGCAGGAGATGGACACCAATGCGGCCTGGGAAATGCAGGCCAAGGCCAATGAGGAATACGAAAAGCAGGTTGGCGCGTTCACCGATCGCGCGGAACACTACTTCTCCGAATCCGACACCAAGCATAGCCACTGGATCGAAAGCCCCGACTACAAATACTACGGCGTGTCGTCGTATAAGAAGGTGCCCGGCACCTCCAAGGACCGCCTGGACGCGCTGAACAAGATCCAGAAAGCCGTGGAAGAAGAGAAGTGGGCGTATCCCTACGAGATCTCCGACACGATTGGCGGTGACAATCCGATGCAGATCGTCACGCCGATGAAGAGCTACGCCGAGATGGCCGACCCGGATCCGTCATTGATGAAGATCCTGGCCAAGTCCCTCGGATCTGACGAAGCCGCCGAGGCGACGATGAAACAGTTCGGGAGCACGGTCGAGCGCAGCCATTACTCGATCTATGTGCATCGCGCCGACCTGTCGACGCCAAAATAGACCGGCCGGAACACACACGCACTCCTCCTGCGAAGCCGGAGGAGTGCGTCTTCAGGCGTCGCTGCGCTTGGCGCCGGCTTCCAGGCCTGACTTGAGGCTGGCCTCGATGAACTCGTCGAGATCCCCGTCGAGAACGCGCTGGGTATCGGTGCGCTCGATGCCGGTGCGCAGGTCCTTGATGCGGCTCTGGTCGAGGACGTAGTTGCGGATCTGGCTGCCCCAGCCGATGTCGGACTTGGTCGCCTCCAGCGCATCCTTTTCCGCGTTGCGCTTCTGTACCTCGAGCTCGTACAGCTTGGCGCGAAGCATCTTCATCGCATTGTCGCGATTGGCATGCTGCGAACGCCCGGTCTGGCAGGCCACTACCACGCCGGTCGGCACATGGGTGATGCGCACGGCCGATTCGGTCTTGTTGACGTGCTGGCCGCCCGCGCCCGATGAGCGATAGACATCGGTCTTCAGGTCGGCCGGGTTGATCTCGATGTCGATGTTGTCATCGACTTCCGGCGAGACGAACACCGAAGTGAAGCTGGTATGCCGGCGGTTGTCGGAATCGAACGGCGACTTGCGCACGAGGCGATGCACGCCGATCTCGGTCTTCAGCCAGCCGTAGGCGTAGTCACCCTCGACCTTGAAGGTCGCGCTCTTGATGCCGGCCACCTCGCCGGCGGATGCCTCGAGGATCTCGGTCTTCCAGCCTTTGTCCTCGGCCCAGCGCAGATACATGCGCAGGAGCATCTCGGCCCAGTCCTGCGCCTCGGTGCCGCCGGCGCCCGCCTGGATGTCGACGAACGCGCTGTTGGCATCCATCTGGCCGGAAAACATGCGCTGGAATTCGAGCTTTTCCACCCGCGTCGCGATCTTGCCGACATCGGCGCCAACGCCTTCGATCACGGCCTCGTCGTTCTCCTCTTCGCCGAGTTCGAGCATTTCGGCTGCGTCGTCGAGGCCCTGGGTCAGTTCGGCGATGCCATTGACCACGCGCTCGAGCTGGGCGCGCTCCTTGCCCAGTTCCTGGGCGCGCGCGGGGTCGTTCCAGATGTCCGGGTTCTCGAGTTCGCGACCGACTTCCTCGAGGCGTTCCGCCTTGACGTCGAAGTCAAAGATACCCCCTGAGCGAAAGCAGCCGGTTCTTCAGGTCGTCGATGCTGGCATGGATGGGATTGGTCTCGATCACGGTCATTGGGCAGTGCGATTGGGGTCGCGAAGGATAGCAAATCCGAAGTCCGCGCGACCGTGGCGTCAGGCTGCCCCGGATACTTCGACGCTGCCGATCCGCTCGCGCAATCCGGACCGATAGCGCCGGCTGCATGGAATCGTTGCCGAATCCTTCATGTGCAGGCGCGCGTCGCCGGTGTCGAGCGGCTCGATCGACGCTATCCGGTCCAGGTTGACGATGTAGCTGCGATGGACGCGCATGAAGCGATGTGGATCGAGTCGCTCCTCGATGTTCGCGATCGTGCTGCGCAAGGGATAGTCACGCCCGCCGACATGCAGGTTGACGTAGTTGCCCGAGGCCTGCAGCCACTCGATATCGGCTGCCGCCACGAGAAACTCGCGACCCAGCTTGCGTACAAGGAACCGGTCCGGGCGCTCGACCGGTTCGACCGGAAGGCCCGAATCCGGGACGCCAAGCAGGCTCGCCTCGCCTTGCAGGCGCCGGCGGAAGAACCGGTATGTTTCGACGACGGCGACCATCCCGGCAAAACTGCGGATGTCCTTGAGGTACTCGTAGGCGAATTCGCCCGGCCACGATCCGAAGTCGTAATGGGTGCCCATCCACGAATAGGCCAGGTGGCGCAGACCGACCATTCCGCCGACATGGATCAGCGAGAAGACGACGCTGGCGATCAGGTAGACCGGCAGGCGCCGCGGCAGGTTGTTCCACTGCAAGGGCATGGCCCGCGTGAACCAGATCACCAGGGGCAACAACCCGAGCAGGAGCAGCGCGCTGCTGGATTCCCATACGGCCGGCCGCCAGGCCGGGAACGCCGGATTGTCGCGGCGCAGCTCGATCAGGGCCACGACCGTGTTGGCGATGGTATTGCCGACAACGAAAAGCAGCCAGGCCGCGGCCTCGAGCATGGATCGACGCGACGCCCTGGCCTGCCGTGCGGGGGTTGCTGATGAATTCATGCCGCCATTCTACGGCGCGCGCAAGGACACGCGAAAATGCCGGCCGTCGTTGCGCGCAAGCATTGGCATCTGACTCAGGCCGGCGCGATGTGGCGAAGGATGAGGCGCAGGGATTCGCGCCCGTTCCATTCGTTGACGTCGAGCTGATAGACGCCGCGCAGGCGGGATGGCGGCCTGGCGCCTGCCGCCGCATTGAAGTACATCGCTTCCAGCGGTCGCTCGAGGCCATCGACCTGCAACTGCAGGCGCCAGTGGTTCGCGCCGACGATGCGCCACGACGCAAGCGTGAAGTGATTGTCGAACAGCGGCTCGGCGAAGCCCTGCCCCCATGGCATGGCATAGCGCAGTTCGCGGGCGAGCGAAAGCGTGAAGTCGGCAGGCTCGAGCGGGCCGTCTGTTTGCACGATCGGCTCGAACAGGTCCGCCGATGCACGCGCACGCACCACCTCGTCGAACGCGCTGGAGAATCCGGCGATTGCCGAACGACCAAGCGTCATGCCGGCCGCCATGGCGTGTCCGCCAAAGCGCAGGATCATGCCGGGATGGCGTGCGTCCACCTCGGCGAGGATGTCGCGGATGTGCACGCCACGAATGGAACGCGCCGAGGCACGCAGTTCGCCGCTGTCATCCCCCGCAGGCGCGCAGGCCACGACCGGGCGGTGCAACTGGTCCTTGAGCCTGGATGCCACCAGGCCGACGACGCCAGGATGCCATTCCTCCTCGAACAGGGTCAGGCCCATCGGCAGGGCCGACTGGCCATGCGCGGCGATCCAGCGCGCCACCGCGGCTTCGGCCTGGTCGGTCATCTGCGATTGCAATTCGCGGCGCTCGGCATTGATGGCGGACAACTGTCCGGCCAGGTCGCGGGCGCGCCCGGCATCATCGGTGAGCAGGCACTCGATGCCGACGCCCATGTCCTCCAGCCGCCCCGCCGCGTTAATGCGCGGGGCCACGGCATAGCCGAGGTCACTCGAAACCACCGCTGCCGGATCGCGCCCGGAAACCCGCAGGATGGCCTGCACGCCCGCGCAGGCACGTTGCTCGCGGATGCGCCGGATGCCAGCCTCGACCAGAACGCGGTTGTTGAAATCCAGCGGCACGAGGTCGGCGACCGTGCCGAGCGCCACCAAGTCCAGCAGTTCACCGAGATCCGGCTCGCTGCAGCCGCGCTTGACGAACCAGCCCTTGGTGCGCAGATGCGCGCGCAAGGCAACGAGCAGGCAGAACATGACGCCCACGCCGGCCAGGGCCTTGCTCGGGAAAGCGTCGCCATCGAGGTTCGGGTTGACGATTGCATTGGCCTCGGGCAAGCGGGGACCGGGCAGATGGTGGTCGGTGACGAGCACGTCGATGCCGCGCCGCCGCGCTGCCGCGACGCCGGCCAGGCTGGCGATGCCGTTGTCGACGGTTACGATGAGGTCGGGCGCGGGATCGACCAGCGTTGCAACCAGTGCCGTGGTCAGCCCGTAGCCGTGCACGGCGCGGTTGGGCACGCGGAAACCGACGTTGCCGGCGCCGAGCATGCGCAGGCCGCGTACCGCGACCGCCGTACCGGTGGCCCCGTCGCAGTCGAAATCGCCGACCACGACGATGTGGCGACCCCGCGCAATCGCGTCTGCCAGCAAGGTGCAGGCGGCATCGACGCCGCCAAGTGCCGAAGGCGCCGCCATGTTGCCGAGCCGATGTTCGACTTCGCCGGCACTGCGAATGCCGCGCGCCACCAGCACGCGTTGCAGCACCGGGTGGATTCCAGCCGGCCAGTCGATGGCGCAGGATTCCACGGTGCGCCGGCGAACTTCGATTTCAGTCACGAGCGCAGTCCGCGCAATCGCCGCCAGAAGCGCAGGCGATGCGAATCCTTCACGCGCAGTCGCTCCCCGGATGCGAAACGCAGTTCGATCCGGCCGACCCTGCGCTGGCGCAATGCCGCCTGCAGGGGCTGCAGCCAACCCGCTTCGAGCGCCTGCGCACGCTGGTCCACGAGGTCTACCAGCAGCGGCGACTCGGCAGCGGGCGAAGCGAGCGCGGCTTCGAAGGTCGCCGGCTCGAGAGGCCCGGAGGACACGCCCGCCAGCGCGGCCAGGGCGCGGATTTCGGCGCGTGGACTGAGCACGCCGCAGACGCCTGCACGAACGAAATCCGGCAGCAAGCCGGCACCCCAGAACCACAGGCTGTTGACGCCGACTGCCCCCCTCCGGGCACGCGCCGCGTTGACCGGATGGTTGTGCAGGATGATCTGCGCCTCGTTGGACAACCGGCGCCAGCGCCTGCCGGCAGGCCCGGTCGGAAAATGCAACTTGAGGTCGTCGCCGATCACCTCGTCCGGCGACGCCGCCGACGGCAGATCGCTTGCGCTCGGCGCACGCACATACCAGCGATCCGTCCGACACGCCTCGAACTCGAATCCGGCGTCACCGAAAAGCGGTTTGAGGCCGGCCTCGATGCTGGCGCATTCGGCGGGCGACAGGCCCAGCTCGCCGCAGGCAAGCATGCGGGCCGTCGACATGTCGGCGCGGATGTGGGCAGGATCGGCGCGCAGCCAGGCGAAGCCTGCAGCATCGCCGGCATCGAATTGCCGGCTGAGCGCAGCGACCGGCATGGCATTGCCCGGCCAGTCGAGCAGGCCGCGGAGCATTGCATCCCCGGGCTCGACCGCAGGCAGGTGGTCGCCACGCGCGCACCAGCCCGCGAGGACGCCTTCGGCAACACCGGGCGAAGCCGCACAGCGTTTCCACTCGGGTAGCAGCAGGATTGCCGTGATCATTGAGGAGCAATTCCCGTGTTGCGTGCAGGCGGCCGAATGGCACGCGGGCACAACCGAGGCTGGCTCGCAACTTGCGCAGACAACGGGCAATCAGTCGACGTAACGCACGCCGGTGATTTCGTAGTTGCGCGTGCCGTTGGGCGCCTGGAATTCGAAGCTGTCGCCTTCGCTCTTGCCGATCAGGGCGCGCGCGAATGGCGAGGAAACCGAAATCAGCTTCTGCTTGATGTCGGCTTCGAGGTCACCGACGATCTGGTAGGTCACCTCTTCGCCGCTGTCCTCGTCGGCGAGGTCGACTGTCGCGCCGAAAACGACCTTGGTGCCGGCATTGAGCCTGGAAATGTCGATGACATCGGCATAGCTCAGCGCAGCTTCCAGTTCCTTGATGCGGCCTTCGGTGAAACCCTGCATTTCGCGCGCCGCGTGGTACTCGGCGTTCTCCTTGAGATCGCCGTGCGCACGCGCTTCGGCGATCGCGTGGATGATGCGCGGCCGGTCGACGGACTTGAGGCGCTCAAGTTCGGCACGCAGCCGCTCGGCGCCCTTTTGTGTCATTGGAGCTCGATTCATGCAATCAATTCCCTGTGCAGTTCCTGCAGGCTGTTCACGTTGTCGCTGGAACGGAAATCCAGTGAATGGAGCAGCGCCCGCGCTCCGGAAATGGTAGTCGAATAGGTCACGCGTTGCTGCAAGGCCTGTCGACGGATGGAGAAGGAGTCGGCAATCGCCTGCTTGCCTTCGGTCGTGTTGACGATAAACACGATTTCGCGGTTCTTGATCAGGTCGACGATATGCGGACGCCCTTCTATGACCTTGTTGATGCGCTCGCACACGATGCCGCGCTCGCTGAGGAAGGCACAGGTGCCGCTGGTCGCGACCAGCCCATAACCGCGCCGCAGGAGGTCTTCCGCGATCGGCACCAGACGCGCCTTGTCCGATTCGCGAACCGAAAGGAATGCCTTGCCGACCGTCGGCGGCTCGATGCCAGCCGCTTCATGGGCGCGAGCGAAGGCCTCGCCAAAGGTGCGTCCGACGCCCATGACTTCGCCGGTTGAGCGCATCTCCGGACCGAGGATCGGATCCACGTTCTGGAACTTGAGGAACGGAAAGATCGCTTCCTTGACCGAGAAATAGTCGGGGACCAGCTCGGTCGTCATGCCCTGCTCGACCAGGCTGCGACCGACCATGCAGCGGGCCGCGATCTTGGCCAGCGGCACGCCGGTTGCCTTGGAAACGAACGGAACCGTTCGCGATGCACGGGGATTCACTTCGAGCACGAAAATGGAATCGCCCTGGATCGCGAACTGCGTGTTCATCAGGCCGACCACCTTGAGCTCCCTGGCCATCTGGCTGACCTGGACGCGCAGCTTCTCCTGCAATGCCGGGCTCAGCGAATACGGTGGCAGCGAGCAGGAGGAATCGCCGGAATGCACGCCGGCCTCCTCGATATGCTCCATGACGCCGCCGATCAGGACGTTGCCATCGGCATCCGCGATCAGGTCGACATCGATCTCGGTGGCATGATCGAGAAAGCGATCGAGCAGCACGGGCGACTCGTTCGACACGCGCACGGCATCACGAATGTAGCGCGACAGGTCGTCGTCGTCGTGCACGACTTCCATGGCACGCCCGCCCAGCACATAACTCGGTCGCACGACCAGCGGATAGCCGATTTCGCGCGCCAGGGCGAGGGCCTCGTCGGCATTTCGCGCGGTGCGGTTCGGCGGCTGCGCCAGGCCGAGCCGGGTGATCATCTTCTGGAAGCGCTCGCGATCCTCGGCCAGGTCGATCGAATCGGGCGAGGTGCCGATGATCGGCGCTCCGGCCGCCTCGAGTGCGCGCGCCAGTTTCAGCGGGGTCTGTCCTCCATACTGGACGATGATGCCCTGGGGCTTTTCCTTGTCGATGATTTCGAGCACGTCCTCGAGCGTAACCGGCTCGAAGTACAGGCGATCCGAAGTGTCGTAGTCGGTGGAGACGGTTTCCGGATTGCAGTTGACCATGATGGTTTCGTAACCATCCTCGCGCAGCGCCAGCGCGGCATGCACGCAGCAGTAGTCGAACTCGATGCCCTGCCCGATCCGGTTCGGTCCGCCGCCGAGCACCATGATCTTGTCGCGCGAGGTCGGTTCGGCCTCGCATTCCTCTTCATAGGTCGAATACAGATACGCCGTCGTGGTCGCGAACTCCGCCGCGCAGGAATCGACCCGCTTGTAGACCGGACGCACGTTGAATGCGCGGCGCAGGTGGCGCACGGCGTTCTCGTCGGTCTCAAGCAACTCGGCCAGACGCGAATCGGAGAAGCCCTTGCGCTTCAGCGCGCGCATGCGCGTCGCGTCGATCGCGCCCAGGCCCTGCTTGCCGACTTCATTCTCGATCTGGATCAATTCCTCGATCTGGGCTAGGAACCACGGATCGACGCGGGTCAGGTCGAAGACCTCGCGCAGGGAAAGCCCGGCGCGGAACGCTTCGCCGATATGCAGGATGCGCTCCGGCCCCGGCTCGCGCAGCTCGCGCTTGAGCGTGGTCATGCCGGCTTCGCTGGCGGTGTCGAGCTCGAGCGGGCTGAAGCCGTTCTTGCCCGTCTCCAGCCCACGCAATGCCTTTTGCAGCGATTCCTGGAACGTGCGGCCGATCGCCATGACTTCGCCGACCGATTTCATCTGCGTGGTCAGCCGGGAATCGGCGGCCGGGAACTTCTCGAAGGCAAAACGCGGGATCTTGGTCACGACATAGTCGATGGCCGGCTCGAACGAGGCGGGCGTCAGCCCGCCGGTGATTTCATTGCGCAGTTCGTCCAGCGTATAGCCGACCGCCAGCTTGGCAGCGACCTTGGCGATCGGGAAGCCGGTGGCCTTGGAAGCCAGGGCCGACGAGCGCGAGACGCGCGGGTTCATCTCGATCACGACGACGCGACCATCCTCCGCGTTGACACCGAATTGCACGTTGGATCCGCCGGTGTCCACGCCGATCTTGCGCAGCACCGCGATCGAGGCGTCACGCAGGCGCTGGTATTCCTTGTCGGTCAGGGTCTGCGCAGGCGCCACCGTGATCGAGTCGCCGGTATGCACGCCCATCGGATCGAAGTTCTCGATCGAACAGACGATGATGCAGTTGTCCGCGGTATCGCGGACCACCTCCATCTCGAACTCCTTCCAGCCCAGCACCGATTCCTCGATGAGCACTTCATGCACGGGGGAAAGTTCGAGCCCGCGCTTGACGATCTCCTCAAACTCCTCGTGGTTGTAGGCGATGCCGCCACCCGAGCCGCCCAGCGTGAAGCTGGGCCGGATGATGGTCGGATAGCCGACGTTCAACTGCGCCTGGATGGCCTGCTCGAACGTGCGCACGACTTCGGCCTTCGGGCATTCGAGCCCGATCTCCGCCATCGCCACGCGGAACAGCTCGCGGTCCTCGGCCATGCGGATTGCTTCGCGCGAAGCTCCGATCATCTCGACGCCGTACTTGTCGAGTACGCCACGGTCGGCCAGGTCGAGCGCGCAATTGAGCGCAGTCTGGCCACCCATCGTCGGCAGCAGCGCGTCGGGCTTTTCCTTGGCGATGATCTTTTCGACCATGCGCGCATTGATCGGCTCGATGTACACGACGTCGGCCGTTTCCGGGTCGGTCATGATCGTCGCCGGATTCGAGTTGATCAGGACGACGCGGTAGCCTTCGTCCTTGAGCGCCTTGCACGCTTGCGCCCCGGAATAGTCGAATTCGCAGGCCTGGCCGATGACGATGGGCCCGGCACCAATGACGAGGATCGTGCGGAGATCAGTTCTTTTTGGCACCAGACTCGCCTTCGTGCGGGGATTTCTCGTTGAGGAACAGCGGATCGGCCGGGCCGATCTCGATCATCACCTTGCGAATCCCGCTGCGCGGGATGGCCAGTTCGATCGAGCCGTTCTCCGGCCCCATCTGCAAGGTGAGGGTGACGTTTGTATAGCGGACGAGGACGCCGCTGCGCGTCGTGTTGTTAGCCGTGCTGACCACGATTTTTTCGCCGACCTTGCTTTCCAGGTCGGTGTACTCGATTTCGCGCAGGCTGGACTGGGCCTTCGGCGCCGCTGAAGCCTTGCCGGCCCGGGCCGGCGAAGCGGCCAGCGCGAAAGAAGTGGCCAACGCCGCCAGTGCGAATAGTGCTGAACGGACGAACATGCGGGGAATTGTCATTGGTCTATGCCACGCTGGTTGCGCGTGCCTCCATAAGTCGAATGAAACGATCAAACAACGGAGCGACATCCCTGGGACCCGGACTCGCTTCCGGATGGCCCTGGAAACCGAATGCCGGTGCATCGAGCAGTTCGATGCCCTGCAACGATCCGTCGAACAGCGATCGGTGCGTCGCCCGCACGCCGGCAGGCAACGATGACTCGTCCACCGCGAAGCCGTGGTTCTGGCTGGAGATCATGACGCGCCCGCTGTCCAGGTCGATGACCGGGTGGTTCGCGCCATGGTGGCCGAACTTCATCTTCATCGTGCGCGCACCGACGGCGAGGCCAAGCAGCTGGTGTCCGAGGCAGATGCCGAAGGTCGGCACGCGCCGGGCGATGAACTCGCGGATCGCCTCGATGGCATAGCTGCAGGGCTCCGGATCGCCGGGGCCGTTGGAGAGGAAGACGCCGTCCGGATCCATGGCCAGCACCTTGCTGGCCGGCGTCTGCGCGGCAACCACGCTGATGCGACAACCACGATCAGCCAGCATGCGCAGGATGTTGCGCTTTACTCCGAAATCATAGGCGACCACATGCATGCGCGAGGGTACCTGCATGAAAGCGCCTCGATCGAGATCGTAGGTGCCTTCTTCCCATTGATAGGAATCGGTGGTGCTGACGACCTTGGCCAGGTCCATGCCTGCCAGACCCGGAAACGCGCGCGCCTGGACAAGCGCGGAATCGGCAGCCGGATTCTCGCCGGAGACGATGCAACCGCCCTGGGCTCCGCTCTGGCGCAGGATGCGGGTCAGCCGGCGCGTGTCGATGTCGGCAATCGCGACGATGCCCTGCCGGCGCAGGTAATCGCCGAGCGATTCCTCGTTGCGCCAGTTGCTGGCCAGGATCGGCAGGGCGCTGATGACCAGGCCGGCAGCCTGGACGCGATCGGATTCGGCGTCGACCGCATTGCAGCCGGTGTTGCCGATGTGCGGACAGGTCAGGGTGACGATCTGCCGGGCATACGAGGGATCGGTCAGGATTTCCTGATACCCCGACATCGCGGTGTTGAATACGACCTCGCCGGTCGTGCTGCCATCGGCGCCGATGGAACGGCCGTGGAACAGACTACCGTCGGCGAGGGCAAGGATGGCTGGATGGGACATGCTTTCGCCTGGGTGATGGCCCTCGCAACCCGGTCCCTTTCAGGCGTGGGTGCGACGAAACCCGCGGGCTGGGTTGGCCAGTCCGTGGTTTGGGCAGGAAGTGTGGGGTCGAGGCGAGGAGGAATGATAGGCATCGGCCGGCTCCGTGTCCACCGCCGGATTGGATGCGAATCGGGCCTGTGCGTTCAGGTCCGCGCCGCGCGATCGCGAGCAGCGCCGCAACCGGGCATCCGGGCACGCACGCGGCCGTGCCGGCCGCGCGGGACGGTCCAGGCGCCGATGCCTGCACGCGCATGCGCATCCATTCAGGTATTCCGGCCGGCGATCCCGGCTAGAATCCTGACATTCGGACCCTCACGGATCGACTGATCTTGAAATTGCTGGACCCCCAAGCACTCGATCGTGCCGACACTTTGGTGCGTGACCAGCCGTTCGCGTTCCTGATCGCGCATGGGCAACTGCCCGACGCGGCGCGTGCCGAGCTCGACGCGGATTTCCCGCGCTACCCCAGTGCCGGGTTCTTTCCCCACGAGCGCGAGGATTGCGGGCCCTCGATCAATGCCCTGATTGATGAATTGACCGCAGCGGACATGGCTGACCGGATCGGTCGCCACCTCGGTATCGACGGGCTCGGCCAGCTGCCCACCCTGGTGACGGTGTGCCGGTCACTGAACCGGCGCCACGGCACGATCCATACCGACAGCCGCTCCAAGGTGGCCACCGCCCTGCTCTACCTCAACGAATCCTGGCCGGAAACGAGCGCCGGTTGCCTGCGCTTCCTGCGCCGCGCGGACAGCATCGAGGATCAGGTGGGCGAAGAAGTCAGGCCGATCTACGGGAACCTGGTGGTTTTCCGGCGCGCCGAAAACTCATTCCATGGCCACCTGCCCTATGAGGGCGAGCGTCGCGTCATCCAGGTTGCCTGGCTGACCAGCGAGGAGGAGAAGCTGCGCAAGACGAAACGCGGCAAGCTCTCGCGATTGTTCAAGAAACTTTTTGGCGCCATCGATCGTAGAATCGGCGCAGGCCGCGGCGACAATGCGTCTCATCTGGACTAGGCAGGACCCACGCATGCATAAAATGAAAATGGCCATTGTCGGGATGCTGTTGCTGGCTGTGGCCAATCCGGCATTCGCGCGTCATGGCGAGGCTCCCTACAGCCTGGGAACCCTGGCCAAGCTGGGTGCGCCCGCCCCGGAAATCCTGCTGCCGTCCATCGATGCGGAAAAGTTGCGCGACGCCAGCGACGCGCTGCTGCGCGGCACCGGCGAGGTGCACGAAAAGCGCCTGGCCATAGCCGAGGACAGGGCGGTCGACCTCGGCCCGCGGAACGAAGGACGCTGGCAGCTCACCGCGGAAGGTTCCCTGGTCTGGCGATTGCGCGTGCGCGTCGCTGGCGCCACCGACCTGCATCTCGGCTTCGAGCGCTACGCGCTGGCGCCGGGCGCAAAGCTCTGGGTCATCGGCGCGAACGACTATTACGAAGGGCCGTACACGGCCGATGATGCAGGTCCGCTCTGGATCCCCATGGTGCCGGGCGATACGGCGACCATCGAGCTGCGCCTGCCGGCGGGAACGCGCATCGACGAAGGCCAACTCGAACTGACCTCGGTCGGAGCCGGCTTCCGTGACCTGTTCAAGGAGGCGGGGCGCATCGGCAATCCGGGCGCGTCGGGCGCGTGCAACATCAACGTCGTCTGTCCTCTGGGCCAGCCCTATGCGGCCGAAGCCCGGGCCCTGGCCTACTACGAGTTCCGGGCGGACGGCGGTGGCACCTACATCTGCACGGCAACCCTGATGAACGATGTCCCCGGCGATCGCAGGAACCTCGTCCTGACCGCGGCCCATTGCCTATCAACGCCCAGCGAGGCGGCCAGCATGCGCCTGTACTGGAACTACCAGTCGACCAGCTGCGCGACCAACACCGGGATTTCGTTTGCGCAGAACCAGACCGGCACGACGCTGCGCGCAACGCGCGCCGACGCGGATTTCACCCTGGTCGAACTGAACCAGGACCCCGATCCGGCGTGGAACCTGTATTACGCGGGCTGGGACGCCACCAATATCGCGCCATCGGGCAGCATCGGCCTGCATCATCCGCGCGGCGACGTGGCCAAGGTCAACAACGCCCCGATCGCACCGCGCACGACCAACAACTGCATCGACACCGGCGGCGGCAGTACCAACACGCACTGGTATGCAGGCCCCTACGACCAGGGCACCACCGAAGGAGGCTCTTCCGGATCCGGGCTGTGGATCCCGGCCGGTGATGCCGGAGGTCGCGGGAAGCGCCTGATTGGCGTTCTTTCGGGTGGATCGGCCGCTTGCGCCGGCAGCGTTCCGGACAATGGCTTCGACTGTTACGGCAAGCTCTCGGCCGGCTGGGATGGCGCCTCCGCGGCCACGCGTCTGCGCGACTGGCTCGATCCGGCCGGCAGCGGCACGCTGAGCATTGCCGGCATCGAAAGCCAGCCCGGGACAGATGCCCCGGACTCCGTATTGGCAACCCGCATTGCCGCCGATCGCCAGGCCGTGCCGTTGCGCAACGCCGGCCGCGGATTGGGGCGGCATCCGCCGCCGTTCAATCCGAACCTTCGCAGCAACTAGCCTGGCCGCCGCGTTCGTCGCGGCGCGTGGCGTGCCGACTCTTGAAACGTACGGCTCATTCGCCGAGGCCGAGCACGTCCGCCAGTTCGTAGTAGCCCGGATCCCGCGACACGAGCCAGCGCGCCGCGGCCACTGCGCCGCGGGCGAAAATGTCGCGGTCATGGGCCCGGTGGACGAGTTCGATGCGTTCGCCGTTGCCGATCATGCGCACTTCGTGCTCACCGACGATGTCGCCACCGCGGACAACGGCGTAACCGATGCTGCCGGCCGGGCGCGCGCCGCTGCGATCCGGTCCGGCGAAAGCGTGCTCGCCACCGCGTGCGGCGCTTGCGCGCTCGCCGAGCATCAATGCGGTTCCCGAGGGAGCATCGCGCTTGTGCCGGTGGTGCGCCTCGACGATTTCGCAGTCCCAGTCGGGCAGCAACCGGGCGGCCTGCCCGACCAGGTGCGCGAGGACCGCGACGCCAAGACTGAAGTTGGCGGCACACAGCACGGGAATGACTTGCGCAGCCCGCGTCGCTGCATCCTTTTGCGCTTCGCTGAGGCCGGTTGATCCGCTGACCAGCGCCCACCTGTTGGCGAGTGCCGCTTCCAGGGCTGCATCGAAGCCGCCTGCACCGGAGAAATCGATCACCGCGTCGGCTACCAGGTCCGTCGGCAAGGCCGACAGGTATTCGGATTTCCGCAGTCGATCGTTGCGTGAACCCACCTCTGGGCCGGGCCGCACTACGGCTGCGGCAATATCCAGGTCTGTGGAATGCGCGGCGATTCCGAGCACGGCCTGGCCCATGCGGCCGGCCGCACCAAATACGACCAATCGGATCGGATCACTCATGCCTGAACCCTGCGCCGGAAATTCGCGTCCGCGGCAGGGTAAACCGGAGTCGGGGCATCACGCCATCGGATTCAGGAGGTGACGCGGTCCCAGAACTGCTTGACGCCATCCAGCCAGCTTCGGTTCCGCGGCGAATGGGTCTGCGCCTTGTCGCCATCGAAAGTGGCCTCGAATTCCTCGAGCAGCTCGCGCTGGCGTGCGGTCAGCTTGACCGGGGTCTCCAGCACGACGCGGCACAGCAGGTCGCCCGTGCGTCCGCTACGGACCGATTTCACGCCCTTGCCACGCAGACGGAACAGCTTGCCGGTCTGTGTTTCGGCAGGAATGGAAACCGTCGCCTCGCCTCCCAGGGTCGGCACGGCGAGCTCGGCGCCAAGGGTCGCCTGGGCGAAGCGGATCGGAACCTCGCAATACAGGTCGTCGCCCTCGCGCGTGAAGATCGCATGCTCGCGGACGCGCACTTCGACGTAGAGGTCGCCGGGCACGGTGCCGGCGGGGCCTGCTTCGCCCTGTCCGGTCAGGCGGATGCGATCGCCGTTGTCGACGCCGGCAGGAATCTTGACGTCGAGCGTGCGCTCGTCGTTCACGCGGCCTTCGCCATGGCAGGTGCGACAGGGGCTGGAGACGGTCTTGCCGCTTCCCGCGCAATGCGGGCAGGTCTGCTGGACGGAAAAAATCCCGTTCTGCATGCGCACCCGACCGTGTCCGCGGCAGGTCTCGCAGGTCGAGGTCTTGCCATCCTCGGAACCGCTGCCGGCGCAATCCGAACAGGCGACCAGGGTCGGCACTTCAATCTGCTTCTCGATGCCGAAAACGGCCTCCTCGAGATCCAGCTCGATCAGATAACGCAGGTCGGAGCCGCGTCGCGGCCTGCCGCGTCCGCCACCGCCCATGCCGAAGATATCGCTGAAGATGTCGCCGAAGATGTCGCCGACGTCGCCATGGAAGCCGCCGTTGCCGCGACCACCCATGCCGTTCTCGAACGCAGCGTGGCCGTACTGGTCGTAAGCCGCGCGCTTGTGGCCGTCACCGAGCACCTCGTAGGCTTCCTTGGCTTCCTTGAATTTCTCCTGGGCCTGCGGATCATCCGGGCATCTGTCCGGATGGCACTTCATGGCCAGGCGTCGGAACGCCTTCTTGAGGTCATCCTCGGTGGCAGTGCGCTGGATGCCGAGGACTTCGTAGTAGCAACGTTTGCTGGTCATTTCGGTAACGGAGAATCCGGGCGAAGTGATAAAAAACGAAAGGCGAAATGGCGGCGCACCTGGTCCAGGCCGCCGCCATTCCGCCCAGTCACGACGGCCTTACTTCTTGTCGTCGTCCTTCACTTCGGTGAACTCGGCGTCGACCACGTCCTCCGGCTGCGCCGGCCCGGCCTGCGCACCGCCGTCGGCGCCCGGCTGGGCACCTGCAGCTGCCGCCGCATGCAGGGACTGCGCGACTTCCTCGACGCGGGCGATCTTCGCCTCGATCTGTGCCTTGTCGTCGCCCTTCATGGCCTTGTCGAGATCCGACAGCGCTTCCTCGATGCCGCCCAACTGCTCGCCCGGCATCTTGCCGCCGTGCTCCTTGAGCGCGCTGCGCGTCGCGTGAATCAGCTGGTCGGCCTTGTTGCGCGTCGTCACCAGCTCCTGGAAGCGCTTGTCTTCCTCGCGATTGACCTCGGCGTCGTTGACCATGCGCTGGATCTCGTCATCGGACAGGCCCGAACCGGCCTTGATCTCGATGCGCTGTTCCTTGCCGGTCTTCTTGTCCTTGGCCGAGACGTGCAGGATGCCGTTGGCGTCGATGTCGAAGGTGACCTCGACCTGCGGCATGCCGCGCGGCGCGGCTTCGATGCCGGCCAGGTCGAACTTGGCCAGCGACTTGTTGAAGCGGGCCTGGTCACGCTCGCCCTGCAGCACGTGGACGGTGACCGCGCTCTGGTTATCCTCGGCCGTCGAAAACACCTGGCTGGCCTTGGTCGGGATGGTCGTGTTCTTCTCGATCAGCTTGGTGAACACGCCACCCAGCGTCTCGATGCCGAGTGACAGCGGAGTCACGTCGAGCAGCAACACGTCCTTGACCGTGCCCGACAGCACGCCACCCTGCACCGCCGCGCCGATGGCGACAGCCTCGTCCGGGTTGACGTCCTTGCGCGGCTCCTTGCCGAAGAAGTCCTTGACCGCGTCCTGCACCTTGGGCATGCGCGTCTGGCCACCGACGAGGATGACCTCGGCGATGTCTGAAACCTTGATCCCGGCGTCGGAAATGGCCGTGCGGCAAGGTTCGATCGTGCGCTTGATCAGGTCTTCGACCAGCGATTCGAGCTTGGACCGGGTCAGGCGCATTTCCAGATGCACGCCTTCGTTGTTGACCTGGGTAATGAAGGGCTCGTTGATGTCGGTCTGCTGGCGCGAGCTGAGTTCGATCTTGGCGCGTTCCGCCGCCGAGCGCACGCGCTGCAGCTGGATCGGATTCTTGCGCAGGTCCACGCCGTGCTGCTTTTCGAACTCGTCGATGATGTAGTCGATGATGCGCTTGTCGAAATCCTCGCCACCGAGGAAGGTATCGCCATTGGTGGCCAGTACCTCGAACTGCTTTTCACCATCGATTTCGGCAATCTCGATGATCGAGATGTCGAAGGTGCCGCCACCCAGGTCGTAAACCGCAATCTTGCGATCGCCGCCCTTCTTGTCCAGGCCGTAGGCGAGTGCGGCCGCCGTCGGCTCGTTGATGATGCGCTTGACTTCGAGGCCGGCGATGCGGCCTGCGTCCTTGGTCGCCTGGCGCTGGCTGTCGTTGAAGT
>DAIMYT010000029.1:22584-30578 GCA_036734345.1 Dokdonella sp. | reverse complement strand
GCGCAACTATCACCGTCGTGGCCAGCTGCGACTATGTTCTGGTCGCTTCTCCGCTCACCACCGACGAGGCATGGCGCAAGGCGGCCAAGGCGGTTCGACTGATTGACGGTCGAATCGACCGGGAGACCTTCATGCGGCCAGGCACCTACCTTTTCCGCGACGCCCTCCTTGATGCAGATGGACGTGTCGTGCGCCATATCGATGTGGCTGCCTTCTCGACAGGTTTCAGCGCGCCCGACCGCATTCCGCCGCTGGGTGCTTCGCCCGACGGTCGCAGCATCGTGCGCGTGGGCGAAGCGTGGACACCGAGCGGTACCGCGGTGCTGCAGGATTTTGATGTGGATACGAATAGCTCCCGGCTGCTGGTCATCGACCGGGCCGCGACGCGTTTCGCGGGCAGTGATGCGGTCGACGGCAAATGGCTGGAGCACTACTACCAGTGGGTGCGTGCCGACGACGGACATGACCGCCTGGTGGTGCGTGCGGAGGTCGATCCCCTGCCTTACCGGGGTGTGTTGCACACCGAGAGCAGTGGAAGCATCGTCTATCAGTTGAAACCTGCAGGAGCCGGCGTGCGTGACCTGCTTGTCGAATTCCTGCACTCGGACTTCGGTGCACAACGCACCATCAGGAGTGATTCCGGAAACCACTACACGACCACGATCGACGGCCTCGAAGTAAACGTGTTCGCCGATACTTCCTACCACCAGGTCGTACTGTTCCTCGCGGGTGAAAGCGACGGGACGCTGGTACGTCGTATCGCAGAGGCGTTTGACGCGGTGCTCGCGACCGGCAGGTACGACGATCTTTTCGAGCAGACCACTGAATCCGCGCTTCAGTCCCAATAGTCCCGTGCGGTTCGTGATGACGACAAGCGGGCCGGCGACGGACTCAGTCCAGGAGGCGCACCAGCTTCGCATGCTGAAGCAACATGATCGTCTTGCCGTCGGCGATCTCACCCGTCTCGATCATCTTGAGTGCATCGTCCAGAAGGATTTCCAGTACCTCGATGTCTTCTCCTTCGCTCAGGTCCCCGCCACCGTTGGATACCCTGGCCGCTGATGAATACTCGGCGACAAAGAAGAAGAGGCGCTCGGTTACCGAGCCTGGGCTCATGTAGGCCTCGAACACCTTGCGCACCGACTGCACGCGGAAGCCCGTCTCCTCTTCCGCCTCCTTCCTGATGCAGGTCTCCGCGTCATCCTTCTCCAGAAGTCCGGCGCATGCTTCGATCAACATGCCATCCGCAAGGCCATTGACGAAGGCGGGATAGCGGAACTGGCGGGTCAGGACCACCGAGCGCTTCGCTCGATTGAAAAGCAGGATGACGGCGCCGTTGCCGCGGTCGTAGGTTTCCCGGATTTGCGTCTGCCAGCTGCCGTCACTGCGCAGGTAGTCGAATGTCGTCTTCTTCAGGATATGCCAACTGTTGGACAGGAGTTCGACATTCCTGATGCGCACGCGCTCGTTATCGGTCACGGAAGACTCCCGGTTGGGCATGATGGAGCTGCGACGATGCGGATGTCCCCTGCACTCGGACGGTGCGTCTCGGCGTTGGTCTCATTTCCTGATCCTCCGGGCGCATCCGTCTCGACGCACCCCTTCAGGCAAAAACGCGGATAGGCTCCTCGCCTGGACATTCGGCAGAGTTCACTGCGCTCGGGGGCCGACGCTGCGCGGAAAAGCGTGGATCTGCCTGCCCGATTGACCGAACCTGGAAGCGGTCACCGAAAATCCACGCACGCATCGTGGCGGAGGCGTGAGGGCGACAAGCAGGATCGTGATGCTTTACCGCGCTTCGAGGCAGGCGGTGCAAGCGCTGAAGGATGGAATGCCGGGTAGGCATCTGGCCCGGAAGCCAGGACAAGACAACGCCTGGATCACTGCGCCGACAACTGCATGAGCAGGTAGGCACGTGCGCTCTCCCAGTCCCTGCGCGCCGTCTTGTCGCTGACGCCGAGCAGTTCCGCAATCTCGAGAAAATTGAGTCCCGAGAAGAAATGCCATTCGACGACCTGCGCCGCTCTCGGATCCACGCCGCGCAGCGATTCCAGGGCCTGCTCGAGTGCGAAGTAGTCGATATCCTCGCCTTCGCCAGCCAGGGGTTCGCCAATCAGTTCGATATGCGGAGTCTTCCCGCCGCGCTTGAGCGCCTGCTTGTCGCGTTGATGGTCGAGCAGGACCTGGCGCATCGCGCGCGCGGCCAGTGAATAGAAATGCGCACGATCATTGACCCGCGGCATGCCATCGTTGAGCTTGATGAAAACCTCGTTGACGAGGCCGGTCGGGCTCAGTGTCGACGCATCGATCCCGCGGCGCATTTGCCGTTGGGCGCTGCGGCGGAGTTCCGCATAGACCATCTGGAAAGCGCGGTCGTTGGCGCTGGTATCGCCGGCAAGACCGAGGTTGAGCAAGCCGGTAAGGCCATCGGTTGAGGGCGACTGCGAGTCCTGTTCCATGGCGCCGAGTATGCCATCTATCGGTTCAGCCGGACCGTCCCATCCTGGCGTGCAATCGGCGTCGCCGCGAGCGGGAAATGCGCGCTCCTCGCCACAGTGACGGAAGCCGTCTCGCCGGCGTCCTGCGGCGCCCCGATCCAACGAACTGTCCGACAGTATCGAAGGCGGCTGGCGCCGCCCAGGCTTGCCGGCGGAGCCTAGGACTTGCCCTTGCCGTCAGCGTCGGCACGACGGGTGAAGACGATCTGGATCAGCGTGTGCGGCGTCGGCTTGGCGATGCCGAGCTGGTAGAACGTCAGGATCCGCGTGTCGCCCTTGAATTCCTCGATCATGCGGTAGTCGATGAAATGGCCCTTGCCATCGTCCTGCTTCGAGGACCAGGTCATGATCTGCTCTTTTGGTTGCCAGTAGCCGTAGTCGGTGCGCACCGAAAGATCGTTGGTGTCGACCCAGGTATCCACATAGGTCTTCGCGACCGGGTCATAGCCCCAGACGCCATGGCCCTGGTAGGCAGGGAACTTGTCGGTCGCCGGAATGCGGAAATCGTTGGTGATCCAGTGTCCGTTCACCAGCAGGGTATTGACCTGCACGCCTTTGCCCTTGCTCGCGGGCTTGTCGTTCTCATAGAACGTGATGTCCGCGTCCCAGGTTCCCTGCTCCATGGCAATTGGCGCATAGACTTCGGCGGGAACCGGTGGTTCGGCGGCGCCTGCAAGCCCGCTGCAGGCGAGCATGGCAAGGCTGGCGAACAGGGGGAAGCGGCTGCGTGGCGATGGCGTATCCGGCATGTTGGGTCCTTTGGGTAGTCGAGGCGGGGGAGATCGCATGCAGGTCGGCAAGCGCCTGGCCATTGAGGCGTCCTGCCGCAGAAATACCGCAAGGACCCATGTCTTCACATGGGCCAGAAGTTTCCCGTCGTTGCGAATGTGCCGGCTGTCTGGCAGGCGGATCAGGCACCCCTGCCGGGCCGGCCGAGCACGAGCAGGGCGATGCCGAGCCCGGCAAGAACGCCGCTAACTGTCCCGACCGTGCGGAGCAGCTTCACGGGATCGTTGGATTTCGACGCGACCGACAGGAAGAACAGGAAGAACGCGATCGCCAGGGCGATCAGAAACGCTCCGGTCAGGGTCAGACGCTTGTTCCTGGGCAGCATGGATGATCTCCTCGAATTGATTGCCCTCGTCGCCGCGGCGCGGTTTTCGACGTGTCTGTCCCTCGCCAGCGACGATCCAGGCCTAGGGGTCGATGCCATCCGCGAATATGATGTCGCCGGGGAACACGCCAGTACCGGAATACAAGGTCAGCCGGGTCATGCTCTGGGGCGGATTGCCGGCCATGTCGATCAGCATGGCCGTGCAATCGAATTTCAGGGTCTCGTTGGTATTGGCATAGAGTTCGATGCGGCCCTGGTGAAGGACGGGTGCCCCGCTGCAGGTCTGGCCATTGCTCATCGAGGTGATCGGATCGACGGCCAGGGTGCGCGTTTCGCCGGGCAGGACGCCGCCAAAGGCGATCGTGCACACCAGCGTGCCGTTGTACTCGTAGAAGCGTGCACCGATCGTCCCCGGAATGCTGCCATGGTTCGAGCAGATCGCCGCGGTGGTCAGCAGGTTGCCGCTGCGTGCGCCGGCTGCACTCCAGATCACTTTCACAGGCGATGGTATTTGCGGAGGATTCCCGGCCCCTGCATGCGCAGCGCTTGCACACGCGAGCCATGCGAAGCTGGCCAGCAGGCAACCCGGTCGAGGGAGAGTCAGGCAGGGCACTTCAGTTGGCCCGGTACACGTCGAGCGAGGACAGTGTCGTCGGTGAATTGCCATTGATGCTGACGACCTGTGCCGAACAGATCACTCTCGAATTGAGCGGAAGGTGCCGATCTCGACGCGGCCCTGGCCCAGGCTCGGCGCCGGCAAACCGCAAAGGCGATCTTCGGCGAACGTGACCGTGTCTGCCGTGGTGAAGGAGTTTGTCGTCCCGACCGGCATGTCCTGATAGTCGATGGCGCATGCAAACTGGTTGCTGGAATTGAAATAGGTCACATACACGGAAACCGGCACGGAGTCGTTGTTGCTGCAGTGGATAACGGTGGCGAGGGTCGCCGAAGCGCGCGCACCGGTGACCCGATATAGCGGCTCTATGGTTCCGTCAGGTGAACTCGCTGTCGGGCCCCCGGCGAGGTTGCTTTTCTCCTGCGCACAGAGCGGGCCACTGCCAAGCAGAGACACCAGGGTGAGGAAAGCGCAGCGGGTGAAAAGGGGCGAGCCCATGAATGATCTCCGGTCGGGAATGGCTGGAATGGCGAGCGGATCGCCGTCAGTCAGACGAAACGCGGATTCGCCGGCGGGATGGACATCGCGAATATGGGCAGGCGTGCGGCGCAGCGCGTTGCGATCGGACCGACTGTTACCCGGCGGATCACGGGCATGGCCCTCGCTGCAGGGGTTGCCCTGGCGCGACATTTCAGCCCCCCGGCCGGTCGACAATGCCGTTTCCAGTAGGCCGAAGCCCGCCGCCGGCGGGCAGGGAGCCACGGCAGGGCGCCATGAAGGCCGCGAGCGCCTTGCGCGCCGGCACGGACTCGATCGCGGACCGCAGCCTTTCGAAGGCTTGTGCCGGGAGCTGGGTTATAATCCCGCCGCGGCCCGCCGGAGCGATCGTTCCCGGTTGCGAGTTCCGCCAACGAAAAGCCTGCAACGCGCCCGTAGCTCAGCTGGATAGAGTACTGCCCTCCGAAGGCAGTGGTCGGGGGTTCGAATCCCTCCGGGCGCGCCATTTCGGCGCCACAGGCCTGCTTTGCGCATGCCGCATTTCAATCGCCAGTCATTGCGGACGGTGCCGTTGGCCGTCGCGTTCATGCGATCAGGCTGATGCCGCGCGCAGGCGTTCGAGTTCGTTCTCGAGGGTGGCGATGCGGCGGTCCCGCTTCTCCAGCGTGGCCTGCACATCCTCGGCTTCGAAGCGAAGCGGAATGTGCTGCGGGCAGTTGGCATCCCAGGCCTTGATCGTGAACAGCATCACCTGTTCCGGCCGTGCCTTGTAGTCATCCGGCATCAGTCGTGACAGAAGTTCGGGCGTGGCCTCGGTCAAGCGTGCCTCGCCCCAGATCTTCACGCGCCTGCGCTGTCGATAGTCGATCAGGAACAGATGGGCTTTCGGGTTCTCGCGCAGGTTGCCGCTGCTGATGTACTGCCGGTTGCCGACGAAGTCGACGAATCCCAGCGTGTGTGCGTCGAGCACGCGCACGAATCCCGGCGGGCCACCGCGATGCTGGATGTAGGGTTGGCCCTCGGCATTGACCGTGGCGAGGAAGACGCTGCGCTGTTCGGCGATGAACGCGGCGAGGTCGGGGGTGACCTGCGTCTCCCAGGATCCGGCTTCCTCCATGCGCGCGTAGGCGCGTCGTGAGCCTTTTCGCGCTTGCAAGTCCTTTACTGCGGGTGTGAAAGCGATATCGCTGCTATAGGTATTTTCGTGCATGGGATTTTCAGAGGCCCAGCTCGCTGAGCGAAGGCGTGTCGTCGGGACGGCGGCCCAGTGGCCAGCGGAATTTGCGCTCGCCTTCCGTGATCGGCAGATCGTTGATGCTGGCGATGCGTGTATGCATCAGGCCGTGCGCGTCGAACTCCCAGTTCTCGTTGCCATGGCTGCGCCGCCATTGGCCAACGTCGTCCAGGGATTCATAGGCGAAACGGACGGCGATACGGTTTCCGGCAAACGTCCACAACTCCTTGGTCAAGCGATACTCAAGCTCGGCTTGCCACTTGCGTGCCAGGAACGCCTCGATCGCCTCGCGGCCGACCAGGAATTCGCTGCGATTGCGCCAGCGGCTGTCGATCGTATAGGCCAGTGCGACGCGGGCCGGATCACGCGAATTCCAGGCATCCTCGGCGAGGCGCACTTTCTGCCGCGCGGTTTCCAGGGTGAACGGTGGCAGCGGTGGACGGTCCATGGATGGTCCTCGGGGTCGCGAACGATGGAGGGAATCGCCGGTCGTGCAGATCACGACCGGCGGTTCACCGGCATGGCTTACGCAGCCTGGCGCAGGGCGACGACCGGAAAGTCGATTTCGGTCCTGGCCACTTCGTTGATGTAATTCGTGAAGGTGTTCAGCGCGACGTGCTGCACGATCTCGATGATCTCGGCATCGCTGTAGCCGGCGTTGCGTACGCTGGTCAAATCCTCGGCGCTGACCTTGCCGGGCTGCTCGGTGACCTTGGCGGCAAAACGCACGGCGGCGTCGGCCTTCGGATCATTGGAGGCACCGCTGCGGTTGGCCGCGATTTCGGCGTCGTCGAGCTTGGCCAGGTGCTTGCCCAGGTAGGCATGTGCCGAGAGGCAATAGCCGCAGCCGTTGATCTCGGCGACCGCCAGGGCAATGCGCTCGCGGGTCTGCGCATTCAGCGCGCCTTTGCCGAGGGCGCCGGACATGCCGAGATAACCCGCGAGGGCTGCCGGGCTGTTGGCGACCAGGCGAAACAGGTTCGGCACCGAGCCGAGCTGCTTGTTGACGGCCTCCAGCAACGGCTGGGATGCAGTGGGGGCGGATTCGATAGTGGTGGGGATGGCGATGCGGGACATGGTGTTTCTCCTTGGGAAGGTGATTTGGCGGGCGCGCTGGCCCGGTGAAGAAACGATAGGCCCTTCCAAAGGGCGCAACTAGCCGTACACTTCGGAAATCATCCTCCCGAAAAACGGAATACATGCATGGATCGGCTCGACGCAATGGTGGTATTTCGCGATGCCGTCGAGACCGGCAGCCTTTCGGCAGCAGGTCGCAAACTCGGCATCCCGCTGGCCACCGTCAGCCGCAAGCTGTCGGAGCTGGAAAAGCATCTGGGCGCGCGCCTGCTCAATCGCTCGACGCGGCAACTGATCCTGACCGACGCAGGCCGCGATTACCTCGTCGCCTGCAAACGCATCCTCGAAGATGTCGTCGAGGCGGAGCACGCGGCGGCCGGCGAATACAACGAACCGCGCGGCGATCTCGTCATCACCGCGCCGATCGTGTTCGGACGCCTGCATGTGCTGCCGATGATCGCGGAATTCCTTGCGGTGTTTCCCGAGGTGAACGTGCGTCTCGTGCAGGGTGACCACATCGTCAACCTGTTCGAGGACCACGTCGATCTCGCGGTGCGGGTCGGCACCTTGCCCGACAGCAGCCTGGCGGCAATGCGCATCGGCACGATCAGTCGCGTGGTCTGCGCCAGTCCCGGCTATCTGGCCCGGCGCGGCACTCCGCGAGTCCCTTCCGATCTCGCCACGCATTCCTGCGTGTCATTCGAACAACTGGGTTCCGCCGCCGCCTGGATGTTTCCGGTCGACGGGAACGAAGTATCCGTGCCGGTCGCTTCAAGACTGATCGTCAATACGGCAGAGGCCGCCATCGATGCCGCGATCGCCGGCGTCGGACTGACCCGCGTGCTTTCCTACCAGGTGGCCGATGCCTGCCGCAGCGGAAAGCTGGAGATCGTGCTGCAGCCTTTCGAGCCTGCGGCGGTTCCGGTCAGCCTGGTACACGCCGGCCAGCGCCGCCTG
>DAIMYT010000029.1:20339-22574 GCA_036734345.1 Dokdonella sp. | reverse complement strand
ATTGTGGGTGCGTGGGTTGCCGCCCAGGCTGGCTCGCGTCAATCGATCTTCAGTTCCGGGTTGCCCGGCCCGAAGTGCTTCAGCATCACGATCGGGTCGGACTTGGATGGGTTGTGGATGCGAACGCCGGCCAGCGCCGCCTGCCACTGAAATTGCGCGCCTTCCTCGATTACGCCGCACCGCGTCTGCGCGAACGGCTGGCCACGCCGCGCACGACGGCGGCGCCATCCGGCCGCCGTGGACGCTGACCCGGGTCAATGGCACAGCAATACCGGCAATGGTGCGTGCCTGAGGATGTGGCGCGTCGCGCCGCCGAGGATCCACTCGCTGAAGCGGCCGCGGCCGTACATGCCCATGACCAGCATGTCGGCGTTCATCGCCGTGCATTCATCGAGCAGGCGCGCGCCAGCCGTGTCGCTGTCGGCGGAAAAGTCGCGGCTCTCGAAGCCAATGCCGTGGCGGCGAAGAAATCCGCCCAGGTCGAACGCGGGCTTCCAGTCGATCGCGCTTGCGCTGCCGCGCTGTTCGCCAACGAGGACAAGCACGCGACTGGCCCGTTTCAGCAGGGGCAGCGCCGCGCACAGTGCGCGGGTCGCTTCGGGCGAGCCGTTCCAGGCGAACGCGATGCAGTCCAGCGTTACGCGATCGACCGCTTGCGCGGGAACGACCACGGCCGGCAGCGCGGCGGCGAAGATCAGGCTGGCGATATCGGATGCCGTGCCCCACGGAAAGTCCGCATCATGGCCGAGCACGAACAGGTCATGCCAAAGCCCGATGTCGGCCATGGCATTCGTCAGATACGCCTCGGCGACATGCCAGGCGGCATTCTCGACGCCGGCCGAACGCGCCCATTCGACGAACGCGTCGCCGAAGCGCCGGCCATCCGCAGCCGCGGCCTCGGCATGGGCGAGTACCGTGGAGACGAGGTCCGGGCTGCTGAACCGCGGTATTGCCTGCACCAGTGACGGATGGACATAGGTGCCGGTCACCGCAGCGCCAACCTTCGCGGCGAGATGGACGCCGAACTCGATGCTGCTCGTGCGGCGCCGGCACTGGCTGGTGTTGATCAGGATGTTTTGCATCGTGCATTCCCCTGCCGTTTGCTGGAGTTGCCGGCAGGCTAGTGCGGGGAGGACCAAGGGCGACTGATCCAGATCAACCGGGCGGGATCTGATGGCGCACGGCAGTGGCGTGCGAATTGGAACGAACCCGTCGCCCTGCCCGAGCCGGCGCCCGGAGGATCGATGCGGATTGTCCGCTGAAGGTGGCGCCGAAGGGCACTGCGGGGGGATACGAACCGGCCCGGGGCGGCTGTGCCCGCGGGCCGGTTCGCCGGACGCTCAGTCTCCGTAGAAGCGCACGCCATAGAAGATGCTGGCGGAATCGACATAGCTCGTCTGGCCGCTGAGGTTCAGGCGGATCGTGATCGGCTTCTTGAAGAACTTGTCGACGATCGAAGACGGCAGGCCGTAGACCTCATCGAGCGTGCGTGTGCTGATGATGCCGCCGAGGCAGGTGCGCGAGTTGACGTAGCGCTTCAGGTCGGACTGACCGGGCTGCAGGGTCACGAGTTCGAGGACCGGGCTGCCCAGCGGCAGCTCGATCGCGCCGTTGATCGGCAGGCCGGTAGCCGGGTCGATCTGGGTCAGGCCATCGAGCAGCTCATTCTCGATCGTGAACCCTTCGATGAAACGGAACCTGCCGGTGACCGCGGTCGGCTCGGGATTGAAGTAGTTCCAGAACGGGAACGAGGTGACCGAGAAGCAGATCAGCGATTTCGTCGAATTCTTCGGCAGCACGATGCGCCCGATGTCTCGTTCGTCGAAGGCGGTGACCGAACCCGATGGCGCGGTCGTGATGCAGCGGTCATCCGGACCGAGTGGCGGATCGCCGGGTATCGGCGTGCAGTCGGACTGGATGGAAATGCTGCCGCTCTGGGCCACGCCGAGGTAGGTCACGTCGCGGCCGAACGAATCGGCATCGCCGACATCCTCGACGCTGGCCGACTTGATCATTTCGCTCTGTTGCGCGCGCGATTCGCGCAAGGCTTCGGCAAGCGCGGGGTCCTTGCCGGCCTGCGCGCAAAACGAAGCGCTGGCCCCCAGCGCGAAGATCGCGACGGCCGTCGCGTTGCAAAGTCGTGTGATGTTCATGCCGCCTCCCATGTTCTTGATGTGGACAAGGCCGGCATGCATCGCGTCCGAGCGTTCGATTCCCTGCGCGGGACTATCCACG
>DAIMYT010000029.1:0-20239 GCA_036734345.1 Dokdonella sp. | reverse complement strand
AAGGCCGGCATGCATCGCGTCCGAGCGTTCGATTCCCTGCGCGGGACTATCCACGCCGGTCGACAGTCACGGTGCGCGCAATCCGCGCGGTGGTCAAATCGGTTGCTGGTGGATCTCCGGCCTGTGACGGCCTTGATTGTCGGCCCGGCAACGGCGTCGCCGACACCTCGGGAGGAATCGCCGAAACTTCATTTCAGGATAAAAAAACAAAGCGGACGCAATGCGCGGCGTCCGTCCACGACCTGCGTCGCACGCGGGGAGTCGCCTCATGTCGGCCCGGCCGGGAGTCGCAGCCGGGGTTCCCTCTGCCCCTTGTCCCCGCCCTGGTGTGGCGCTAGACTCGCCAACGCTAATGCGAACGGTTCGCGTTTGTAATACCAATAATTCCGAAGGACTTCAACATGAAGACAGGTTTCCTGGCAGGGGCGGTTGCCCTCGTGCTTTCCATGGGCGCCGGCGCCGCCGAAACGCCGACCAATGAACAGCTCTGGAAGCTGGTCCAGGCGCAACAGGCCCAGATTGACGCATTGCGCGCCGAGCTCGCCGCCACACGCCAGGTCGTCGCCGATACCGGCCAGCAGGTGCGTGATACCGAAGCAAAGGCCATCGCCAGCGAGCAGCGCCTGGTCGCCGCAGAATCCTCCCTGCAGGAGCGCCCCGAAACGATGCCGGCATCCGCCGAATGGGCGGCGAACAGCCAGTTCGGCGGCTATGGGGAGATGCATTACAACGCCGGCGCCAAGGACGAGATCGACCTGCACCGCTTCGTCCTCTTCTTCGGCCACCAGTTCAACGAGCGCATGCGTTTCAATTCCGAACTCGAGGTCGAGCACGTCCTCGCCGGCGACGGCGCGCCGGGCGAAGTCGAGATCGAGCAGGCCTATGTCGAGTTCGACCTCAAGCCCAACCTGCGCGCAAAGGGCGGCTTGTTCCTCGTCCCGGTCGGCATCCTCAACGAGGTGCACGAGCCGAACACGTTCTATGGCGTGGAACGCAATCCGGTGGAAAGCCAGGTCATTCCGACGACCTGGTGGGAGGGCGGTGCGGCCCTTTCCGGGCATTCGGATGGCGGCTGGGGCTGGGATGCGGCCGTGCATTCCGGCCTGGCCGCCGATATCGATTCGCTGTATGCGGTGCGCAGTGCGCGCCAGAAAGTCGCCGAGGCGACGGCGAAGGATGCCGCGTTCACCGGCCGCCTCAGGTACACCGGCATCCCGGGCCTGCAGCTCGCCGCCAGTGTGCAGTACCAGAACGACATCACCCAGGGCAGCGATCCGCTGGCCGGTGCGGCGACGCTGTTCGAGACGCACGCGATCTGGAACTGGCAGTCGTTCGGCCTGAAGGCCCTGTATGCGCGCTGGGATCTCGACGGCAATGGTCCGCGCGCGGTTGGAGCGGACGTGCAGAAGGGCTACTACATCGAACCCTCCTACCGGCTCAACCCGCAGTTCGGCGTGTTCGCCCGCTACAGCCGCTGGGACAACCAGGCCGGCGATTCGGTCGACAGCCAGCGCCGGCAGACTGATGTCGGCATCAACTACTGGCCGCATCCGGATATCGTGCTCAAGGCCGATTACCAGATGCAGGACGGCCCGCAGGGCAGCAGCCAGGACGATCGCATCAACCTCGGCATCGGCTACCAGTTCTAGGCCGGAACGCAGCAACGTGCAGGCGATGCGCGACCGCGACGGCGCCGGCACCCGCAGCAGGGTGCCGGCGATCGGTCGCTGCGGGTGCGGTCAGTACGCCGCCCAGGCGTACAGGAACAACGAGTTGTTGTCGCCCGGATTGCGCCCCTGTCCATCGTAGTTGCGCGTCGCGCCGTTGTAGCGCCCATAGGCGGTGTACTGGGCGCCGAGCCGGAGGTTCTGCACCGGTGTCCAGAACGCTTCCAGGGTCTCCCCGCTGATGCCCGGATTGGCCGAGACGTTGCCATAGACGCGGGTCGGGTCATACAGCAGCGAATTGGTCGTACCGGTCTGCTTGAACCAGGCGACGCTGCCGCCGTAGCGGTTCTCGAAAATGTACGACGCCTTGGCACGCAGGACCCGGGTGGTGTCTGAGGCATTCGTGTCGGGCAGCGCATTGCCGTTGATGTCGACCACGGGCTGGCCGGCGAGGAAACCCGGATAACGATGGCGGTCGCGCAGCCAGGCCAGTTGCAAGGTGACCGCATGCGGATCGCGCAGGTACTGGTACTGGGCATCGATGCCGATGTCGGTGAACCGGTTGAGCGTGGCCGGATCGCTGGTGTCGAGCGGATCGTCGTAGACGTCCGCGGTCATCCCCGAAGTTCCGACCATGAGGTTGTGCGCTCCCAAGTCACGGGTCAGGGCGACGCGCCAGTACGGATTGTTGCCGCGCAATCGCGTCTTTTCGGCATCGGCCACGCCGGCACTCATGAACGAAGCAAGGCCGGTCGCCGAACGATAATTGCCGACTTCGACATACAGCAACTGGTTCCACAGCGCATAGGCGCTGATTCCGGACAGGTTGCCACCGGAGGCGAAACCCGGATAGGGCGCATTGCCATCGATGAAGCTGCTGCTGGTCGGGCTCGGCACCGGCACGTACTGCATCCAGGCGGCGGCCGTGTTCCACGGATCGGCGATCGACGGATTGTTGTTGGCCGAGATGCCCCAGATCACCGGTTTGCCGGCCGCCGAGAACTGGTTGGCATAGCGGATATCGATGTTGTCGGCGCCGGTATGGCCGTGGAAATCGCCGTTGTCGGACTGGCTGGCGTAGTTGTCGTAGGTGATCTGCACGAAGGCGCCGATCCGGTCGGTGACCTTGCCGCCGAGGAACAGGCTGGCACTGGCGAACAGGGGGTCGCCGTTCTTCTGGAAATCCGCCGCGGGATCGTCGCTCTTGCTCGTATTGGAGACGCGCGAGTCACTGGCGACGCCCATGACCCAGACCGGCACGGCGCGCGTGCCGCGCGTATAGCCGGCCAGCTTGAATACGCGACCGAACGGAGTGAGTTCGGGGAATTGCCCGCCGGCGTGGCAGGCCGCGCAGGGCTGTCCGGTTTGTCGCGCAAACAGCGGCAATGCGTGGACAGTTCCGGCATGCAGCGCGCCGAGGAGGAGCAGCGCGAAGGCGAAAAGACGATGGTGCCGCGATCCTTCACGCCATGCCCACGACCCAAGGCCGGAACGTGCCGCACGAGGATGGATGTTCACGAAAGTTCTCCAGTTCGAAGGAGGCGCCGATGGGACGCCAGACGACAGGTCGGGTGCCTGCCCATTTCCATTGGGCGCGCGCGGGATGGGAGGGCAATTGACTTGCCTCAAACAAAGCCCCGGCACCTTGCGCATGCCCCCCGAACGGCGAAGACCGCTCCTTGCGGTGGCAGGTCGCGGACGATGGCCCGGCACCGGCCGGATCATCGAAAAACGACCCCGGCACCACCGGCGCGGAAACCCGGACGCCTGGCATGTCGCGATCCCGCCATGCGTGGTCGGAAAACCCGCGAGCCATTGACATGGATCAAGTCGACAAACCCGCGTCCGTCGCACCATGCCTGCCATGCAAGCCTCGACACTCATCCATCCCCAACTGGCGCGCGCGCCGGTCTTTGATGCCGGGCTGATTGCCCGATACGACATCAACGGGCCTCGCTACACCTCGTACCCGACGGCACCGCATTTCCACGAGCGGTTCACGCACGAGGACCTGCGCCGGATTGCCCAGGCCTCGAACGAAGACCCGATCCCGCGTGCGCTTTCTGTTTACGTGCACATCCCGTTCTGCCTGAGTCCGTGCTTCTATTGCGGATGCACGCGCATCATCACGCGCGACCGCACCCGCGCGGATTCCTACCTCGGGCACCTGCTGCGCGAGATCGAGATGACGGCGCCGCTGTTCGACACCGACCGCCGGGTCGACCAGTTGCATCTCGGCGGCGGCACGCCGAATTTCCTCGACGATGCCCAGATGCAGCGCCTGATGGCCGCGCTGCGCTCCGGTTTCAATCTCTCGGTCGAAGCCGACCGCGAGTTCGGCATCGAGGTCGATCCGCGTTATTGCGACGCGAAAACCGTTCGCATGCTGGCCGACGTCGGCTTCAACCGCATCTCGCTCGGCATCCAGGATTTCGACATCGACGTGCAGCAGGCGGTCAACCGCGTGCAGAGCGTGGAGCAGACGCGAGCGGTGATCGAGGCGGCGCGCGATGGCGGCTTCCGCTCGGTCAGCGTCGACCTCATCCACGGCCTGCCCAAGCAGACCACGGAGAAATTCGCACGGACGCTCGAGCAGGTGATCGCGCTGCACCCGGATCGAATCGCCACCTATTCCTACGCGCACATGCCGGAACGCTTCCGCGCGCAGAACCAGATCAACGCCGCCGACCTGCCCGACGCATCGACACGGCTTGCCCTGATCGGCCAGACCGTGCAGACCCTCGGCGCCGCGGGCTACCGCTACATCGGCCTTGATCACTTCGCCCTGCCCGCGGACGACCTCTCGCGGGCGCAGCGGCAGGGCACGATGCAGCGCAATTTCCAGGGCTACTCGACCCATGGCGATTGTGACCTGATCGGCCTCGGCATGAGTTCGATCGGGCATGTCGGGCGCAGTTTCCACCAAAATGCGCGCAACCTGCAGGAATATTATTCGGCGATCGAAGCCGGGATGCTGCCGGTCCAGCGGGGCATGCTGCTCGGCGACGACGACGTCATCCGTGCCGACGTGATCCAGCAGCTGATGTGCCACGGCGAGCTCGACATGATCGAGTTCGGAAAGCACTATGGCATTGATTTCAAGGACTATTTCTCCGCCGAGATGAGCCGGCTGAAGGCCCTTGAAACAGACGGACTGGTGCAGGTGACGGCGCGCGGCCTGCAGATCACCGCGCGCGGCCGTTTCCTCTTGCGCATCGTCGCCATGTGTTTCGACGCCTACCTCCAGAGCGCGACAGCGGGCGCCAGGCCGGGCTACTCGAAGGCCCTTTGAGGCGGTCTGGCGGGTCGCAGACTCCGCGCGGGCGGGGCTGAACCTTTTAGTCGCGATCGTGTGACAATGTCGGGGAATGGCCACCGCGACCAACATCGTCAACCTGCGTGAGTTGCGCCAGTCCTGCACCGACTGCGCGCTCAACCAGTTGTGCCTGCCGGCCTCGATCGGCGGCGCCGATCTCGAGCGGCTCGACGACGTGGTCAAGCAGCGCGTGCCGCTGGAAAAAGGTGAAACGGTATTCCGCGAGGGTGCCGAGCACCGTGCGATATTCGTGGTGCGCTCGGGTTCGCTGAAGACCTACGCCACCCTGCCCGAGGGCGACATCCAGATCCTCGGTTTCCATATCGCCGGCGAACTGGTCGGTCTGGACGGGCTATCGGGCAGGGGCCATCGCTGCACCGCCGAAGCGCTCGAACGATCGAGCCTGTGCGAGGTTCCGTTCAATGCACTGACGAACGTCGCCGCCAAGGTACCCGGCCTGCAGCATCAGCTGTTCCGCGTCATGAGCCGCGAGTTCGGCAGGGAGCAGCAGCACCCGGTGATGATGGGGCGCAAGCAGGCGATATCGCGGCTGGCGATCTTCCTGCGCAGCCTGTCCGAGCGCCTCGACGGCATCGGCCACGATCCGGGGCTGCTCAACCTGAGCATGTCGCGCCAGGAACTTGCGAACTACCTCGGCCTCGTGATCGAGACGGTCAGTCGCCAGTTCTCGCGCATGCAGGCCCTGGGCATCCTCGAAGTCGACCGCCGCAGCGTGCGCATCCTCGACCCGGCGGCGCTGGCCACGATCGCCGAGAAGGCGGACGACGACACCGGCTGAGCGTCAAGCCGGTTTACGAAGGCTGGCGGGGAAAGCGTATTTCGCGGAAAGTCCGGCTGATGCGCCATGGGCGCGCTTTTGGCGCGATGCACTGCGTCACGCACGCAAGATGCCTCACGCACACGCCGCGGAGATTGGGTACCTGCCCTCACCAGGCCGACGGCAGGAGCCGTCGACCAGACGTGCTGTGCGCATTCATCCAGGTATCAGCTCTTCGGCATGCAGCGCCGCGATCCATTCCTCGTTGGTCGGTTCGATGGCGACGCGGACCCGGGCTTGCGCGCGCGAGATCAGCGGGGCGTGCGCGGCATTGGCCGTGGCGTCGATGTCGATGCCGAGATGGCCGAGCGCGGCGCAGACGCGTTCGCGGATCTGCGCATTGTGCTCGCCGATGCCGGCGGTGAAGACGAGCAGGTCGAGGCCGCCGAGCACGGCCGCCAGTGCGCCGATCTCGCGCACGATGCGGCGCACGTAAAGGGCCAGCGCCGCCTGCACGCGCTCGTTGCCGGCCTCGGCGGGGAGCAGGTCGCGCGGATCGGAGGACAGCCCGGAAATGCCGAGCAGTCCGGAACGGTGGTAGAGCAGCTCGCCGACCTGCGCCAGGCTCAGCTTCTCGATCTCCATCATGTAGAGCACGGCGCCCGGATCGAGCGCACCGGTGCGCGTGCCCATCATGAGTCCGTCCAGCGCGGAGAATCCCATGGTCGTGGCGACGCTCTTCAGGTCGCTCATCGCGCACAGGCTGGCGCCGCTGCCGAGATGGGCGACGATGGTGCGGCCGCGTGCGCCGTCGCCGTAGCGTTCGCCGAGCGCGATCGACTGGTATTCGTAGGACAGGCCGTGGAAGCCGTAGCGGCGCAGGCCGCGTTCCCAGGCGTCCCACGACAGCGGCAGCATCTGTTCGACCATCGGCATGTCGTGGTGGAATGCGGTATCGAAACAGGCGACCTGCGCGATCTCCGGATTCGACGCCAGCAGCGCGTCGATCGCTTCCAGCGCGAACGGCTGGTGCAGCGGCGCGAGCGGGATGTAGGACCTCAGGTCGGCGAGCACGCCGGCGTCGACGCGCACGGCGTCGAAATACTTGCTGCCGCCATGCACGACACGGTGGGCGACGGCCTTCAGGCGCCGCCCGTCGAGGCGCGCCAGCACGCGCTGGCGGATGTGTTCGAGCGCGGCGTGGTAGGGCTGGTCCGGGTCCAGCTGCAGCGGTCCCGGTACCACGCCGGTTTCGCCGTAGGCAGGCGCCGCGCCGGTAATGCCGTCGACCTTGCCGTTCCACAATGGCTTGCGCGGCAACGGCGCCTGCGCGGCGTCGAACAACGCGAACTTGAGGCTCGAAGAACCCGCGTTGAGGACGAGGATGCAGTCGCCGCCGGAATTCATGGCGGGGTGGTCTCGTAGTGGCGCGCGATCAGCAGGGCGACGGCACAGGAGGCGATGCGCGTCTCGCGCGAATCGGCGCGACTGGTCAGGATGATCGGCACGCGCGCACCCATCACGATGCCGGCGCTGGCGGCGCCGCCGAGGTATTCCAGCTGCTTGGCCAGCATGTTGCCGCTTTCGAGATCGGGGACGACGAGCACGTCGGCCTGCCCGGCGACCGGCGAGACGATGCCCTTGATGCGCGCCGCGGCGACCGAGATGGCGTTGTCGAAGGCGAGCGGGCCATCGATCAGGCCGCCGGTTATCTGGCCACGGTCGGCCATCTTGCACAGCGCCGCTGCATCCATGGTCGCCGGCATGTGCGGGTTCACCGTTTCCACGGCGGCCAGGATCGCCACGCGCGGCTGCTCGACGCCGATGATGCGCGACAGTTCGATCGCGTTGCGCACGATGTCCGCCTTGGCCTCGAGGCTCGGCGCGATGTTGATCGCCGCGTCGGTGATGATGAACGGCCGCGGATACGAGGGCGTCTGCATCAGGTAGCAATGCGAGATGCGCCGCGAGGTCCGCAGGCCGGCATCCTGCGCAATGATCGCGGCCATGAACTCGTCGGTATGCAGGCTGCCCTTCATCAAGGCGGCCACCTGGCCCGTCGACGCCAGTTCGGCGGCGCGCGCGGCCGCGGCATGGCTGTGCGCGACGTCCTCGATTTCGATGCCGGCGAGGTCCAGCTCGAACTGTTTTGCGACCGCCTCGAGCTTCGCCCGTGGCGCCACCAGCACCGGTTCGATGAGTCCGGCGGCGCGCGCGTCGAGCGCGGAGCGCAGCGAAATCTCGTCGCAGGGATGGACCACCGCGCAGCGGATCGCCGGGATCGCCTTCACCGCATCGAGCAGGCGATGCACGCCGGCGGCATCGGTGAGCCGCACTTCGGGCAGGGTGGCGCGGCGGCGCTCGATGCGTTCGCTCGGCGCGATCACGCGGGCTTCGCCATCGATCACGCACTTGCCATCCTGGTTGATGCAGGTGCAGGCCAGGGTCAGGCGCTTGCCTTCGACCTCGCGCGCGGTGACCTGCACCTTGATCGACAGCGTGTCGCCGACGCGGACCGGGCCGAGGAAACGCAGGGTCTGGCTGAGGTAGATCGTGCCCGGCCCCGGCAGGCGCGTGCCGAGCACGGCGGACACCAGTGCGGCGCCCCACATGCCGTGGGCGATCACGCCATGGAAGCGCGTGGAGGCCGCGAACTGGGGATCCAGATGCTGCGGATTGACGTCGCCGGAGAGGACCGCGAACAGCTGGATGTCGCTCGCGGTCAGCGTGCGCTCGATGCTGGCCTCGTCGCCGACGGCAATTTCGTCGAAGATGCGATTGCGCACCCAGCCGATGTCGTCCGCGGCAATCGCGGAATCCGTCCGTGCGCGACCTTCTGCCTCGCTCACTTGCGCGACGCCTTCCCCGCTGCCGGGCGCTTTTTCGATGCCGGACCCTTTTCCGCGGGCGCATCGGATTTCGGGGTGAACATCTCCATCATCGACTTCATGCTGGCGCTGAGCGGCATGCTTCCACTGGCGCCCTGCAGCGCTTCGCTGCATTCGTGCTGCCAGGTCGAGATCGCCTCGCGCAGTTCGTCGGTGAACGCGGTCTGGTTCTCCAGCGCCGCTTCCATGGTCGCCTGCCATTGTTTCGAGCTGCCCTGCAGGCTGGTCCAGAAGGCATCGGCGGGCCATTCGCCGCTCATCAGCGCGGTCATCGGCTGCACCTTGCTGGTGACCGCGAACGGGGTCATTGCGGCACGTGCCTGGGCTTGCAGGAATTCGGCCCAGCGGGCCTGGCTGTGCTGCATCAGCTGGCCGAGATGGAGGGTCAGTTCCTGGTTGGCCTTGTAGAGCGCGGTGGGTGTGGAAAGATCGACTTTCATGGGCTACTCCGAAGTGGCGAATCAGTTGAGGATGTTGTAACCGGCATCGACGAAGAGGGTGCCGCCGGTCATGGCAGTTGCCGCGTCACTGGCGAGGAAGGCACACAGGGCGCCGACATCGTCGATGGTCACGAGTCGCCGCATCGGCGCGCGCCGTGCGGCATCCGCCAGCAGGGTGTCGAAGTGGGCAATGCCCGAGGCCGCGCGCGTGGCCACCGGGCCGGGCGATACCGCATTGACGCGGATGCCCTGCGGGCCGAGTTCGGCGGCCAGGTAGCGCACGCTGGATTCCAGCGCGGACTTGACCGGGCCCATCAGCCCGTAATCGGCGATCGCTTCATCGGCGCCGAGATAGCTCAGCGTGAGCAGGCTGCCGCCCGTGTCCATCAGCGGCTCGGCGAGCCGGGCCAGGCGCACGAAGGAATGGCAGGAAATATCCATGGCGCGCAGGAAGCCGTCGCGCGAGGCATCCACCATGCGGCCGTGCAGGTCCTGCCTGGGCGCGTAGGCCACCGCGTGCAGGAGGAAATCGAGCCTGCCCCACTGGCGGGATACCGCGGCAAAAAGCGTCGCCATTTGATCGTCTGCCTCGACGTCGAGCGGCATGCACAGCGTCGCGCCGATTTCCTTGGCCAGCGGTTCCACGTGCAGGCGCGCCTTGTCGTTGATCCAGGTCGTGCCGAGCTCGGCGCCCTGCGCATGGAACGCGCGCGCACATCCCCAGGCGATGCTGTGCTCGTTGGCGATGCCGATCACCAGGCCCTTCTTGCCGGCCAGAGTCGTCGTCATTTCAGCGCTCCAGGACGTACCGGCCCGGCGCGGCGCCGAGATCGGTGCGGTGCCGTGCCCGTGGCGGCGCTGCGCGCGCCGCGGAACGGTCGGCCAGCCACGCGCTCCACTCCGGCCACCACGAACCTTCCTTGTGCGGTGCCTGTTCGATCCACGCATCGGGATCCTCATACAGGCTTTCGGCCGCGCTCGACTGGATCTGGAAGTGGCGGTGCGGATGCCCCGGTTCGCTGACGATGCCGGCGTTGTGCCCGCCCGAGGTCAGCACGAAGGTGAATTCGGCCGGTGTCTCGCGGTGGATCTTGTAGACCGAGCGCCACGGTGCGACGTGGTCGGTCTGCGTGCCGACGCAGAAGATCGGCACGCGCAGGTCGCCAAGGGCAACCGTCGCCCCGGCGACCTGGTAGCGGCCGTTGGCCAGGTCGTTGTCGAGGTAGAGTCGGCGCAGGTATTGCGAATGCATGCGGGCGGGCATGCGCGTGGCGTCGGCGTTCCAGGCCATCAGGTCGTTCGGCGCACTGCGCTGGCCGAGCAGGTAGTCGTTGACCATGCGCGACCAGAGCAGGTCGTAGGAACGCAGCATCTGGAACGCGCCGGCCATCTGTGCGGCGGTCAGGTAGCCGGATTCCGCCATCTGGTCCTCGAGATAGGCCACCTGGCTGTCATCGATGAACAGGGCCAGTTCGCCCGGTTCGGAGAAATCGGTCTGCGAGGCCAGCAGGCTCAGCGAGGCGAGGCGGTCATCGCCATCGCGCGCCATCGCGGCCGCCGCGATCGTGGCCAGGGTGCCGCCGAGGCAGTAGCCGGCGACATGCACCTTGCGCTTCGGCACGATCGCGTTGACCGTTTCCAGCGCCGCCCTGAAGCCGAGCTCGAGGTAGTCCTCCATGCCAAGGTCGCGTTCGGCCCTGCCGGGATTCTTCCACGAGATGCAGAACACGTTGTGGCCCTGGTCGACCAGGTAGCGGATCAGCGAGTTGTGCGCCGAGAGGTCGAGCACGTAATACTTCATGATCCACGCCGGCACGATCAGGACCGGCTCCGGATAGACCGTGGGCGTCGTCGGCTGGTAGTGGATCAGCTCGACCAGGCGATTGCGCAGGACGACCTTGCCGGGGGTCGCGGCAACGTCGCGGCCGACCACGAACCGCTCGCTGCCGACCGGGCGCGCACCGGTGGCCAGCGCCTCGGCATCCTCGATCAGGTTGACGGCGCCGCGTTGCAGGTTGCGCCCGGCTTCCTCGCGGGTCTGCTTCAGCACGCGCGGATTGGTCAGCAGGTAGTTGCCCGGGGAAAACATGTCGAGCCACTGGCGCACGGCGAAGGCCACCACGTCCTCGTGGTGCGGCGCGACACCATGCACGCCACGGGTCGCCGCCTCCCACCATTGCTGGTTGAGCAGGAACGCCTGCTTGAGGATGTCGAACGGCCATTGGTTCCAGGCCGGATCGGCAAAGCGGCGATCCTGCTCGGGCATGGCCACCGCACTGCGTGGCGTGCCGTGCAGGCTGGCGCTGCGCGTCGCGCCGACATAGCCGGACAACTCGGCGGCGTGCTCGCAGGCGAGGCGCGCGAGTTCCATCTGCCGCCCCGGCGATGTGGCGAGATGCGTGGCCCAGTCGGCAAAGGCCAGCATCAGCGACGTCGGCGATATCGACGCCGTGGCCCGTGCCAGGGCTGCATGGAACTTCTGGTCGAGGCGCTCGAAGGCGGGGCTGGAGCGGTGGTGCTGCTGCGTTGGCTTGCTCGGCATGGCGATGTTTCCAGGGGGTGACGCGGATGGCTGCGGACAGCGCAGCCCGTCGGTCGCCGGCAGAGATCTTATGGTGCAATGCAGTATGGACCGCGCGGCGCCTGCCCCGGTTGATCTGCGTCAACTGCGCGGCCAGCGGTGCGCAGCGGACAAAATGACGCACCGCGGAGGCCGGCACGGGCGCCAGGGAGGATGCGCGCGGAATGATCCAGATCAACGGCCACGGCGGCGTCCAGGGGCACCATGGCGGCAACCCGCAAGGAGACAGTAGCGATGACAGCCACCGAAAAAGGCCTTGATCCCTTCGCCCGCCAGGCCGACATGCCGTTCTGGGACGAGAAGCTCTCCGACGGCACGGCCGTGACCATCCGCGCGATCCGCCACGAAGACGCCGCGCTCGAGCGCGAATTCATCGAGCGCCTTTCGCCCGAGGCGCGGCGCATGCGTTTTCTCGCCCAGATCAGCGAGCCCAGCGAGCAGATGATCGACCGCCTGACCAACCTCGACTTCAGCCACGACATGGCCCTGATCGCAATCGTCAAGCAGCAGGGACAGGCGACCGAGGTTGGCGTCGCCCGCTATGCCACCGGTGCGGACCGCACCATCGGCGAATGCGCCATTGCGGTGACCGACGACTGGCAGCACCGCGGACTCGGCACCCTGCTCATGAACCGGCTGATCGAGGTCGCCCGGGCGCGCGGCCTGGTCAAGCTGGTGTCGATGGACGACGCCGGGAACTCCAAGATGCGCGAGCTGGCCAAGGATCTCGGATTCCAGCGCACGTTCGATCCGGAGAATCCGCACGAGGTCGAGCACAGCCTCGTGCTCTGACGACACGATCCGCCACCTGCGGTGACCGGCCCGATGTCGCGCGGAATGACGCGCAGCGGGGCGGCGGATTGCCGAGTCGACATTGCAGGTCGGGCGAGGCGCCCGATCGGTTCGCGTAGGCTACGGGGCGGGATCCTGAACATCCGCGGCGCAATCGAACGGCAGCCAGCCGTGCAGCCACGGGGCATGTCCGATCAGCAGCGGCGCGGCCAGGGTCAGCGCCGAGCAAGCGAGCAGGAAAACGCCCGCCGAGCGCCGCAGGTTCAGGTTCGATGACAGCCCGAGCAGGCGTGGTGCCCCCCATGAGGTCGCCAGCATGGCCGGCAGCGTGCCTAGGCCGAACGCGGCCATGATCGCCGCCGACTGCAGCGGCTGCGCGTTGAGCGCGGCGACCAGCAGGATCGTGTAGACGAAGCCGCACGGCATCCAGCCCCAGATCGCGCCGAAGGCCAGCGCGCGCGGAAGACTCGTGACCGGCAACAGGCGGCGACCGAGTGGCGCGAGCTTCGGCCACAGGCGCTTGCCCAGCGCGGAGCCGGGGTCACGCCAGACACCGAGCATGACCAGGGCCGCGAGCAGCAATGCCGCGGCGCTGGCGAAGCGCAGGGCGAGGCGTACGCGCTCGATGTCGAGCAGGGCGATCAGGGCGCCGCCAACAGTGCCGATCAGCAATCCGGCCAGGGTGTAGGAGAGGATCCTGCCGAGCTGGTAGCCGAGCAGCAGGCCACGTCGTGGCCGGCCGTTCGCCTCCTTGGCCGTGGCCACGCCGAGGGCCATCGAGATGCCGCCGCACATGAGCATGCAGTGGCCGCTGGCGAGCAGGCCGAGCAGCAGCGCGGCGGCGATGGTCAGCGATCCGTTCATGCTTCCTCGTCCGTGCTTTCGACCACGGAATCCTCGCTGAGCGGCGCCAGCGCGGGTGTGTCGAGGTCATCGAACTGGGCGTGGTCGACGGCCCAGAAAAACGCCCAGATGCCGATGCCGAGCAGGACCATGCTGATCGGGATCAGGAGCAGGATGATGTTCATGCGGCCGCCTCCCGCACTGGATGCGCCGAGGCCGTGGTCGCGCCCTGCACCGGCAGGCGCCTGCCGATGCGCAGCGAATTGAGGATGACCAGGATCGAACTCGCCGACATGCCGATCGCGGCCAGCCACGGCGGCACGTAGCCGAACGCGGCCACCGGCACCACCGAGAGATTGTAGGCCAGCGCCCAGTTCAGGTTCTGCCTGAGGCGGACGAGCATCTCGCGCGCGATCGCGCGCGCCTCGACCAGCGTATCGAGCCGCGGCGAGGAGAGCAGGATGCCGCTGGCCGCATGCGCCATCGCGCTGCCGCCGCCGATCGCGATGGCGACATCGGCGCCGGCCAGCACCGGCGCGTCGTTGATGCCGTCGCCGACCATGGCCACGATGTGTCCTTGCTTGCGCAGGGTGTCGAGTTGGGCCAGCTTGTCGGCAGGCGTGGCCGCGGCCAGCGCATGTTCGATCGACAGCGCGCGGGCCACCGCATCCACGCGCGCCGGGCAGTCGCCGCTGAGGATCTCGCAGTCGATGCCGTCTTCGCGCAGGGAGCGGATCAGCGCCACGGCGCCGGCGCGCGGCTGTTCGCTGATGGCGAAGCGCGCCAGTTCGCCCGATACGTCGGCGAGGATGATCGCGTCTGCGGCCGAGCCGATAACGCGCGCCATCGACGACGCCTTCGACGCCGGCGCCGGCGACATGGCGCAACGCGCTGGCCGTCATTGCCGGCGCGCCGGCGGCCATGCGGCGCAAGGCCACGGCCAGCGGATGGGTATTGCCCTGTTCGAGCGCCGCGACGATGCCGAGCGCGTGCCCGGGCGAACCGCGCGCCACGCGCGCCTGCGCGGGATCGAAACTCGGTTCGGTCAGCGTGCCGGTCTTGTCGAAGGCGAAGCGATCCGCCCTGGCCAGCGCTTCCAGTGCATCGGCATCGACCACCAGCACGCCGCGCTGGGCGAGCACCGCGATCGCCCGGGTCAGCGCGGCCGGCACGGCCAGGGCGAAGGCGCAGGGGCAGCTGACGACGAGCACGGCGAGCGCCGCTGGCAGGGCGCGCGAAGGATCGAACCAGGCCCAGCCGAGCGCGGTGGCCACGGTCACCAGCAGCACGCGCACTACGAAGCGCGCGGCGCGGGCATCGGCCAGGCGCGCGATCTGCGGTCGCTCGCTGGCGGCGCGCGTCACCAGCCGGACGATGCCGGCCAGCACCGTGTCGGCGCCGATGTGACGCACCACCAGTTCGACCGGGCCGTCGAGGACGAGGCTGCCGGCGATCAACGCCTGCCCGGGCTCGCGACGGACTGCCGTGGACTCGCCGCTGACCAGGGATTCATCGACGCGGCAGCGCGGCCCGACCAGCTCGCCATCGGCCGGGATCGGCGAGCCGCTGGCCACGCGCACGATGTCGCCGGGCTCCAGTTCATGCACGGCGACGGTGACGAAGGCATCGCCCTCGCGGCGGTCGGCGAGCACCGGCTGCAGGCGCGACAAGGCGTCGACGACGTCGCTGGCGCGGTGCCGCGCGCGCAAGCTTAGGTGGCGCCCGAGCAGGAGGAACAGCACGAACATGCACACCGAATCGAAATAGATTTCATGGCCACCGACGAGCACGCCGAGCAGGCTGGCCAGATAGATCAGCGCGATTGCCAGCGCCACCGGCGTGTCCATCGACAGCCGGCGCGTGCGCCATTCGCGCCAGGCGCCGCGGAAGAACGGTTGCGCCGAGTAGAGCACCACCGGCGTGGCGACGAGGACGCCGAGCCAGCGGAAGAACTCGCGTACCGACGGATCAATGCCGTCGAACACCCCGGCATACAGGGCGACCGCCATCATCATCGCCTGCATCGTGCCGAGCCCGGCGACGACGAGGCGCTTGAGTGCGGCGCGCGACTCGCGCTGGCGCTGCGAATCGATCATCTCGGCGGTCAGCGGGTGCGCGTCGTAGCCGAGCCGGGCCAGCGCCGAGAGCAGGGCGGAGAGTTCGAGCTTGCCGGGATCGAATTCCAGCACGACCCGCCGCGCCAGGGCATTGATGCCGACATCGTGGATGCCCGGCATGCCGCGCATGGCCCGCTCGATCAGCCACGCGCAGGCCGCGCAGCGCAAGCCATCGACGAGCACGATGACTTCGGCGTGACCGGGCGACGAGGTGCGCACATGCAGGCGCCGCAGGGCGGGCCGGTCCCAGGCGGAATAGTCGGCGCCGTCGCCGCCACGCGGAGCCGGTTCGCTGCGCAGGCGGTAGTAGTCGCCGAGACCGAGGGTGTCGATCCACTCGGCGGCGGCCTTGCAGCCGGGGCAGCAAACGGCGCGTTCGTGTCCCTGCACCCGCGCCACGACGGGCGCGCCTTGCGGATTGGCCTCGCCGCAATGGAAGCAGGTTGTGGCGTTCACGGCGGCGGTCCGTTCGACGACAGCGCCGAGCGCTTCGGTCGGATCGGCGGGATCCGGCTCGGCCGCGGCACATCGTTGGGCACGCTGATGTGGGTGTCGGGCGTATGGATCGCCTCGCCGAGCAGGGCGAACGATCCGGCCACGCTGGAGCCGAGCAGGAACAGGATCAGCCAGACTTCGGGCACCCGGTACCAGGCCATTGTCGCCACCTTGTCGATGTCCGTGCTCATGGTTTTTCCGGAGCGAAGAAATGCGTCTTGCCGCGCGCCACGATCTTGCCCTCGGCATCGAGGACGAGGACCTCGATCGGCTGTCGACCGGTGCTTGCTCCGCTGTCGGCGCGCAGTGTCAGCGGCAGCGAAAATACCTCGTTCGGCGCCAGCGTGACGGCCGGATTGCCGATCATGCGCAACGGCAGCGAGGATTCCGCGCGCAGCGACAGCAGCATGTCGGCATCGGTCTTGTTGACCAGCTTGACGTTGTAGCTGTTCTCGATGGCGCCCTGACCGATCGTGCGGAACAGGGCGTTGCGGTCATGCAGGACTTCGACGATCACCGAATCGCGCGCGGTGACCAGCCAGGCGAACGCGGCGATGACGCCGGCCAGGATCGTCGCATAGATCAGCGTGCGGGGACGCAGCAGGTGCTGCGGCTTGCCGGCCAGGGCGTTTTCGGTGGTGTAGCGGATCAGGCCGCGCGGATATTGCATCTTGTCCATGACCGCATCGCAGGCATCGATGCAGGCGGCACAGGCAATGCATTCGATCTGCAGGCCGTCGCGGATGTCGATGCCAGTCGGGCACACCTGTACGCAGGCCAGGCAATCGATGCAGTCGCCGAGCACGCGTTGCTGTCCGGCCGGCACGGTGCTGTCGAGCGGATTCTCCGCAACCAGCGTCGCGCCGGCGGGTGCGAAGCGCGCGGCATCGCGCTTGCGGTGCGCGCGCGGCTCGCCGCGTCGCTCGTCGTAGCTGATGACCAGCGTATCGTGATCGAACATCGCGCTCTGGAAGCGCGCATACGGGCACATGTACTTGCACACCTGCTCGCGCAGGAAGCCGGCATTGCCGTAGGTGGCGAAGCCGTAGAACAGGATCCAGAAGGCCTCCCAGCCGCCGAGCGAGCCTTGCACGAGGCTGGCGCCGAGTTCGCGGATCGGCGTGAAGAATCCGACGAAGGTGAAGCCGGTCCACAGCGCGAAGGTGATCCAGACGAACTGCTTGGCCGATTTGCGCCAGGCCTTCTCGAGGCTCCACGGCGCCTTGTCCAGGCGCATGCGCGCGTTGCGGTCGCCCTCGATCTTGCGCTCCATCCATAGGAACACCTCGGTCCAGACGGTCTGCGGGCAGGCATAGCCGCACCATAGTCGACCGGCCACGGCGGTAAAGAAGAACAGGCTCAGCGCGGCGATGATCAGGAGCAGGGTCAGCAGGTAGAAGTCCTGCGGCCAGAAGGTCATTCCGAACACATGGAAGCGCCGCGCCGGCAGGTCGAACAGGACCAGCTGCTGGCCGCCGATGCTGATCCACGGGAACGCATAGAACATGCCGAGCAGCCAGAACACGGCAAGCGTGCGCCAGCGCTGGAAGCGGCCGTCGATCTCGCGCGGGTAGACCTTGGGTTCCTTGGCGTAGAGGGACCCGGTCGCATCGGCGACAACGATGTCGATTTTTGATTTGCTGTTCATCAACGGCCCGGCTGCTCGATTCGCCATGTGCGTGGTAAGGGTCTCGTCAGTGCAGATGGGATCGTCGTCCCTGCGTATGCCGGACTGCGCAGGCAGGACGCCGAAGCGAAAATTAGCTTTGCGAATGGCCCACTCCGTCGTCCCTGCGAATGCAGGGTCCCAGTGACTGGTACTTTATTGAACTTTACGTCGCTCCGCGGCGCATCTTTTGGAGCAGAGCTTTCACTCGCCGAAGGCGAGTGAAAGCCTTTTTGGCATGCCGCGACACGAAAACCTCTAGCGGCAATGCCGGAACGCTCTCGCGCTAGTGGAGTACGCGAGCGCATTTGCCGAAGCAAAAAAGAACCAACACCACCAGATTCAACCCTTCCCATTTCGACCCCTGTCGCCCCGGCGATCGGGCAACGGTGGTGCGATCAGCATGGCCGTGAACAGGCAGGCCGACAGCGTGCAAAGCCAGAACATGAAGAAGCCGATCGAATAGCCGCCGAGCCGGCTGATCCTGAGTTCGGGCCAGGTGATCGTGGCCATGGCGATCGGGTCGACCACGGCGAAGAACATGATCGTGGCGACGCCGGCGGCAAAGAACGATGGCCAGACCACCGCGCCGACGCGGCGGACCAGTGAATCGTGCGGGTTGTCCTCGAGCGGACGCAGGGCGCCGGGCGGTGGCTGGTAGGTGCTCATTCGTGCGACTCCTTGCCGCCCTCCTCCTCGTGCTCGTCCGCATCCTGCCGGTCCGAATCCGCGGCGGCCTTGCCCTGTGCCAATACCCACGCAGCCACCAGGCGGGCGCGATCCTCGCCGAGGATCTTGCCCCAGGCCGGCATCACGCCGGCGACTCCGTGGATGATCGTGCGGCTGATGCCTTCGGCCGTGGCATTGCCGTGCAGCCAGATGTCGTCGGTCAGGTTGGGTGCGCCGAGCGCGCGGTTGCCCTTGCCGTCGACGCCGTGGCAGGCCGCGCAGATGGTCTCGAACTTGGGCTTGCCGGCGGCGGCCAGGCGCTTGTCGTGTTCGAGCCCCGACAGGCTCAGCGCGTAGTTGGCGACTTCCTCGACGCCGCTGCCGGGCAGGGTCGCCGACATCGACGGCATCATGCCGTGGCGGCCATTCATGATGCTGGCGAGCACGGTGTCGGGTTCGCCGCCATAGAGCCAGTCGCCGTCTACCAGGTTCGGGTAGCCGATCGCGCCGCGCGCATCCGAGCCATGGCAGGCGGCGCAGTTGTTGGCGAACACGTTGCGACCCACCTTGACCGCCGCAGGATCATCGACGAGGGCGGCGATCGGCTTGTTGCGGAATTGCGCAAACAGCGTCTCGAGCTTGGCATGGGTGGCGTCGAGATCGTCCTGCACCTCGCGCTGGGAGGACCAGTCCAGCGTGCCCTTCCAGGTGCCGAGCCCCGGGTACAGGGCAAGGTAGCCGAAACCGAAGATGAAGGTGAGGATGAACAGCCAGAGCCACCAGCGCGGCAGCGGGTTGTTGAGTTCCTCGAGGTCTCCGTCCCAGACGTGGCCCATGGTTTCGCCGACCGCCTTGTTGTTGACCGGCTTGCTCGACGCGGTCGCCATCAGCAACCAGATCAGGCCGATCAGGTTGATCGCGGTCAACGCGATCACGTAGATGCTCCATCCGCTGCTCATGCCTTGTCCTCCGGTTGCGGCCGGCTGTCGTCTTCAAGCGGCAACTGCGCCGCCTCGCTGAAATCCTTCTTGCGCCGCCGGCTCCAGGCCCAGGCCCAGAGGCCGATGAAGGTCAGCAGCAGGATGCTGGTGAGGATCCCCGAAATCATGGCCTGGCCTCCGCGACCGGATCGGCCGACTTGACACCGAGTCCCTGCAGGTAGGCGATCAGCGCGTCGAGTTCGGTCTGGCCGACGACACTGCCCTTGATGCTGGCGAAGTCCGCCTCCGTGTAGGGATGGCCCATCCAGGCCAGCGTGCGCATCTTGGTTTCCACCAGTTTCGGATCGACCAGCGATTCGGTGAGCCACGGATAGCCGGGCATGTTCGACTCGGGCACGACGTTGCGCGGATTCTTCAGGTGCACGCGATGCCAGTCGTCGGAGTAGCGTCCGCCGACGCGGGCGAGATCGGGCCCGGTGCGCTTGGAACCCCACAGGAACGGGCGGTCGTAGACGGATTCGCCGGCGGTCGAGTACGGCCCGTAGCGCTGCGTCTCCGAGGCCAGCGTGCGCACCTGCTGCGAATGGCAACCGACGCAGCCTTCGCGGATGAAGATGTCGCGTCCCGCCAGTCGCAGCGGCGAATAGGGCTTGATGCCGGGGTCGGCGGTGATCGTCTGCGCCTGGAACATCAGCGGCACGATCTCGACCAGGCCACCCATCGCGATGACCACGATGATGAGGATCGCCATCAGGCCGATGTTCTTCTCGATTACTTCATGTTTCATCGGGGCTTCCTCAGGCGTGGGCCGGGGCGGGAACGCGCACGAGCGGAACCTCGCGCACCGGCAGGCAGGTCTTCCAGACGTTCCAGACCATGATCAGCATGCCGCTGAGGAACATCAGGCCGCCGAACACGCGGGTGACGTAGTAGGGATAGGTCTGGCGCACCGACTCGATGAAGGTATAGGTCAGGGTCCCGTCGGGATTGGTGGCGCGCCACATCAGGCCCTGCATGACGCCGGCGATCCACATCGCGGCGATGTA
>DAIMYT010000028.1:0-30717 GCA_036734345.1 Dokdonella sp. | reverse complement strand
GCGCGCAGCAGCGCGTTGTCTCTGGTCTGGCTCGGATTCGCGCTGATCTTCTTCGGCGCCAGTGCGTGGCTCGCGATATCGGCGGCCATTGCAACGGCGATCTACCAGCTGACCGGCAACCCCCTGCTTGGAGCAGGTGCGGTCGCGCTGGCCAACCTGGCCGCGGTCGCCTGGGTGGTCCTGGCCATGCGGCGATGCTGGCGCGACCTGAGCCTGCCGCGGACTCGCGCGCTGCTGATCGCTTCGAATCCCGAAGCGACGAACGCAAGGATCGAGTCCGATCCGACGCGAACCTCGCCATGAGATTGTTTCGCGACCGAAGGCGTGCTCAGGCTGCCGCCAACACCCTCATCCTGCGCCGGCACCAATTCCGCGAGCAGTCGGCGTGGCTGCACGATGGCGTCGAACGCCACCAGCCCGCGATCCTTGTCGGCGGCGGACTCCTGGCCGGATGGCTGCTCGGTCGGCTCAGCGTGGTCGGCGCCGCGCGCAGGGCCACTACGGCAATGAGCCTCGGCGCAACGCTGATGCGCTCCTCGTTGGGGCCGATCGTCCTGGCCACGCTGCTGGGCCGCAGGCGCGGCAGCAGGAAGCGCGAAGCGGACACCGAAGCTCAGGGCTGATCGAAACCGTCGACGAAGATGCTGTCGCTGTCTGGCAGGACGAGCAGGCTGGCCGAGCGTGGCGGCAATCCGGCCACGCTGATGCTCGAGCCGTTGATCGTTCCGGATCCGGCGAGGCCCAGATCGCTGCTTGCGCTGAACTGATAGAGCTTCCAGCTTCCGGAGACCGCCCGACCGAGGTTGATCGCGGCGGTTGTCGCCGTGGTCGCCTTGTTGAACAGAAGCACCATCACGCGACTGCCTGGCTGGTGCACGGCATAGGCGCCGAGATTGTCGACGTCGGCACTGACGGCGCGCACGCTGTCGCCCGCGACCTTGCCGCCCAATGCGTCGTAATCGAGGTACATGCGGAACGCGCGCTCGACGAGCGAGCCCTGCACTGGGGCGACCCAGCGCGCCGCGAGATCGACGCCTTCGCGCGCGAAGATCGCCAGCGCCTCGGCCTGGGCCAGCGCACTGCTCGCCCCGTTGTCCGCGCCCCAGTTGTATTCGGTGATGGCCAGGCCCGTGCCCGGACACGAGGCGTCGATCCATGCGCGCACGCGCCGGATCAGTTGCGGCCGGCTGTAGTGCCAGGGCGCGCTGTTGCCGAGGTCGGCCAGCCACGATTCCGAGTCCCAGTCCGGGTCGTAAAGTTCCTTGAGCGAGCGCAGGCGACGCGCGGAAATTGCAGCCGTCTCGGATCCGCCCGGCGGATCGGAAAAATCGACCACGCCGGCACCTTGCGGGTAGTAGTGCAGGTCGAGGAAATCGACCAGGCGAATGCCGTGCTGGGACTGGTACGCGCAGACCTGCTGCAGGTACCACTGGACGAACGGGACGCCGCCATGCGCCGCGCGATCATCGCCGTCGATGCAGTTGTCGGCCGCCGAACCGAACAGGTCGCAATAGCCCCAGGTCACCGGGCCGAATACCCTGGCAGCCGGATCCTGCTGCTTGATCGCAGTGGCATAGGCCACCGTGCGCTGCCAGATCTCGTCGTAGCTCAAGGGCTGCGGATGGACATCGCGGTGCGTCGAGTTCCACAGCATCGGCTCATTGTCGAGCGCGTAGTAGCGCACGCCGCCATTTGCGGCTGTTCCGAAACGCTGCTGCAGGTGCGCCATCCACGCGCCCTGGAGTTGTGGCGTGCCGGGATCGGACGTGTCGAGCGGATCGTTGCCGACGATGAGGCCGGCGGCACTGCAGAATCCGCTCTGGTTCTGCGACGGGTTGCAGGCCCCATTGCCCGCGTCGGCGCTGCACCAGGGTGGCGGACTGGCTCCGAAGTAGCTGCATTCGGTCTGCAACTGCGGCCCGTACTTGGCCACGGAAAATGCCCAGCGCTTCTGCTGCACGGGCTTCGGGGTCCAGCCGATCGTGCTCAGGGTGAGCAGGGGTTGCGAGCCTGCGGCCAGGGTGGACGCCAGCAGGCCTTCCACCGACGACGAGGACGGCGTGCCATTGCCATCGGGGATGTTCATGTAGAACCAGTCCGCAGCCGTATTGTGGACGTCTGCCTGCCAGTTGTATCGCGTGGTCGAATTGCCACCCCAGCGCACCAGCGGATAGGCAACGCGGCCGAGATCCGGCGAGCCACTGACACCGAAGATTTCAGGTTTGAGCGGATGCCGGTCGGCGGAGAGGTCGACGCTGACGTCGATGGTCGCGGCCGTTGTCTGCAGGTGCAGACCGGTGCAGGCGATCCAGGCCAGCAATAGTCGCGCATTGCGCATGGACGAAAACCGGATGGAAGGGTTGGTTGACGCTAGCAATTCGCGGCCGTGCGCAAATCGGTCGGCGTCACAGTTCCGGATTAGATGGAGCCCGTCCCGGAAGGAAGGGCGGGAACGGTAGCCAACCGCTTCCCCGATTCGCCCCCCGGACCTGATCAGGTTTCCGAAATCTCTCCCTGCGCTGGGCATACCGCAGGGAGAGTAGTCCGGTTTGCTGGATCCAGTGAAGCTTATTTACCTGCACTTGTTGTGCAGTGACTCTGTACTGCCTTGCATCAAAGTGGCGATGCGCGGCGTGCAGTCAATGGCCAGTCGCCCGGAGGCTCCTGGCCGGGTGACAATTACTTCTTCTTGGCAGCCTTTGCAGCTTTCTTGGCTGGTGCCTTCTTTGCCGCCGGCTTCTTGGCCGGGGCCTTCTTGACGGCCGTTGCGGCCTTCGCCTTGACTACCCGCTTCTTGGCAGTCTTCTTCTTGGCGGTCTTCTTCTTCGCGGCCTTCTTGGCCGGAGCCTTCTTCATTGCCGTGGCGGACTTCGCCTTGGCAGTCTTCTTCTTTGCCGGCGCCTTCTTGGCTACGGCTTTCTTGGCCGCTTTCTTGGCGGCGGGTTTCTTTGCAGCTGGTTTCTTCTTTGCAGTTGCTTTCTTTGTGGCCATATCGCGTCTTAGCTCCTCGTCAGTTGGCAGTGGTTGCCCAGTAAAAGCGTGAAGAAATGCTTCGCACAGCAAATTGCTGTTTGTAGCGTGGCGCAGGTTGGCTACCTGGCGCCGGGTCCGTTCGTCGGACAGAAGTCGAAGTATGTGCAGCGGAATCGATACCGTGATTTTTCTTACGGCCGATGATTTCAGGCCGTGCTCGATGTAGGGATCGACGAATCTGGGTGCAGCCATGATTCCTTTTTGTGTCCGTTGTGTTACTGCCGCGAAAATTATTCCTGTCGGGTGCGCGTGTCAACAAATTTCTGAGGGCAAACACGACCCGGAAAACCGCGCGGAAAGCCTTGGAAATCAAGCGCGGAGCGCCGCCCCAGCACCAAGGATTAATCGCATATTTGGACGTTTATACGGCTAGACGTCTTTTTGGTCAACTTTTCTAGAAGCCGGGATAGTGAGCAGTGGCGCGCCATACAGGCCCCGGGCAAGTCCGCCACGCTTCGCAAGTGGCGGCAATCGCATCGGCGCAGCCCTTGTTGATCATGTCGGCTGAAGCGACCCTGGCAGGCCCCCGACGTACCCGAAACGCCAGCCAAACGGATGAAAAATATTTTCACCTTCAAGCCGATTTTTGTCCGGTCGAACGTCCAAAACACCGAATCCGGAAATTCCGGCCACCCGTTGGCGGGCTCCCGAGGCACCGGTTTTTTTCCGCAACCGGTGCGCGCGAACTGGTCCGGATTCGCCATCGCGCGCGTGAGGACCGGCAGCATTCCCGCCGGCGGGCGATTCGAAGTCGTTGGCTGCAAAGTCGCAAGCCCGGCGAACCGGATGTGGAAAGCGATTGGATCTCCGGCGGCCGCCCAAAAAAAACGGGCCGGAATTCCGGCCCGTTCTGGTTTACCTTCCTGCAATACGCAAGTGGTTCGCGCTCAACTGTCCTCGTTCTCGATCAGCTCCGCATAGGCATCGGGATCGAGAAGTTCCTGCAGCTCTTCGCGATCGGAAAGCTTGACGACGAATATCCAGCCATCGCCGTAGGGGTCTTCGTTGATGGTCTCCGGCTTGTCGGCAAGCGACTCGTTGACCGCCACGATCTCGCCGCTCACGGGGGCGTAGACATCCGAGGCGGCCTTGACCGATTCGACCACCGCGGCGGCCGTTCCGGCCTGGGCGGTATCGCCGACGTTCGGTAATTCGACATAGACAAGATCGCCGAGCAGTTCCTGGGCATGGTCCGAGATGCCGATGGTGGCCGTGCCGTTGTCTTCGACGCGCACCCATTCATGTGACTTTAGGAAAATCAGATCGCCGGGAATCTCTTTCATGACAAAAGCCCTGGATTAGGAATCGATGGAAAGGAAGGCCACGTCGCGATTCTAGCAGCCGCCGGGCCGGAATCAGTCCGGGTTCACCGCTTTGCCGTCGCGAACGAAGGGATACTGGACCACGCGCACCGGCACCTCGCGACCGCGTATGTCGACGCGGACGCCCGCGCTCGCGCCAGCCGGAATCCTTGCGAATGCGATGGCCTTGCCGAGCGTCGGCGAGAAGGTGCCCGAAAGCACCTCTCCGTCACCCGCACCGGTCAGCACGGTCTGGCCGTGGCGCAACACGCCCTTCTCGTCCATGACCAGGCCGACCATGGCCATGCGGACGCCGGCGGCCTGCTTCGCCTCCAGAGCCGCGCGACCGATGAAGTCGCGCCTTTCATTGAGTGCGACGGTCCACGCCAGTCCGGCTTCCCAGGGCGTGATCGATTCGTCCATGTCCTGCCCGTACAGGTTCATGCCGGCTTCCAGACGCAGGGTATCGCGGGCGCCGAGCCCGGCCGGAGCCACTCCCGCCGCGACCAGCCGATCCCAGAATTCAACGGCGACGGCTTCGTCGACCATGATCTCGAAGCCATCCTCGCCGGTATAGCCGGTGCGTGCGATGAACATCCCGTCGCCCTGCATGGCGACGAACTTGCCGAGCTTGAGGGCCCTTGCCGCGACATCCGCGCTGAACAGCGATGCCGCCTTGGCGCGCGCGTTGGGGCCTTGCACGGCGATCATGGCCAGGTCGGCGCGCTCGGTTACCTGCACGTCGAACGCCTTCGCCTGCCGGCTGATCCAGGCCATGTCCTTGTCGCGGGTCGAGGCGTTGACGACCGTGCGGAAAAAATCCTCGTCGACGAAATAGACGATCAGGTCGTCGATCACGCCGCCCTGCTCGTTGAGCATGCACGAATAAAGGGCCTTGCCCGGCGTCTTCAGCTTGTCGACGTTATTGGCGAACAGGTAGCGCAGGAATTCGCGGGTGCGCGGACCCTTGAGGTCGACGACGGTCATGTGCGAGACATCGAACATCCCCGCATCGCGCCGCACCGCGTGGTGCTCTTCGATCTGCGAACCGTAGTTGAGCGGCATGTCCCAGCCGCCAAAGTCGACCATCTTCGCGCCGAGCGCGCGATGCGATTCGTTGAGGATAGTTTTCCGGGTCATGGCGGGCGCCTGCAAAGGAGGCGCGAATTATAGGCAATGCGCGGCAAGCCTGCTGGCCGCCTCAGTGCGAGGCGACGGCGATCACCTGCAGCGTGGTCCCCTGTACGCCGACCACTTCCACCGTCGTGCCGACCGCGCAGTCTTCGCCCTCGACCAGCCACACCGAATCACCGACCTTGACCTTGCCGCGCCCGTTGACGATGGGCTCGACCACGCTGACCCGGCGCCCGAGCATGCGGTCGCCCTTGCGGTTGAGCAGGGGCTGGTCGTCACGCAGTTCGGCGGCCGGGCGGATGTACTTCCAGTAGACCAGGCACGTGGCAATGGACACCAGCAGGAAGACAATGGCCTGGGCGATGAACGGCATGCCGGGGAACACCAGCATGATCAACCCCATGACGCCCGCGGCCAGCCCGATCCAGAGCAGGAAATATCCGGGTGCGATCAGTTCGGCCGCGATCAGCAGCAGGGCCAGCAGCCACCAGCCATAGCTGGCGAGGAGATCCGGAATCAGACCGTTCATGGCGGCTCCCGTCAGCGCATGACCGGCGGCGGTGCGCGCGGCGGTGGTGGCGGTGGTGGTGTGGCGGACTTGTCGAATGCGTTCTTCGCGATCTCGGCGATGCCGGCCAGCGAACCGATGATCCCGGAGGCCTCGAACGGCATCAGCAGCATCTTCTGGTTCGGCGAATTGGCCATCTCCTTGAGCGCCTCGATGTACTTGTTGGCGACGAAGTAATTGATGGCGTTGATGTCGCCGCCTGCGATTGCGTCGGAAACCATGGTGGTGGCCTTGGCTTCCGCCTCGGCCAGGCGTTCGCGCGCCTCGGCTTCACGGAAGGCCGCCTCGCGCTCGCCCTCGGCTTCGAGGATCGCCGCCTGCTTCTCGCCATCGGCCTTGAGGATGGCAGCCTGGCGGAAGCCCTCCGCCTCGAGCACGTTGGCGCGCTTCTCGCGCTCGGCCTTCATCTGCCGCGCCATCGACTCGATGAGGTCGCGGGGCGGCGAGATGTCCTTGATCTCGATGCGCGTGACCTTGACGCCCCAGGGATGGGTGGCCTCGTCGACCACGGCGAGCAGCTTGGCGTTGATCTCGTCGCGCTTGCTAAGCGACTCGTCGAGGTCCATCGAGCCGAGCACGGTGCGGATGTTGGTCATGACCAGGGCCAGCGATGCCTGTTCGAGGTTGGAGACTTCGTAGGCGGCCTTGGCCGCATCGAGAACCTGGTAGAAGACCACGCCATCCACGCGCACGACCGCGTTGTCCTTGGTGATGACCTCCTGCGAAGGCACGTCGAGCACCTGCTCCATCATGTTGATCTTGTGCCCGACGCTCTGCACCACCGGCACCAGCAGGTGGAATCCCGGAGTCAGCGTATGCGTGTACTTGCCCCAGCGCTGAACCGTCCACTCGTAGCCCTGCGGCACGATGCGCACGAGCTTGGCCAGTGCGATGAAGACGATGACGACGATGACCAGGCCAATGAAACCGTTCATGGCGCTCTCCCCGCGCGAATGTGTCCGCGCAATCTAGCAGGACTGCGCAGGCAAGGGTATGCCGGTCAGCCGGTCGGCGCGCCCGCCTCCGGTTGCGGCAGGGTCAGGGTGACGGCGAGGCCGCCACCGGCGCGATTGGCCAGCTGCAGCCGGCCGTTGTGGGCCTCGGCGATTTCGCGGGCGAGGGCCAGGCCGAGCCCGCTGCCGCTGCGCTTGGTCGAGTAGAATGGCAGCAGCGCATTGGCCAGCACGCTTTCGCTCATGCCGGGCCCGCGATCGCGCACTTCGATGCGTAGTTCGCGTCCGCGGACCTCGATGGCAAGTTCGACGGCATCGGCTTCGCCGCCCGCTTCCCTGGCGTTCTTCAGCAGGTTGATCAGCAACTGCTCGATCTGCGCGCGGTCGAACCAAGCGCTGGCCTGCGGCAGTGGGCCCGCCAGGCGGAACGTCGAGTGGCTACCCAGCGCCTCGATGAATGGCGGCCACTGCACAGCCGCCTGTTGCGGATGGGGCAACTTGGCGAAATGCGCATAGCCCTGCACGAAGTTGCCCAGGTGCCGGGCGCGCTCCTCGATCGTGTCGAAAACGATGGCGAGGCGCTTGAGCTCGCCTTGCCTGGCCAGCTCGCGCCCCGAATGCGAGAGCGAGCGGATCGGCGCCAGCGAATTGTTGAGCTCGTGGCTGACCACGCGGATCACCTTCTTCCAGGTGGCGACTTCCTGGCGCGACAGCTCGCGGGTCATGCGCCGCAGCATGATCATGCGGTGGCTGCGGCCCTGCAGCTTGAACTGCCGTTGCGAAAGGTGGAAGGTTTCGTCCTCCTGCTTGAGCTGCACGCTGAACAGCGCATCCTCCCCGCCGGACAAGGCTGCGGCGAGCTCCGGCGGCGCGCCGCCAATGACCCGGTCGACATGGATTCCATTCATCGCCCGACCGCCATTGAGCAGGGCGCGCGCGGCGAGGTTGGCGTAGACGACGTGGCCGCCCGGCTCCACCAGGATCAGCGCGTTTGGCGTGTTCTGCACCACCGTATCGAGCAGCAGCTCGCGCTGGAACAGGTTCTGGCGCTGTTCGCGCAGGATGCGCCCGAGCTCGTTGTGCGCGTCGACCAGATCGCCGACCTCGTCGCGCCGCGTATTGCGGATCGAGAAACTGAAATCGCCATCGCCGAACGCCGACACGCTGCCGGAAAGCGCCCGGATCAGCTCGGCGACCGGTCGGCCGAGCTGGCGCGCCAGCCAGAGTCCCGGCAACAGCAGGACGAGAAGGGCGGCCGCCGCGCCGAGCGGCACGGAGTCGAGCCAGTCCGTGAAGACGATAGCGAGGCCCGCGGTCAGCGCTGACCAGACAACCAGTGCGCCGGCAAGCTTGCCCTCGAGGGAAAAGATTCGCATGTGGCTTGGATACTCGACGGCTGGGATCCGGTGGGCCGCCCGCTTGCGGCAGCCGGTCTTGCCAGCATAGGCGATACCACCCGTCGGCGAAATCCGGCCCGCGCTTGCGCGGCCAGCGTCGCTCAGCTGCCGATGCCCATCTTCTCCATGCGCCGGTACAGGGCCTGACGCGAAAGGCCGAGATCGGAGGCGGCCTGGCTGATGACGCCGCGGGCACGCTGCAGCGCCGCCTCGATCGCGCCCTTGTCGGGTTCGGCATCGGGCGCCAGGCGCCCACCGGCTGGACGGGCCGGGCCAAGGTCGAGGTCGCGCGCGGTGATCGTGCCCTCGCTGCACAACAGGCTGGCACGCTCGATCGCGTTCTTCAGTTCACGCACGTTGCCGGGCCAGGCGTGGCTGAGCAATGCAGCACGCGCGCCGCTGTCCAGCGCGGCCCTGCCCTGCAGGAAATGCTCGGCCAGCGGCAGGATGTCGTCGCTGCGCTCGGCCAGCGGCGGCAGGCGCAATTCGATCACGTTGAGGCGATAGTAGAGATCCTCGCGGAAGGTTCCTTCGCGGATCTTGGCGGGCAGGTCGGCATTGGTCGCGCTGATCACGCGCACGGCGGCCTGGCGCGTCTTGCTCGAGCCGAGCCGTTCGAACTGGCCGGTCTCGAGGATGCGCAGGAGTTTCATCTGTCCGGCCAGCGGCAGGTTGCCGATCTCGTCGAGGAACAGCGTGCCGCCATCGGCGACTTCGAAACGCCCTTCGCGCGCACGATTGGGCGCGCCGGTGTAGGCCCCGGGTTCGGCGCCGAACAGTTCGGCTTCGATCAGCTCGGAGGGCAGTGCGCCGCAATTGACCGTGACGAATGGTCCCTTGGCGCGCGACGAGTTGGCCTGGACGATTTCCGCGATGCGCTCCTTGCCCGCGCCATTGGGCCCGGTGATCAGCACCGGCACGTCGGCGCGCGCGACCTGGCAGGCCAGTTCGACGATGCGCTCCATGCCGCCGGAAGCGAACACGATGCCGCGCAGGTCGAAGCGGTCGTCGAGCTGGCGACGGCGCCGGCGACGCTCCTCGCGGAAGCGCGAGACTTCGCGCGTGGCTTCGGAGAGTTCGAGCAGGTTCTCGACGGTCGCCAGCAGCTTGTTGTCATCCCAGGGCTTGCCGAGATAATCGCCGGCGCCGGCCTTGACCAGTTCGACGGCGGTCTCCAGCCGCGTCCATGCAGTCAGCAGGATGATCGGCAGGTCGGAATGTTCGCGGCGGATGGCCCGGTACAATTCGATGCCTTCCTCGCCCGAGGTCGTATCGGCACTGAAATTCATGTCCTGCACGACCAGGTCGATGCGCTCGCGGGCGAGCACGGCGAGGCCCTCTTCCGGCGAGTTCGCCACCAGGGTGCGGATGTCACGCAGGCCGAACAGCACGTCCAGTGCCGTCCCTACCGCCGGGTTGTCGTCGATCACCAATACGGTGCGCATGGGTCTGGTTCGGGTTGGGCATCGACGCATGGCTGCTTGGATGCAGCCGGGCGCCGGATGGTTACATTGATTTGGGAATGGGGAATGGGGAATGGGGAATGGGGAAAGAGTACATGCTTGCGCAGGCCATTTCCCAACACCGCCGACGTATTCGTCTCGCTGTTTCCTATTTCCTATTCCCTATTCCCTATTCCCTATTCCCAGCCGTCAGACACTCCGCGTCGCCACCGCTGGCGGAACGCGCGAAGCGCGCAGGGCCGGGCCGAGGACGGCCAGCTGGCCCAGCGCCCACAGGCAGAGGAAACCGATCGGCACGTAGTACCAGGGCAGGCGCGGCGCCTGGTAGCTTTGCATCATCCACAGGCTCAAGGCATAGGCGAGGACCGCGCCAGCGACCAGGCCGAGGGTCGTGATGATAAAGTTCTCGGTCTGGAAGTAGCGCAGGATGTCCGTCTTCGAGGCGCCGAGCGCGCGCCGCGTGCCGATCTGGCGCGTGCGCTGGGCGACCCAGAAACTGGCCATGCCGACGATGCCGAGCGCGGTGACCGCAAGCAGGGAAAAGATCACCGCGCCGAGGATGATGGCCATGGCGCGATCGCCTGCGTAGGCCTCCGCGCGCGTCTCCTCGATGCTGCGCATCTTGCCGATGATGCGGCTGGTGTTGGTTTCGGAAAGCTTCTGTTCGACCGCCTTCATCACCTCGTCGCGGCGCCCGGGTTCGGTGCGCACGATGTAGCGCGAGGAGTTGCCGTAGGGCATGAACGCGGGCACGAAAGTCGAATTCTCGATCGAACTGCTCTCCGGCCACGGCTGCTGGGTGCGTTCGACAATGCCGATGATCGTGCTGGTCGGCGGATCCTCGTTGAGGTAGACGGATTTGCCGAGCGCGTCGCCGTCGGGAAACATCTTGTCGGCCAGCGCCTTGGTCACGATCATCACGCTCGGCCGGAGATTGTCGCCAAAGGTCACGTCGGCGATCTCCTCGGGCTTGAAGTTGCGGCCGGCGACCAGTTTCGCCCCGAAGGTTTCGAGCCCCTTGTCGTCGACGATGTAGATCGCCGTGTCGGCCGTCGAGGTCTTCTGGTGCGGCTGCAGGTTGAGCCCCGAGCTCCAGCCGCCCTGGCTAAGCGGCACCGTGTTGGTCGTGGCCGCCGAGACCACGCCGGGCATCTGCCGGAGCACGGCCAGGTCCTCGTGGATCGCCGCCTTGGCATCGAAGCCCTGGCCGAATCCGGAGCTGCCGAAATAGAACGTGTCGGCCTCGTTCATGCCGCTGGGCCGGTTCATGTGGTCGAGCCGCTGGCCAATGATGAACAGCGCGTTGCAGACGATGGCCAGGGTCAGCGCGACCTGCACGCCGATCAGGATCATCGAGACCTTGCTGCGCATCAGCGCTGAAAGTATGGGACGGATTTCCATGGCTTTTATCCGGGAATGGGGAATGGGGAATGCGGAATCGAGAAAGGAGCTAGGGATCCAGGATGAATTGCTTTACCCATTCCCTATTCTCCATTCCCGATTCCCGGCCTTTCAGATCTTCAACTGCGCCGCCGGTTGCACGCGGCAGGCGCGCCAGGTCGGATAGAGACCGGCCAGCACCGCGGAAACGATGGCCAGCGCAATCGTCACGCCGATCATGGTCCAGTCCAGTTGCGCGACGGTCTTGTATTGGGTGTAGAGCGCGCGCACCGCGAGCAGGCCGAGGCCGGTCAGGCCGAGGCCGAGGATGCCGCCGCTCAGACCGACCACGCCCGATTCGATCAGGAACTGGCTGAATACCTCGCGGCGGCTGGCACCGAGCGCGCGACGCAGGCCGATCTCGCCGGACTTGCGCGTGAACTTGGCCAGCAGCAGGCCGACCGTGTTGACCAGGCAGACGACGAGGAAGGCGAAGGCGAGGCCGGTCTGCACCTGCACGTCGCGCGAGACGACCTCCTGGTCGGCCATCCACTCATTGACATCGAGCAGGCGGTTGTTGAGCGGCCGCGGGAATCGGCCGAGCTTCTTCTGCTCGTTGACGTAGCTGTCGAGGAACGACTTGTACTCGGCCAGCCGCGCTGGCGAATCGAGTTGCACCCACATCTGCAGCCAGACGCAGTCGGAATCGAGGTAGGAATCCCAGCCGTCGCCGGGGGATTTCCAGCAGCTGTTGTTGCCCGTCGAGCGCTGTTTGAGATCGATCGCCGTCGTGAACGGCATGAAGAACTCGTCGGGATCCTCGAACGCGCCGTTGGTCAGGTCGTAGTAGCGCGAGCGCAGCTTCCAGTCGCCGAGCACGCCGACGACGGTGTAGTCGACGCCGTCCATGCGCACGCTGCGACCGGTGCTGTCCTGGCCGCCGAACAGTTTCTCGTTGATGGCCTTGCCGAGCACGACCACGCGCTCGTGGCTGGCGTCCTGGTCGCGGCTCCACGGTCCGCCGTACTGGAACGGCGGTTCGAACATGCCGAAGAAGTCGGTATAGGTCACGCGTCCGAGCGCGCGGAACGGCTTGAGTTCCTTGTTCTCGGGCTGGATCGGCAGGGCCATCTTGAACATCGCCGCTTGCTTGTCGGCCTTGCCGGCCTCCATCAGGGCGACCGCATCCCGGTAGGTCACCTGGTCGGGCGGGCGGCCGTCGTCGTAATAGCTGTTGTCGGCGCTCCAGTTGTCGAGCTGGACGTAGTGCAGCTTGTCGCTCTTCCACGGAATCGGATCGCTGCCCATCAGGTGCATCACGGTCAGCGTCGTCATGCTCGCGGCGATGCCGAGGCCGATGCCGATCACCATCAAGGCGGTCAGGACGGGATTGCGCCGCAGGCTGCGAAGGCCCAGTTGCAGATAGTAGGAGAACATGGTCAGAGGCCGGGAGTCGTGATTCGGGATTCGGGATTGGTTGAAAGCCGAGCGTGCCGAATTCTCGGCGTTCGCTCGTCCTTCGAACCTGTGCGATGCAGAACGTCGGGTTCACGAAAAGATGTTGTCATGTCACGGCCTCCGCTTTGTCGAAACCCGAATCCCGGCTCTCCAATCCCGGTTGCGCGTCGCGCAATCTTGGCTCCTCGTCGAAGTCGGTGACCTGGCCGTCGATGACGTGAACGTTGCGCTGGGCGCGGGCCGCCAGTTCCGGATCGTGGGTGACCATGACGATGGTCGTGCCCTGGCGATTGACTTCCTCGAGCAGCTCCATGACGCCACGCGCCATCAGCGAGTCGAGGTTGCCGGTCGGTTCGTCGGCCATCAGCAGGCGCGGCGATCCGGCCAGCGCGCGGGCAATGGCAACGCGCTGCTGCTGGCCACCGGAAAGTTCGGACGGGTAGTGTTTCATGCGCGAAGCGAGGCCGACCCGGGTCAGCGATTCCTCGATGCGCTTCCTGCGATCGGCGGCGGCGAAGCCGCGGTAGCGCAGCGGCACGTCGACGTTGTCGAACAGGTTCAGGTCCGGGATCAGGTTGAAGCTCTGGAAGATGAATCCGATTTTTTCGTTGCGCAGTTTCGAGCGTGCATTGTCGTTGAGGCCGCGCACGTCGACCCCGTCCAACCAGTATTCACCGCCGGTGAACTCCTCGAGCAGGCCGGCGATGTTGAGGAAGGTGGTCTTGCCCGATCCGGATGGACCGGTCACGGCGACGAACTCGCCCTCGCGAACGTGGATGGAAAAATCGCGCAGCGCGTGCGTCTCGATCAGGTGGGTGCGATAGACCATCTGCAAGTGGTTCATCTTTAACATCGGCGTTGCCTCTGTTCGGGAATGGGGAATGGGGAATGGGGAATGGGGAATGGGGAATGGGAAATTGAGTAGCCGAGAATCGGGAATGGAGAGTGGGGAATCGGAAGTGGGGAACGCCGCACGATCGAGGCATCTGGCTTCCGGCTTTCAGCCATTCCCTATTCCCTATTCTCGATTCCCTAATTCAAAGCCACGCGCTCTGCGCCGTTGAACTGGTCGGTGCCGGAGATGACGATGCGATCGCCCTCCTTCACACCGGAAACGATCTCCACGGCATTCAGGCTGGTCGCGCCGACTTCGATCGGGGTGCGTTCGGCGACGCCGTTGCGCACGACATAGGCGACGCGGCCTGCGCCGGAGTCGATGAACGGTCCGCGCTCGACCATCAGCACGTCGGGATGTTCGTCCATCAGGATGCGCGTGGTCAGCCTCTGGTTCTGGCGCAGGCCGGCCGGCTTGTTCTCGCCGAAGCGGATGCGGCCGCTGACCTGGCCGTCGATGACCTCGGGCGACACCGCGCTGATTTCGCCGGTGTAGTTGCCCGAGCTGTCGCGGATCTCGGCGGCCATGCCGATGCGGAGATCGTGCGCGAACACCTCGGGCACCTTGACCTCGACTTCCAGCGCGCTGAGGTCGACCACGGTGAGGATCGGCGCATTCGCAGCGACATTCGCGCGTTGCTGCACGATCAGCTGGCCGACCTGGCCGTCGACCGGCGAGCGCACCTTGAGTTCCTCGACCTGGCGCTGCAGGTCTTCGGCAAGCAGGCGCTGGCGATCGAGGGCGAGGCGCTTGCTCTTCAGCTCGAAGGCGAGGCTCTCGATGTCGAGCTTCATGTCAGCCTCGGCATTGGCGACCGTGATGTCGGCCTTGGCCAGGGCGTCCTTGGTGCGCAGCAGGTCCATCTCCGACATCGCGCCGGCATCGAAGGCGCGCTGGGTGCGCTCGACTTCGCGCTTCGCCGTCTGGCGGTCGATCATGGCCTGGTCGAGCAGTTTCTTTGCCGCCAGCTGCTGCTTGCGGTGATCGAGGCTGGCACGCTGCACGTCGATGTCGAGGCTTTCACGGGTCGCCTGTTCCTGTTGCAGGCGATTGCTCAGTTCGGGACTCACGACTTCTGCCAGCACCTGGTCCTTGGCGACCTTGTCGCCAGCATGGACGAGCAGGGTCACGGTTCCGGCGCTGGCGGCATACAGGGTCGGACTGACCGCGGCGACCACGCTGCCCTGGACCGAGACATCACGGGTCAGCGTGCCGCGCTTGACCTCGGCGATGCGCAGCCGGCTCATGCTCGCCGAGGAATCCGACGAGAACAGCCGCGCCGCAGTCGGCACGATCAGCACCAGCAATGCGAGAACCACTGCAGCGGCGATACCACCCTTGAGCCAGCGTTTGCCGCGCCGGGATTCAGCCTTGATCTGCCGGTCCTGCGCCGAGGTGTCGCGAATCATCCACATCTCCAAGTGCGGTTCCGTTCGGCCGCCTTCGAGATACCTTCAGCAATGACTATGCCAGATCACAAATGATTGAATTTCCGATGTTTTCCGGGCGGCACCAAAGTCGCGGACAGTGTCCGGCCGGAGTCCCCGGACAGGTCCGGACAGCGGGGGCGCGGGAATCCCGCGCCCCCGCCCGGCTGGTCAACGTGTCGAAGGGCGGAAGCGGATTCCGACCAGCATCAGAAGTACGCCCATGAGGCCCCAGAGCAACGGTCCGCCAAGCGGAAGCGCGGCAGGCGACGGGGAGGACCCTGCAACCTGATCATCCGAACGCTTGTCGTCCGTCGTTGCCATCAATGCCGTTGCGGCTGCGGATTCGGACGCTGCCCCGCCAGGACCGGTGCGGGTCGCGCCGGCAGCCGTGATCGACTTCGCCAACCCGTCGGCATCAGCAACCGCCCCTGCGGCAGTCGCTCCGGGATCAAAGCCGTCGCGGAATATCAGATCGATGGCGAGGTTCACATTGCTCTCGACCAGCCCGTTGATGACGTACCGCGAATCCAGAGCGCCAACCGCGGTGAATGTGCCGGTCGCGACATTCACTTCGTACAACGACAGAGCGGTCGCGCCAAGCTCGCGCGCGACCACGCGCACGAGATTGCCGGTGCGCGCGCCGACTCCGGCGAACAGGGCACAACAGTCTGCGAGCCCGGCGCCCACAGGCGTTATCGATCCGTCGCCGGCGATGGTCCCCACGAACTCGGATCCCGCATCATGGTAAATCGCAGAAAAGCCCGATGTTCCATTGGCCAGCAGCAGGTCGGGAGCGTGCGCCAGGGGCGTGTTCTGGAGCACGGCCCCGGACGACGTACTGATCACGAACAACCGAGTGGCAGGATCGTTTGCAGCCGGCTGCAGCCGTCCGACAAAGGCAATTCGCGACGCATCGTTCGACAGGGCGGCCACGCCGACACGGACACCGCAGCAATCGGCGAGGAACGGTGCGCCGATGCCGGTGACTGCACCGGCATTCGACACGGTCACCAGGCGCAGGCCCGCGCCGGCGTCACTCAACGCATACAGGGTCGAAGTCGCCGGACGACGCAGGATCGCCGCGATGCGTTCGCCGACCGGCAGGAGCGCGGTTGCCGCCGCACCCGTGGCGAGGCTGATCCTGTGCAGACGCCAGGCCAGTGCGGGATCCGGATCGGGCGTGACCAGATAGACCGTCTGGTTGCCATCGTCCGACGCAACCAGGCTTCCGCTGACCTGGCAGCATCCGTCCAGGGCCACGGCGGCGTTGTCGGTGATCGTCGCATCGACGGCGGACACGCGCACCAGCAGTTCGTGATCGAGTGTGCGGTCGTGGGCGACGCCGTACAAGGTCGCGCTGGCGGGCATGGACGCAAACACCGCTGCAAGCAGCAGTGCAGCGAAGGCGCGTCGGTTCGAGCTTCGAATTCTCATGATCCCGATCCTCCGCTTCAATGACCGGAGGTCGTGGAGTCACCGTTCGATTCACGATCCGCCAGTATCTTTTCGAGCCGCGCGAGGCGCGCTTCGAGCGCGGCGATGGTGCGATCACGCGCGACGACCTGGTGCTGCAGCGCCTGGGTCGCGGCCAAGGCGACACCGGCCACGTCGCTCGGCGCCAATTGCCGCTCGCTTGTGCCAAAACCAAAGGCTGCATAGAAATCCTCGGCAACCGGGCCGATATGGCGATCACCGAGGTCGCTGCGCAGGTAGTTCCAGGTCCAGATCGGCAAGCGCGACAGGCTGTCCAGAACGCCGTCAGCGGCGACCGCCACGAGGTTCGTCTTCGACGTGCGGCTCGACAACTGGGTCAGGGTGCCGGCCACATAGGCGTCTCCGTTGACGTGCAGCTTGGCCTGGGCGGACGCGATCCCGATCCCGACATTCCCGTTCGAATTGATGTCGATGCTGCTTGATGCCGCACCGGGACGGATCCGGAGCGGCAGGGCGCTGCCATTGGTCACATCACGGACAAAGAAGTTGGCCTCGTTGCCGCCCATGTCCCAGGTTTGTGCGCTGAACCCGCCGGCAGCAGTCTGCTCGAGACGAAGTGCCGGCGTATTGGAGGTCGCTACATGCAAATCCAGAACCGGGGTCGACGTGCGAAACCCGATGCGACCTGTGCTGGCGACGTAAATCGAGTTGGATGGCGCCGCGCCTACCAGCGTGAATGGCACGGTGGCCTGGCTGACGTTCTCGATGGAAAACTTGTCCAGTCCTCCAGACGCGGAATCATTGGCGGTCAACTGCCAGTCGTCGGGGGCCAATGAGCCCGCCGCAGAAGTGTCCTCGAACTTGATGCGGGTGTTGTTTTCCTTCAGGCGGAGCGTATCGAAACCGAAGGATTCGTTGTTCACGCAATCGAACCCGGCGCAGATGCTCCCCTGCACGATCAGGTCATCGGCAATGACCTGGTCGTTGGGCACAGGTCCACTGGTCTGGCCGGATCCCGCGCTGCTCTCTTTCGGTCCCGCCATCTGCAACTGGCCATCGCGGACTGCAAAGGTTCCGGAGATCGGGAGCAGGGGCTTCGGCGCGCCGACAACCGCCGCATCGTTGCCGTTACGGCGGGCTTGAACCGCAGCCAGCGCCGCTGATTCATCGAGGCTTTGCGCGAAGCTGAGCTCGTAGTGATAGACGCCGTCAACCGCTGTGCTACCGATCAGGCTGCGTGCATCGATCGCGGCCGCATCGGCAGCGCGAGCATAGGTGTGTTCGAGCATGCCGCCACCGGGCAAGGCGATCCTCAGCACTGCGGAGGTGGCAGCGGCCGGCACTTCCGAACGCATCACATCGGCGGCCGTTGCGGTGGCACCGAAGGCACACAGGGCAAGCGAGAAGAACAGGGTTTTCGAAGCAAGCGACATGATATTCCCCTACATCAGAATGGTCGGCAATGAATTGACGTGAATGGCGCGTGTGCCCGGCGATGGCCGCGATGAAGCCCTGATCCGCGCCCGCACATCCAGTGTCCCCGGCCCGATACTGCACGGGTTGCGGACTCAGCGCCACCTTTGGGCCGACCACATTGCGACCCTTGGCGATTCGCGAGCATCCTCTACACCAGTGAACAGCCACTTCTGCATTGATGTCCCCGATACGCTCGTGGCGCGCCTCAAGCGTGGCGAGCTGCGCGCGTTCGAGCAGGTCTACCGCTTGTTCGAGAAGCCGGCATGGACCCTTGCCCTGCGCATGATCGGCAATACCGAAGATGCGCGCGAAATCGTGCATGACGCGATGCTGCGCGTATTTGAAAGGGCCGCGCAGTACCGCGGCGATTCGCCCTTCTGGGGCTGGATCCGGCGCATCGTGGTCAACGAGGCGCTGATGCGCATGCGCCGCGACCGCGGACACCACGAAGAGGACATCGACGGGGCCGAAACGGAGCTGGCCGCGGACTCCGCGCCGCCGTGGGCGTGGACCGAGGCGCGCCAGCTCGAGGACGCGCTCGCCGCGCTGCCGGCGCTGACCCGCAGTGTGCTCTGGCTCTACCACGTCGAAGGCCACACCCATCCCGAGATCGCCGGCATGACCGGCAAATCGGTGAGTTTCTCCAAATCGCAGCTCGCCCGCGGCACCGCGCGCATGCGCGAACTGCTCGGTACGAGCAAGGCAGGCAACCCATGTTCCAGCACGACAATGGCCATCCCATGAATCCGACCGATCCGCTCGGCGCTGCCCTGCGCGCCTTGCCCCAGGCCGAGCCGCCCGGCGACCTGTTCGCGCAGATCAAACACACCCTGCAAGCGCGTCGTCCGCCGCGCCGGCGCTGGATATGGCCGACGGCGATCGCCGCGAGCGTCCTGCTCGGCCTGCTGCTGGTCCGCAACCACCCGGTACTGCCGACCCCGACGCCGGGCCAGGCGCAGACCAGCGCTCCGGCGCCATCGACGGCGGCAGCGCTCGAACTGCAGCGCCTGCGCGAGCACTCGCGAAGCCTCGAACGCTGGCTCGGCGGCATGCCTGCGGGCGCGCCGCGGGATGGGCGCAGCCTGATGGCGGCCGCGGAACTCGAGGACCTTGTCGGCCTGGTCGACGTGCAACTGTCGGCGGCGCGCAGCGAGTCCGAATCGTTGCCGCTGTGGCGCCAGCGCGTTGCCCTGCTCGAGGACCTCGCCGCCGTGCGCAGCGAACCGCTGGCCCTGATGGCCGATGCCGGTTATGCCGGCCCCGCAGCCCCAACCCTCTAGTCCAATGCAAGGAGTTGCCATGTTTTCCCGCCTGTTGATCCTTTGCCTCGGGCTTGCCGTGAACGCGGCGCAGGCTAGCGAACCGGCGGCCCGACCGACGCCGGCCGCGGGCGACGCCGCCGACCGCGCCGAGTCGCAGGCACACGCTGCCGCCAGCGCCGTGCAGGCCGAGCGCGAACTCGCCGAAGTGCGCCAGCAGATCAGTGTCCTGTCCAGGCGCATGGCCGAACTTTCGCTGCAACTTGGCGACGTCGGGCCGCAAGCCTATGCATTCCGCTATCTCAACGATTCCGACCGCGCCATGATCGGCGTCGTCCTTTCACCCGAGCCCAAGGGTGCACGCATCGATGCCGTCACTCCCGATGGCCCGGCAGCGCGGGCCGGGCTGCACAGCGGCGACTTGCTGGTCAGCATCAACGGCGAGGAGCTGGTGGCGGACAGCGCCGAGGTATCGCTTGAACGGGCACGAAAACTGCTCGGCGACCTGAAACCCGGTGAACGGGTCCGTTTGGGTTATCGGCGCGGCGGCCGGGACACGGCGGTCGTCGAGGTCAAGGCCGAACGCCGCGAAGCCTGGAACTGGCAGCGCCTGTTCGTCGACAGGGGCGACGACGAAACCGGCAACGCTGACGATGGCGGCGGGAAGGGCGCACCGGAGCGCGAAACCCGCATCATCGTTCGCTCCGATGCGGGCGATCGCGAGCAACGTAGCCAGCGCACGCGTGAAGCCATGGTCGAGGCTCGCCGCGCCATGCGCGAGGCACGTACGGAAATCGAACGTTCGCAGCGTGGCGACCTGCACGCCGGCACCGGGCACGGCAATTTCGAATTCGACGGCATGTCCGGGATGATGCCGTGGTGGGGCATCGACCTGGCAACGCTCAATGCCGACCTCGGCCGCTACTTCGGCACCGACAGCGGCGTGCTCGTGCTGTCCTCGAGCAAGAACGCGCTGAAGGAACTGCGCGCCGGCGACGTGATCCTCAGGGTCGGCGACCAGGCCGTCGAACGCCCCGAACAGGCGTTGCGTGCGCTGCGTGACCAGGAGGTCGGCAAGAACGTCGAACTGTCCGTCCTGCGCGAGCGCAAGAAGATCTCGCTTGCGGTCCGCGTCCCCGAGTACAAGGCGATCTTCGACATCCGCCCGATTCCCGCTCCGCCGGCCCCGCCGGCTCCCCCGGCCGCGCCGGCACCACCTGCCCCGGAAGCCCCCGGGGTTCCGGCGGCTCCAGCGACGGTGCCGGAGCCGCCCGCACCGCTTCCGCCACCGCCGCCCGTCGCTGCCACGGACCCCGCCATCCACTGATCTTTCCCCGCGCGCGGCGGCGGACGGTCGCCCGCGCCGCGCGCGCCGGAGTGCAGGCCCGGCAAGTCCCGCCGCTTTGCTATGATCGGGCGGCACGAGGACAGGGGACATGACCGACCGCATCCAGGACATTCCTGGCTACGAGATGATCAGCGAGCTGGGCGAGGGCGGCATGGCGACCGTATACCTCGCTATCCAGCATTCGCTCGATCGCAAGGTCGCGATCAAGGTCATGCGCCGCGAACTGCGCGCGAACACCGGCGGGCCGATGCCCGAATTCGAGCGGCGTTTCCTGCTCGAAGGCCGCACGATGGCGAAGCTTCCGCATCGCAACATCGTCGCCGTCTACGACATCGTCACGCGCGACGAGATCGCCTACATCTCGATGGAGCTGCTCGAAGGCGGCACGCTCTCGGAGCGCATGCGCACCGGCGTATCGCTGGGCGAGGCGATCGGCATCGTCGTGCAACTCGCCAACGGCCTCGAATACGCGCACAAGAATGGCGTCATCCACCGCGACCTGAAACCATCGAACGTCATGTTCCGCGACGCCTCGACGCCGGTGCTGACCGATTTCGGCATCGCCAAGCAGTCCGACGTGCTCGCCTCGCGCATCACCCAGACCGGGCTCGTGCTCGGCACGCCGACCTACATGAGCCCGGAACAGGCCAGTGGTCGCGAGATCGACGGCCGTGCCGACCAGTACGCCCTCGGCATCCTCTTCTACGAGATGCTGACAGGCCAGCCGCCATTCACCGGCGAGAACCCGATGGCCGTGCTGATGGGCCATGCCCTGCAGCCGCCGCCGCCGTTGCCGGCCGATCTTGCCCCGCTGCAGCCGATCTTCGATCGCATGCTGGCGAAGGAGCCGAACGACCGCTTTCCCAACCTGCAGGACTTCATCAAGGCGCTGCGCGGCCTCGTTGTCGGCAATGATGCGCTGGTCAAGCAGCTGGGCAGCATCACCACGGCCAGCACCTCAGAGCGCCTGCGCGCGCTCGGCTTCTCGGGCGACTACACGGGCGGCGACAGCGGTTTCGCGCTCGACCTCCTGCGCATGCCGCAGAGCGATCCCGCGATCAGCCAGCAGACCACTTCGCTGGTCATGCAAGCGATGCGGCAGCGGCCGCGGCTGCTGGCCGGCATTGCCGCCGGCCTCGGCATCCTGCTGGTTTCCCTGGTCCTGTGGGCAGTCTTCAAGCCGCGCACGCTGAGCCAGGACGACCAGTATCTCGTGCGCACCCTGCTGCGTGAAGCGGACCGCCTGGTCGACAACGGCGACCTGCTGACGCCACCCGGCGCGAATGCATTCGAGGATCTGCAGAAAGTCCTGCAGAAGGATCCGGAGAACGAGCGCGGGCTTGAACTGCTCGACCGCATCGCCGGTCTGCTGCGCGCCGAGGCGGAAAAATCCCTGGTCGCCGAGGACTTCGAGGCGGCCAGCGAAAAAGCCAACCAGGCCCTGCTCGTGGCGCCGAGCAATGCCGAAGTGCAGGCCCTGGTCAAGCGCATCGCCGATGAACAGGATCGACGCGCCCTGGCCCTGCGAGTCGGCGAACTGCTGCGCAAGGCCGAGGAAGCCGAGAAGCGCAACCAGCGCAGCGGCCAGGACGGTTCCTACGCATTGTTGCGCGCGGCGCTCGGCCTCGATCCGACGAACAAGGAAGTCGTGGCGAAACTGAAGGCCCTGACCGATGCGCAGTTCGGCCGCGTCCGCGAGTTGCTCGAAAGCGGCAAGCCCGACGCGGCCGCGCAGGCGCTCGACGGCCTGCGCGCCGAATTCGGCACCGACCCGGCGTTTGCCGAACTGAGCCAGAAGATCCAGCAACGCCAGGAAGCACTGGCCGGTGCCCAGCGCATCGAGGGCCTGCTGGCGAAGGCGCGAAGCGCGCTCGCCGCAGGACAGATCAGCGAACCGGCCGGCAACAATGCCTTCGACTGGTTCGAACAGGCGCGCCAGACCGACAGCGGCAACGAAGCGGTCAACACCTTCAAGGCGACCCTGGCCGAGCGCATCCTCGCCGACGCCCGCTCGGCGCAATCGCGCAATGATGCGGAGACCGCGCTTGATCGCGCCGAGCTGGCCCTGCGCGTCGACCCCAACCTTGCCGAAGCCGTGTCCATCCAGGGCGCCGCGCAGCAATCCCTTGGCACGCGACGCGCGGCCATCGCCTCGCAGCTGAACCTGGCGCGCGCCTCGATCGCGTCGGGGCGCCTGTTGCCACCAGCCAAGGACAACGCGCGCGACGTGCTCGAACTGCTGCTGCGCAGCGATCCGCAGAATGCCGACGCGCTGAAGCTGCGCGAAGCGCTGCCGCGCGTCGTCGCCGATGCCCTGCGCGGCGCCGTGGAGCGCAACGACATGGACTACGCCGTAGCGCTCGCGGAGGCGGCCGGCAAGGCCTATCCCGGCGACGCGAAAATCGCGGGCCTGGTCGGCGACGTGCGTGAACGGCAGGTCGCGCGCAACGCCGAACTCGAGCGCAAGGCCAGCGAACAGCGCGTCGCAGGCCTGTTGCTCAAGCGCCCGCTCATCGGCAACGATGCCGAAGCGGTGGCGAAGGAGATCGAGAGCCTGCGCACCGCAGGCTCGACCGAGGCGGAACGCTACGAGCAGCAGTTCGCCCAGGTGCTGGCCGACGACGTGCGCAATGCCGGCAGCGTCGAAGCCGGCCGGGCCAGCCTCGCCGCGATCCGCGCCGCCGCCAGCACGTTGCGCACGAGCAAGGCACTCAGCGCGATCTACGCGCCGGCCGAATCCCGGGTCGAGGAGTTGCAGAAGCAGCGCGATGCCGAGCAAGCCGCGCAGAACGGCGAACTGGTGATCAACGCCCTGCCCTGGGGCACGGTCGACCAGGTCCTCGATTCGTCGCGCAAGCCAATGCCCTTGCCCGACGAGCGCACGACACCCTTGCGCCTGACCCTGCCTGCCGGCAGCTACTATGTGACCCTGCGCCACCCCGGTTCGAACAAGTCGGTATCGGCCTTTGCGCGCGTTACCAGGGGCCAGCGCAGCCAGACCAGCGCGAGCTTCCCGACCCTGAGCGCCGAGGAGTACCTGAAGAATGCGGGCCTCTAGCGCGCGCTACTGGCTCGCCGCGCTGGCCTTGCTGGCGGCGCCCGCCATGGCGGACTGGAAGCAGGATTACGGGCGCGGACTCGAGGCGGCGAAGAGCGGTCGCTGGGACGACGTGGAGCGCTACATGCAGAGCGCGCTGGAGGGCAACGCGCAGCCGGCCGAACGCTTGCGCCTGTATGGGCAGCGTTACGAGATCTATGCACCGCAGCACTATCTCGGCATGGCGGCACTGCGCCAGGGCGATTGCAGCGCCGCGCTGCGCCTGTGGTCGCAGGGCGGCAACGAGTCTTTCATTGGCGCGTTTCCCGACCTGGCCGACGAGGAACGCCAGGGTCGCGCCGAGTGCAACACGCGCCTCGTTCGCCAGGGCCAGACGCCGACGCCGACCCAGGTCGTGCCGAAGGAAACGCCGCAAGCCAGACCGCAGGCCAGCCCCTCGCCGCCACCACCCGCACCAGCGCGTCCTGTCGCGGTCGCCCCGCCACCGTCGCGGCCTGCGCCCGATACGCCGCCCGTTCGGCCGCCCCAGGACACCGGCTCGTCGCGTTCGGTCAATGCGCAGATCCTCCGACCGCTGGTCGACGCCTATCTCGATGGCCGCTATGCGGATGTCCTCAAGCTCAGCAACAGCGTGCCGCCGACACCACGCCTGCGCTGGCACATGCTGACCCTGCGCGCGGCTGCCGCCTATAGCATGGCCCAGCTCGGACAAGGCGGAGAATCCGAGCGGATCGCCCGCCAGGCCGCCAACGAGGCACGCCAGAGCGATCCGTCCCTGAAGCCGGATACGCAATTCTTCTCACCGAAATTCGTGCGCTTCTTCGCCGGCCGATAACTGGGCGTAGAGAAACGCTTTCCCGTCGAAAACATTGGGCTGCGCATTCGCTCAGCACCGACCTACGTTCCGGCCGACCCTGGCGGGCGATGCCTTTGTAGGTTGGCGGTGAGCGCAGCGAACCCCAACGCCATGCGCTGCATCGACGCGGGATTGAACCGAAAGACTGGCTTCAAGCCAACGCCCCCTTCCCGCCTGTCGCGGAAAGGGGGCGCGCGAATCAGAAGCGGAACACGCCCGACATCGAAACGGTGTCGTTGGAATCGGAGAAATCCGCGCCGAGGTCGATCTGGAACTTGGCGAACGCCATGCCCGCGCCGATCGAATAATGGGTCTGGCTGCCCTTGCGGCCGGCGGAGAAGGTCGCCGCATTGATGGCGATGTCGGACGGCACGCCGCGATAGACCAGCTCATGCTCCGGATCGCGCCAGACGCCGGCACGCAGGCTGAACGGGTGGGTCGTGGCAAACGTGTACTCGGCACCGAGATGCACTTCGGTGCCGTCGTCGAGCTTGAGCGGCACCAGCTCGAGGTTCGGATCCTCGTCGAACACCGTGGTGATGTTGTCGGTGAGCTGCGAGTAGTAGACCTTGTTGACGTCGAAGTTGATCACCCAGGCATCGCTCGGACGGAAGCTGACGCCGAGGCCCATCACGTCGGGGATATCGAGGTCGGTGCGCACCCCGACCGAGCCCGACTGCCCGGGCACCGAGAGGATTGCGTCGTAACGCAGCTCGGGTGCATGCCGGTAGGAAAAGCCCGCGCTGAACTTTTCGTTGAACGCATAGCGCGCGCCGAAGGTAATGCCGGCCTTGCCATCGCCGTTGAGATTGGCTTCGCGGTTGACCGGATTGCCGCCGAGCGTGAAGCGATCGGTCGTGCTGCTGATGTCGAGCAGGTAGTAATTGAGGCCGACACCAATGGAGAACTTGTCGGTCATCTTGAAACCGAGCGCCGCACCGTAGGTTTCGATATCGAGGCTGGTGTTGACGTTGTAGGCGAAAATCGTGCCGTTCACGTTGCCGCCGCCGGTGGTGTAGGTCTCGCCCGAGCTCTGGAAACTGGCGTCGTAATTGACCAGTTCATAGCGATAGACGGCAAACGAGAAGCGCTCGCCCGGATAGACGAACGAGAACGAGCGCAGCGACGTGGTCGTATCGTTCTGCGAGGAATAGTTCAGGCCGCCGGAATTGAAACCGTTGTACTGCAGCGAACCGCCGTCGACCCAGCGCGTATCGGTACGCACCGAGCGGATCTCGGCGGAGACTTCGGGACTGACCAGCTGGGTCAGGCCGGCCGGGTTCGCATAGGCCGCCGAAGCGTCGTCGGCAAGGCCGATAAAGGCGCCGCCCATGCCGAGCGCGCGTGCACCCGGGCTGGAGAAGCTGAACGGAAGGCTCGCATTGGCCTCATTGTCGGTAATCGCGAGTGCATTGCCCGCCATTCCGGCGAGGCCGAGTGCCACGGCAGTTGCCAATACCTTTTTCATTCCTTTACTCCCCGAGTGAACGAATGCTGCGAAATCATTGGTGCGCCGGGGCCAAAGATAACACGCTCTTAACGGGCTGGCACCGGTATGCCGGCATCTGTTGTTGCCATGCAACTGACATGAAGGCCGATCCGCCGCAGACCTTTTCGCTGCGGCCGGATCCGGGTCCGGCGCGGCCCTGTCCAGGCAATAGCTGCGCGGCCCCGTCCCTCGCACCCGGGCCAACGGCAGGGGGGAGGATCCTGGTTCAGGCGGCTTCGGCGCGAAGCTGCGAACGGCAGGCGCGCAAGGCCTGTTCGACGACGGCGAACCCGGCATCGGGCCGGTGCGCATTTTCGCTGAGCGTGCGGCGCCAGGCGCGCGCGCCGGGCAGGCCCTGGAACAGGCCCAGCATGTGCCGGCTGATGTGCTGCAGCTTGCCGCCGCTGGCGAGATGCGCCTCGATATACGGGCGCATGCGCTCGATGACCGCCTCGCGCCCGGGCAGGGGCGTGCCGAACAGCACATGGTCGAGCTCGGCCAGGCGATACGGCTCGTGGTAGGCCGTGCGCCCGAGCATGACGCCATCGGTATGGCGCAGATGCGTCTCGACCTCGGCGACCGTCTCGATGCCGCCATTGATGATGACGTTCAATTGCGGGAAATCGCGCTTCAGGTGATGGACGCGCTCATAGTTGAGCGGCGGCACGTCACGGTTTTCCTTCGGCGACAGCCCCTTCAGCCAGGCCTTGCGCGCATGCACGACGAACACCGTGCAACCGGCCGCGGCAACGACCTCGATGAAATGCTGCAGGTCGGCGTATTCGTCCTGCGCATCGACGCCGAGCCGGCATTTGACCGTGACCGGAATCGAAACCGCGTCGCGCATCGCCGCGAAACAGCGGGCGACAAGGGAAGGCTCGCGCATCAGGCAGGCGCCGAAGCGTCCCGACTGCACGCGATCCGACGGACAACCGACATTGAGGTTGATCTCGTCGTAGCCGAACTGCGCGCCGATCCGCGCCGCCTCGGCCAGCTCGGACGGATCGGATCCTCCCAACTGCAGGGCGACCGGATGTTCGGATGCGTCAAAGCCGATCAGGCGCTCACGATCGCCATGGATCAGGGCCGGCGAGGTCACCATCTCGGTATACAGCCGCGCATTGGGCGAAAGCAGCCGATGGAAGTAGCGGCAATGCCGGTCCGTCCAGTCCATCATCGGCGCGACGGAGAGGAGCCAGGGGGACGGACCGGAAGGGGTTTTGGAAACGCTCATCCGGCCATTCTAGCCGCCTTGCGCGCGCAGCCGAATTGTTGCGCCCCGGTGGCGGCCCGGCGCGAGGGGAACCTGGCACGGCGCCTGCGCGTCGGGCCGGTGCACACATCCAGCGAAAGTCCACTCGCGCCTGAACCGGAAATGCCGTGCACCGGGCCCGGCGCTCGTGTCGCGGGAACGGGTAGCCTGGCCCGCCCTGGCCACCCCGATGCCGGCATCGGATAGGCTGTGCCGAGTCCCGCGAACCTGGGCGTGCGGGGGAGGAAAGGCGATGGCCGACATCGAGTTGCGCATCCAGCGCATCGAGCAACTGTTCGACAACCTGGATCCGGCGCCGTTCCGTGCCAAGGCGCTCGATCGCAATGCCGAAGCCTATCTGCGCGAGAGTGCCGGCGAACACTCCGCGCGCGAGCCGCTGTGCATCGTCATCCACGGACCTGCGGCGCTTGCCGGACAAATAGACGACATGGCCGCAGGCATCCATACGCACTTCGCGCTCGCCCTCCAGCAATCCGAGCGACTGCATCGCCGCCAGCGCCGCATCGGGCGCATCGCCCTGGCCGGGGGTGGCGCCACGCTCGCGGCAGCCCTCCTGCTGCGGCGCTGGGTGACCAACCTGGGCGGATCGCTCGGCGAAGTCCTCGCGGAGGGCCTGCTGATCCTCGCCTGGGTGGCGCTGTGGCGACCGATCGAGTCGATCGGTTTCGATTCCTGGAAAAGCCGCGAAGAGCGGCGGTTGCTCGCGACGCTGGCCAGGGTCCCCTTGCGTTTCGTGGCCACGCCGGACGACGCCGAAGGCGACCACGGGAACTGAATCGCCCATTCGGACAATGCCGCTTGCCGCGGGTCGATCCAACCACGAGCACCGCGGCTTGCGCAGCGGGACCCCGATCGACGCCTCAGCCGCGCCTGGCCGCTTCGATCGCGGCGATATCGATCTTCACCATTTCCATCATGGCGTCGAAGGCGCGTTTGGCGGCCGCCTGGTCGGGATCGGTGATCGCCGCGGTCAGGGCGCGTGGCGTGATCTGCCACGAAATTCCCCACTTGTCCTTGCACCAGCCGCAGGCGCTCTCCGAACCGCCGTTGCCGACGATCGCGTTCCACAAGCGATCCGTTTCGGCCTGGTCGTCGGTCGCGACCTGGAACGAGAAGGCTTCGTTGTGCGTGACTGCCGGGCCACCGTTCAGGCCGAGACAGGGAATGCCCATCACGGTGAACTCGACCGTCAGCACGTCGCCCTGCTTGCCGGAGGGATAGTCGCCCGGCGCGCGATGGACGGCGGTCACCGCGCTGTCCGGAAACGTCGCGGCATAAAACGTCGCGGCGTCCAGCGCGGCGCCGTCGTACCATAGGCAGATCGTGTTCTTGCCAGTCATCAGGATTCTCCTGCAGTTGCCCGGGCGTGGACTCGCGAAGATCATTCGACACATCGTACTGCGCGAACGGGTTCTCATCCTGTCGACGAACGACTGCCCCGGAAATCGACGCACGTGCGCCCGGCCCGCAACGTGATCCGCGGCCGTTGCAGCACAGCTTGGGGCTCGCGCGAACGGTCCCTGCTCCGAACGGCACTGACCTGGCGTCGATCCCTGGTTTCGTCATACCGGCGGCTTTCAACCCACGAACGTCTGGCCAGGCCGGGATCCGGTTTCAAGGCGGGCAAGGTCAAGACGGATCCTGACGACCCGGGCCCGCGCCTTTGGCTCGCTGCTCAGGCTTCCTCGTGCACGACGGCGTTGACCCCACCCTCGGCCGACAGCGAGTTCGAGATCAGGCAGCTCTGCTTCGCCTTGTATAGCGCCTTCTTCGCGGCCTCGACATCGGTACCGGAGGGAACGTGCAGCTCGGCGTTCACGGTGTAATGGGTGAACCGGGTGACGCCGTCGACACGATCAAGCTGCGCATGCACGCTACACCCGGCGCGCGACCACGCAAGGCCACCCGCGCGGGCAATCGCGCGGAAACTGAGCAGGAAGCAGTCGGCGATCGCACCGACCAGCAGGGTCTCGGGCGACCAGGCATCACCGGGGCCGCCGAACTCGGCCGGCGGCCAGCTTTCGAGCGCTTCGAGGCCCGCCCATGTCAGCGTCACCGCGCCTTCGTGTGCCGTGCTTCCTTCAACGCGGTAGACATGGGGATAGGCTTGCATGTTCATGCTCGTGATGTTCGATCCGTATACCTTATCCGCTGCCGGGCCGGCACTCGCTGACCCAGATCAAGCACGAGCCGGCAGTCTTGCTGCAAAGTTGGAATCCAGCCCTGCCAATCCGGCCAGGAACAGGTGAACTTGATGGAACAGAATGACCTGGGCGATCTGCGCGAACAGGCCGAGAGTGCATCACGGCAGGCGCGCGCACCCTATTCCGGCTTGTTTGTCGGAGCCGCCTTGCGCTCGGCGAGCGGCCAGGTCCATCGCGGCTGCAACGTCGAGAACGGTGCCTTGCCGCTGGGCAGTTGCGCCGAACGGGGTGCGATCGCCGCTGCCGTGCTCGCGGAAGGCCCGGAATTCGGCCTGGCCGAAATCGCCGTGGTCGCGAAGAGGGCGGATGGCACGCTGCAGGCGGTTTCACCGTGTGGTGCGTGCCGCCAGTTGATCGCCGAGTCCGGGCCGACCGCCCGGATCGGCTTCTACTCTGCGAACAACGAATGGATCATCGTCTCGACAGCCGAACTGCTGCCCTACGCGTTCGTACTTCCCGGGTCCTGAGCGCCGGCGTCTGCGTCCAGAAGACTGTCCAGCGCCAGTTCCGCCATCTGCGCGAGGCCCCGTTCGCGCTCTTCGGCTGCCATGTGCTCGTCGCGTTCGAGATGATCGGTCACGGTCAGCACCGATAGCGCCTGGATGCGCTCGCGCATGGCCACGCCGTACAGACCCGCAGATTCCATTTCGATGCCGCTGATGTGGTGGCGCGCGAGCAGGCCAAGGATGCCGGCGTCGCCATCGTAGAAGCAATCGGTACTGAAGATGTGAGCAACACGCAGCGCGATACCGATCCGTCGTGCCTGCGCCGATACAGCCTGCATCAGTCCGAAATCGGCGCATGCGGAGAGATCGTGGCCACCGAAATGCAGCCGGTTGAAACCGGAGTCGGTGGCCGCCGATTGCGCCATCAGCAGGCCCCCGATTTCGACATCGCCGATGCCACCACAGGTGCCGACGCGGACGATTCGCCTGACCCCGTAGACCCGCGCCAGCTCGGTGGCATAGATCGCGCACGAGGGAATGCCCATGCCGCTGCCCATGATGGTAATCCGCTCGCCTCGATAGCGGCCGCTATAGGCGAGCATGTTGCGTCGCGTGCTGACCTCGACACATTCACTGAGGAATTGCCTGGCGAGGTGCCGCGCGCGCAGCGGATCGCCCGGCAGCAGGACGGTGGGCGCGATACCGCCGGCTTCAGCGGCGATGTGTGGTGTGCTCATGCGCGGGACTCATGCGTGGATGGAGGAAACTGCGGCGTTGCGCATGGGGTGGATCAACGCCGGTGCGTTTGCGGCCATCACGAACACATTGAAATCGCCGTGACCAGCTCGTCGAACAGGTTGCT
>DAIMYT010000027.1:25350-31701 GCA_036734345.1 Dokdonella sp. | reverse complement strand
CAGCCTGTCGGCAGCTTCTCCCGCCAGCGGGAGAAGCGTTCGGGATGCGGGCCGCCCCTCAGGTTGGTGCAAGCGCCAGCGCACCCCAACAGACCTGGTCCCCGTGCGCAAAGGATCGACACCGCGACGCCGGGGTTCGCATGCGCCCGCCCCGGCCAACAACGAAGCGGCAACGCGGGAACCCCAGCCGAAACCCGCAGCGCCAGTCCGGGCTCATGCAGCCAACCCTACGACAGTACCTGCACGGGCCCTACGGCCCGAATCCCGAATCCCGGCTTTCAACAGCCGAATGGCTGGTCATCCCCAATCCCCAATCCCGGCTCTCCACTCCCCTGACTCCTTGTCACCGCGCCTGCCCATGACTTTCGGCAGGCGTTCGGATACAGTCGGCTCGTCAACGAAGGGGAGTAGCTCTCCCGTTGCCGTGATCGTCAGCACGGGCCGCCCCGCCGGCCCCGGTCCGGCAGGCAGTTTCCGATGCGCTGCATCGGGGCTGCGAGCAAGACCTTCGCCGTACGACGGCGAAGCTGTGCCCGGATTCCACCGAGGCCCTGTCCGCCGTGACCGGCGCGGGGCCTTTTCGTTTCTGGAGTTCTGGCAATGCATTCGATCGGTACCCCCGGCCTCTGGGCGGCTTTCGGACTGCTCGTCGTCGTCGCCCTGGTCATCGACTTCGTGGTCCTGCGGGCCGGCGGCGCGCACAAGGTTTCGTTCCGGGAGGCGGCGCTCTGGAGCATCGCCTGGGTCGTGCTCGCCATGCTGTTCAACCTCGGCCTCTGGTACTGGCTGGAAGGCCACAGCGGGCCGGAAATCGCCAATGAAACTGCCTTGCAGTTCCTCACCGGCTACGTGGTCGAGAAGGCCCTGGCGATCGACAACATCTTCGTCTTCCTGCTGATCTTTACCCGCTTCGGCGTCACCGCCGAGCTGCAGCAGCGCGCGCTGATGGTCGGCATCCTCGGCGCCATCGCGCTGCGCGCGATCCTGATCTTCGTCGGTGCGGCGCTGATCTCGCGTTACCACTGGATCCTCTATCTGTTCGGCGCGTTCCTCGTCTATACCGGCATCAAGATGGTGCGTGCGCCGAACGACGAGGCCGATTTCGAGGCCAACCCGATGATGCGCTGGATGCGCGGCCACCTGCGCTTGAGCGACGAGTACCACGGCAGCGCGTTGACCGTGGTCAAGGACGGCGTGCGCTGGTTCACGCCGATGTTCGTGGTGATCGCCCTGATCGCGGTGACCGACGTGATTTTCGCAGTCGATTCGATTCCGGCGATCTTCGCGATCACCGAGGATCCGTTCATCGTGCTGACCTCGAACGTGTTCGCCGTGCTCGGCCTGCGCGCGCTGTACTTTCTGATCGCCGGCATGGCGGACCGCTTCCACCTGCTCAACTACGGCCTGGCCGGCGTCCTCATCTTCATCGGCGCGAAGATGCTGATCGTCGATGTCTGGAAGGTTCCGATCAGCCTGTCGCTGGGCATGGTTGGGCTGCTGATCGGCACCTCGCTGGTAGCCAGCCGTTTGTTGCCTCGGCCGCAATAACGCGCTACGGCGGTAGCGGAGTGTCTCCGGTCATTTCGGCCAGCAATTCGCCGAGCTCTGAGACGGCGACGACGCGGTTGCGACCGCCGCGCTTGGCCGCGTACATGGCACGGTCGGTATGCCGCAACAGGGTCTCGAGGTCGCTGATCTTCGGTCCCAGCGTGCCCGCGCCGACCGAAACCTGCAGTTCGACCGGCCAGCCGCTGATCGCAAACCCGGCATTGAAAAGGCGCAGGCGCACGCGTTCGGCCATGGCCGTGGCGGCTTTTTCGTCGGCATCCGGGAGGATTACCGCGAACTCTTCGCCGCCTATTCGCGCAATGAGATCGGACTCCCTCAACTCGCCCCTGACCAGTTCGACGACACGGCACAGGGCGAGATCGCCGGCCTCATGGCCGAACTGGTCGTTGATGCGCTTGAAGTGGTCGACGTCGAGGATCAGCAGTGACAACGCACGGCCGTGGCGCTTGCTGGCGGCGATTGCCTTGTTGGCCAGCTCGGCCATGGTGCGTCGGTTGTAGACGCCGGTCAGCGGATCGAGCGTGGCGAGGCGGCCAAGATCCTTGTTCAGGCGTTCGCCGCACATCAAGAGGAACCCCGAGGTGGCGATCACCGGCAGCAACGAGGCGTAGGTGAAGACGATGCCTTGCATCGGCGTCGAGGTGGTCAGCTCGATCAGGCCGGGCTGCGGGCCGCGCAGGGCCCGGGCCAGCATGACGACGATGCCAACCAGCAGCATGATGCCGACCAGGTTTTCCGGGCGCGTGACCTGGCGGCGCCCGGCATAAATGGCGTGGATACCTATGCCCGCCATCAGCGCGACCACGACCGAGATCAGCACGATGCGCCAGTACAGGCTTGGCCAGGCGTAGGTCAGCAGGATCTCGCCGACGATGGTCGCGCCGATCAGGGCAAGTATCGGGATGCTGGTTTCGCCGCGCCGGTTGTAGACCCGCAGGGCCTGCATGAAGTGCGCGAATGCGATCACCAGCAACGCGTTGCCGACCACGATCGAGAGCCAGTCAGGCACCATCCCGCGCAAGGAGAAAAGCACATACGAAAACGGCTGGATCAGCAGGCCGCGCACCCACAGCCGGATCGCGTCCTGCAGGAGGCGCGGGAAGCCGGTCATCGCAAATGCCAGGGCCCGGCCGATGATCAGGGTCATCGTCGCGGTCAGTTGCATCGCGGTTGGAATGTTAAAATTCATGACAGCTCAATAACTTGGACAATTGTGCTAAGCAATATTCGAGCCACGGCTACCTCAAGCGCCCGAAGTCCGGCAAACCGGCGCCCGCGCGGATATCCGGTGCAGCCTGCCGGGCGCCACACACCCGCCACCCTTGCTTGCGCCCGTCACGGCCCAACCTCGAAGCGATGGACATCGCTCCCCCGACCCCCGACCCCGGCAGCGCGGCGGTCAAATTCGACCAGGAACGCATTCGCTACGCGGTTTTCAGCGCCGCGATCCTCGTGCTTGGCATCTGGCTGGTCTGGCTGGGCGGCTGGCTGCTGGGCTGGTCGATGGGAGACCTCGGCATCGAGCCCCGGCAGGCGCAGGGCCTCGTCGGGGTACTCAGCGCACCGCTGGTGCATGCCTCTTTCGCGCATCTGATGTCGAACACCCTGCCCCTGGCACTGCTTGCTACCCTGACCTTATACGCCTACCCGCGCGCGGCGCGCATCGCACTGCCGATGATCTGGCTGATGGCCGGGGTCGGCGTCTGGCTGTTCGCGCGATCATCCGTGCATGTCGGCATGAGCGGCATCAACCATGGCCTGATGTTCTTCCTGTTCCTGACCGGCCTGCTGCGCCGCGACCGCCTCGGCGTCGCCATCTCGCTGGTCGTGTTCTTCTTCTATGGCGGCATGCTGCTGACCATCCTGCCACGCGAGGAGCAGGTTTCCTTCGAGTACCACCTGGCCGGCGCGGTCTCCGGCGTGCTCGCGGCGATCCTGCTGTTCCGCCTCGATCCGAAACCGCCGCGCAAGCGCTACAGCTGGGACGACGAGGCCGAGGAAGCGGAGCCCGATGCCGAACTCGAATTGCCGCGCCCGGACGATGTGCCGGTGCTGTGGAAACGCGAGGATGGGGAAACCGGGCCAGGACGCGTGCTGCCGTTCCCCAGGCGCATCCGCGACGAGGACGGCACGCACACCCTGCACTGACCCCGGGTTGGCTCAGCGCAGGAGGTGATCGAGCGGCAGTTCGCGCGTCTGCTTGACCGTGCGCAACACGAAGCTCGAATTGACGTCGGCCACGCCGGTTTCGTTGAGCAGCTTGTCGAGCAGGAAGCGCGAGAAGTGCTCGAGATCGCTGACCACGACGTGCAGCAGGTAATCCATCTCGCCGGTCAACGCGTGGCAGGCGATCACCTCGTTCCAGCCCTGCACGCTCTCCACGAAGTGCCCGACCTCGACGCGACCGTGCTTTTCGAGCTGGACGCGCACGAAGGCCTGCAGGCCGAGGCCGACCGCCTGCGGATCGACCAGCGCGGCATAGCCGGCAATCACGCCATCGGCCTCGAGGCGCTGCACGCGGCGCAGGCAGGCCGATGCCGACAGATTGACCTCGGCGGCAAGCTCCGCATTGGTGGCGCGCCCGCCACGCTGCAGCAGGGCGAGGATGCGCAGGTCGGTGCGGTCCAGCGAGGAAGCCGTGGTTTCGCTCATTTATTGCGCCAGTTGCCGGTTTTCCGCAGCAAATATGCGCCCGATGCCGCACGGCAGGCAAGTTTGCAAGCCTGTTGCGTGCGCGAGCGACTACGATGAAAGGACCATCATCGAGGTCGTCCGCATGTCCGCAGAACCGCGCCGCGTCGAAAACCAGCTGACCGACAAGGGCTATGTGCCGGTCTACACGACAGCCGTGGTCGACCAGCCCTGGGACAGCTACACGCCGGAAGACCACGCCACCTGGGCCACGCTGTTCCGGCGCCAGCGCAAGATCCTCGAGGGGCGCGCCTGCGCCGAGTTCGTCGACAACCAGAAGCGATTCCGCATGACCCCGGAGCAGATCCCGCGCTTCGAGGAACTCAATGCCGTGCTGGCCAGGGCCACCGGCTGGGAGCTGATCGGCGTCGAAGGCTTGCTGCCCGAGCTGACCTTTTTCGAGCATCTCGCCAACCGGCGCTTCCCGGTGACCTGGTGGATCCGCCGTCCCGACCAGATCGACTACATCGCCGAGCCGGACATGTTCCACGACCTGTTCGGGCATGTGCCGCTGCTGCTCAACCCGGTGTTCGCCGACTACATGCAGGCCTATGGCCGCGGCGGCGTGAAGGCGCACGGCATCAGCGCCGAGGCGCTGGTCAACCTGACCCGGTTGTACTGGTACACGGTCGAATTCGGCCTGATCCGGCAGGACAAAGAACTGCGTATCTACGGATCGGGCATCGTCTCCTCGAAGGGCGAGTCGATCTACAGCCTCGAATCGCCCGCACCGAACCGCATCGGCTTCGACCTCAAGCGCATCATGCGCACGCGCTACCGCATCGACACCTACCAGAAGACCTATTTCGTCATCGACAGCTTCGACCAGCTGATGGACGCGACGCGCCCGGATTTCGTGCCGATCTATGCCGAACTGGCGGCCGGCGAGTCGTTTCCGGCCGGCAGCGTCCTCGCCGACGACAAGGTGTTCCATCGCGGCACCGGCGAGGGCTGGGCGACCGATGCCGACGCCTGAAAGCGACCGCACCGCCGACGACCGCGCTTGACGCGGGCGGTGGCCGGCTGCGACAAACGGGCTCCCTGACGCCGAACCGGACCGCCGATGAAATCCGCAACGATTCTTGCCCTCGTCGCAGTCAGTCTCGCTCCTGCGGCGCAGGCCGATGTCAGCCAGTCCGCACCCGATCATTTCGCCCTCGGCTTTTCGGCCACCGTCGCTGCCTCGCCGGCCCGCACCTGGGCCGCGCTGGCCGAGGTCCAGCACTGGTGGAGCAGCGCACACACCTGGTCGGGCGATGCGCACAACCTGAGCCTCAAGGCCGAAGCGGGCGCGTGTTTCTGCGAACGCTGGAAGAGCGGCAGCAGCGAACACGGCCGCGTGGTCATGGCCCTGCAAGAGGAACTGCTGCGCCTCGACGCGGCGCTCGGCCCGCTGCAGGAACAGGCGCTGACCGGAATCCTCAGTTTCCACCTCAGCCCCGGCGCCAGTGACACGACGCAGCTCGATGTCGACTACCGAGTCAACGGCTCCGCCGCCAGCGGCCTCGACCAGTTCGCCGCGCCGGTCGACCAGGTGCTCGGCATGCAGATCGACCGCCTGCTGCGCTACATCGACACCGGCAACCCGGAACCAATCGCGGAAGCCGCTTCGGAAGAGCCACCGAGCAAACGCAAGGTGCGCGCCGAACTGATCGAGGAATGGGCGAAGCAAGCCGCTGCCGAGCAGGCTGCGAAGGACGCGGGAAAACCAGAGTCGAAGTCGAAGCCCAAGCCGAAGCCGGACGCGCCGCTGAAGCATTGATCCGGCAAGGATGTTGGGGTTCGCTGGCGCTCACCACCAACCTACATTCCCCGCAGTCCATGACTTGGCTTGTCGTAGCTTGGGGTGAGCGAATGCGAACCCCAACGTCGCGCAATGACAGCCGCGCGATGATGGTTTGGAAGCAGGGATGTTGAGGTTCGCAATCCTCTCCACCGTCACCCCGGCGCACGCCGGGGTCCAGTGCCATCCAAGCGTCCTTGAGAGTCGCTGGATCCCGGCGTGCGCCGGGATGACGAGACGGAAAACACGTAGGTTGCTGCACGTTGTTGCGCGCTCGGGCAGGTTACGGTGTCTTCGCGGCAACCGAC
>DAIMYT010000027.1:23257-25250 GCA_036734345.1 Dokdonella sp. | reverse complement strand
TTGCTGCACGTTGTTGCGCGCTCGGGCAGGTTACGGTGTCTTCGCGGCAACCGACGCCTTGCGGTCGGCGATGAACTGGCGGATCTGCTCGTCAAGCACGGGCAATGGCACCGAGCCCTGGGCGAGCACCGCGTCGTGGAAGGCGCGGATGTCGAAATCCGCACCGAGTTCGCGCTCGGCTTCGGCACGCAGGGCGACGATGCGGATCTCGCCGAGCTTGTAGCTCAGCGCCTGGCCAGGCCAGGAAATGTAGCGATCGACTTCGGTGGTGACCTCGTGTTCACTCAGGGCGGTGTGTTCGCGCAGATAGGCCAGTGCCTTGTCGCGACTCCAGCCCTTGCTGTGCACGCCGGTATCGATGACCAGGCGGCAGGCCCGCCACATCTCGTAGGTGAGGCGGCCGAAGTTCTCGTAGGGGGTCGTATAGATGCCCATTTCGATGCCGAGCTTTTCGGCATACAGGCCCCAGCCTTCGCCGTAGGCGGAAATGTAGCCGTTGCGCCGGAATGCCGGCTGCGCGGACTGCTCGTCGGCCAGCGACAGTTGCATCGAATGACCCGGCGCGGATTCGTGCAGGGTCAGCGCCGGCAGGTTGTAAAGCGGCCGCGAAGGCAGGTCGTAGGTATTGAGCCAGTAGGTCGTCGCACCGCCGCGCCCGGCCGTCCAGAACGGCGCGATGTCGGCTGGCACCGCCTCGATGCCGAAGCGCGCGCGCGGCAGCAGGCCGAAGAAGCGCGACAGCTTGGCGTCGACGCGTTTGGCGATCCAGGCGGCGCGCATGAGCAGTTCCTCGGGCGTCTTCGGGTAGAACTGCGGGTCGCTGCGCAGGAAGACGAGGAATTCCTCGAAGGTTCCGGTGAAGCCGGCTTCCTTCATCGTCGCCAGCATTTCCTCGTGGATGCGCGCCACTTCATCGAGGCCGATCTTGTGGATGGCGTCGGCGCTGAGGTCGAGCGTGGTGAACTCACGGATCTGCTGGCGATAATAGGCCTTGCCGTTCGGCAGCGATTCCGCGGCCAGCGACTTGCGCGCCTTGAGCATGTACTCGTTGCGGAAGAATCCGAGCAGCTTCGCGTAGGCCGGGATGACCCGGTCGCGGATGGCGGACTGGGCGGCCGCGCGCAATTGCTCCTGGCGCTCGACCGGCATGCTCGCGGGCAGGTCCTTGAGCGGACTGTAGAACTCGCTGGCGGTCGGATCGGTCAGATCGGCGACCGCGGCGATGGATGCATCGCGACCGGGCAGCACCGCACGCGGGATGCTGAAGCCGCGCTTGAGGCCGGCGCGCATGTTGAGGATCTGCTCGTCGAAGTAGCGCGGGATGTCGTCGAGCCGGGCGATGTAGTCTTCCGCCGCCTCGATGCTGCGCAGCGGCTTGCGCGTCATGAATCCGAGGTTGGACCAGAACGATGAGTCGGCGTTGAAAGGCGCCTCGTAGGCGCCGAAACGGATGTCGGCGGCGAGGTTGGCGATCTGCGGGCGATAAATGGCGAAGTTGATGCGCTCGGCCGCCGACAGCTCGGCCAGCGGCAACGCATCGAGCTCGCGCAGGACGTCATCCCACAGGCGCAGGCGCTCCTTTTGCGTAGCTGCATCGACGTGCGGCAGATGATCCAGCCGCGTGCCGGTCTCCTTGTCATCGTCGAGATTCGGGAACTGCTGCTTGCGCCAGTCCCATTCCTTCTCGTAGATCGCCTTGAAGCGCTGGTCGGCGCTGGCGTCGCCGGCGTCCTGCGCGTTCCCGGAACGGGCCATTCCGAAACCCGCCAGCAGCAGGACCGCAATCCACAGTTTCATGTTGTTTTCCCGGCAATGCGTCATGGCGCCGATCATCGCATCGTTGACGCGCTGCGCAAGTAGCAACGCAGCCGTAACGCGAACAGGGCATCGAAATCCGCGCCGCCCTTCGCAAGCTCTCTTGCAGGAGCCCCTTCAGGGGCGATGCGTTTCCCCAGACCTAGCAAAATCATCGCCCCTGAAGGGGCTCCTGCAA
>DAIMYT010000027.1:0-23157 GCA_036734345.1 Dokdonella sp. | reverse complement strand
GCGATGCGTTTCCCCAGACCTAGCAAAATCATCGCCCCTGAAGGGGCTCCTGCAACGAAGCGGCAACGCGAGAACAGCCATCCTAACCCGCGCCGGCAGTCGCCTGCTCTTCGCAGGACAGGCATTCATGCCCGATGCCTTGACCAGCCGTTCGGCTGTTGAAAGCCGCCACTGACACCGTAACGTCAGCAGTGGCGCTGGCGCGTCGGTGCCGGGACAATGGAGGCACTCCGCCATGCAGGACCTTCGATGACATCGCCAACCGTCCCGCCCTGCGAATGCGCCAGCGCCGATGCGGCCGTTGCCTCGCCTTGAGCACGCGCATGGCGCTGGCGCGATTCATCTCGCTGATCGGCCACCCGATGCTGGTCATGCCGCTGGCGGCGCTGCTCGCGGCGCGGGCGAGCGGAATCGACCGCGCACACGCGCTGGCGGTGAGCGCTGCCATCGCATTCGTCGGCCTGCTGGTCCTGGGTTTTTCCGGGTTGCAGGTTCGTCGCGGACGCTGGCGGCATGTCGATGCCAGCGGCAAGGACGAGCGACGCGGCCTCAACATATTCCTGTTGCCGCTGTTCGCGCTGGCCTCGGTGCTGGCGTGGTGGCGGCTGGGCGTGTCACCACTGCCCGTGGCCCTGATGCTGGCTGCCGGGGTAGTCGCCCTGGCCATTCTCCTATCCGCCTGGTGCAAGCTGTCGCTGCACATGGCCTTCGTCAGCTTCGCCGCGCTGATCCCGGGATCGTGGAGCGCGCTGCTGGCTTTTGGCCTGCTTGGCGTGGCGGTCGCCTGGTCGCGCCTGGCATTGCATCGCCATGTCCGCCTCGACCTGTTCGCGGGCCTGCTGGCCGGCGTGGCGGCTGGCATCATCTACCAGTGCACCTGATCCTTACCCGCAGCCGGAGACCGCCGCATGGCGCCTGATTTCATCGAAACCTATGACGGCGTGCTCGGCGAAAGCGACTGCCGCGCGCTTATCCGGCAATTCGAAGCCAGCGGCAAGGCCGTGCGCGGGCAGACCGGCGGCGGCGTCAATACGCGGCTCAAGGACAGCTGGGACATCTGCATCACCGACTATGCGGAATGGAACAATGCTTCGAACCTGTTCAACAGCGTGATGATGCGCGGCCTCATGGCCTACGTGCGCAAGTACCCGCATACGGCGATCGCACCGCTGTCACTGCAGATGCCCGATCCGCAGACCGGCGAGCTGGTTGCGCTGGACGCGCAGGGCATCGGCAACCTGCCTGACGAACGCCTGCAGCAGTTGCTGGTCAAGGTGTTCCGCCCGGGCACGATCAACATCCAGAAGTACATCGCCGACCAGGGCGGCTATCCGTATTGGCACTGCGAGCTATATCCGAAGATCGGCGACACCTACGGCGACACCCTGCACCGCGTTCTGCTGTGGTCGATCTACCTCAACGACGGCTTTGCCGAAGGCGAAACCGAATTCCTGCACCAGCAGCGCAAGATCGTGCCGCAGACCGGCTCGCTGCTGATCGCCCCGGCGGGATTCACGCATACCCATCGCGGCAACATGCCAAAGGGCGGCAACAAGTACATCGCGACCTCGTGGATCCTGTTCCAGCGCGCCGAGGCGCTGTTCGGCCCGCCGCCGGTCCGGCGCTGAGGGCTCAGGCGGTGTCTTGCTGCGCCTGTGCATCAAGCTCCTCGCGCACGCTGCGCAAGAGCAGCGAGACGGAGACCGGCTTCTCGATGAAGCGGATGTGCCTGACCGGCGGCAACCCGTCGCGGTCGATCGGGCGGTCCGCGCGGACCAGCAGGATCAGCGGGCCCTGATAGCCGCAGTCGAGCAGGGCGGCAATCGTCTGCACGCCGCTCATGAGGCTGAGATCGGCATCCATGACGACCAGGTCGGGAGGACCCAGCGCCTCGATTTTCTGCAAGGCGTGCGCACCGCTGCCCGCGGTGGTCACCCGGTACCCGTTCAGCTCGAGGCTGTCCGAGAGCATGGTCTGCTTGCCGAGGCGCTCGACCACGACCAGCACCTGCTCGCCGCGCCCCGTGGGTGGCGGCCCCGTGTCCTCCTCCGCGGATGTCGATCCCTCCAGAGGCAGGTAGACCTCGAAGGTCGTGCCCTTGCCCGGTTCGCTGATCACGCGCAGATAGCCGTGATGGTTGGTGACGATTCGCTTGCAGGAGACCAGGCCGAGCCCGGTGCCGGTCTTCTTGGTCGTGAAGAACGGCCGGAACAGGCTGCCTCGCACATTCTCATCCATGCCGTGCCCGGTGTCGGTGACGCAGAGCCGCAGGTACGCACCCGGCGTCTGCAGTTCGTCCTCGCTGAAGAACGAGTCATCGACCGTGGCCGGCTCGGCCGACAGCTTCAGGCAGCCGCCCTCGGGCATCGCCTGCAGCGCGTTCAGGCAAAGATTGAGCAGGCACTGCTGCAGTTCGGTGTGGTTGCCTTCGACGACGACATCGTCGTCCGGCTTGTCGAGCACGAGATCGATGTTGCGCGGGACACTGCCGCGCAACAGCATCGCCAGCGCGTCGAACAGCGCCGACAGCCTGACGCGTTCGGTCTCCATGCGCGCGCCGCGCGCGAAGGAAAGCATCGATGCGACCATCTCGAGGCCGCGCTTGGCACAGTCGCCGACCAGCTGGCCATGCTTGTGCAGTTCCTCGTCGTCGCGTTCCTTGAGGGCATCGGCCGTCAGCAGCAGGGGCTGCAGGATATTGCGCAAGTCGTGGCTGAGGCCGCCGGCGAGCATGGCCAGGCTTTCGAAGCGTTGCGCGCGCATCAGCTCCTTTTCGGCGCGGGTCCGCGCTGCGGTTTCACGCGCCTGTTCGACGGCGCGACGCACGGCCGAAGCGAGACGCGCAAGGCGCTCCTTGAGCAGGTAGTCGGTGGCGCCGCTCTTCAGCGCCTTGATTGCCGCATCCTCGCCAATCGTGCCGGAGACGAAGATGAAGGGCAGCAGCGCGTCGCTCTCGCGGAGAATCTCCAGTGCCCTGAACCCGCTGAATCCCGGCATGCTGAGATCGGCGATCACCACATCGGCGCTGAAGCGGCCGAGTGCCTCTCGAAAGCCCGCTTCATCATCGACCCGCAGCGAGTCGACGACCAGGCCGTCCTTGCGCAGCTCATCGAGGATCAGCTCCGCATCGAGCGGCTCATCCTCGACCAGCAGGATGCGCAGGACGTTTTCCAATTCGGGGCCTGCCATGTGCGATCAGTCCGAATTCGGGGATTCGTTGAGCACGGCCCAGAACTGGCCGAGCACCTGCACGGCGCTGAAGAACTGGCTCACATCGACGGGCTTCACCACATAGGCATTGACGCCGAGATTCCAGCTCTCCACCAGGTCGCTTTCCTCGCGCGAGGAGGACAGGATCACAACTGGAACCCGCTTGAGGTGGTCGTTGTCGCGCATCTGCTTGAGCACTTCGAGTCCGTCGAGCCGCGGCATCTTGATGTCAAGCAGGACGACAGCCGGGTTGCCCTTGCCGCGCCCTTCGAAAGCGCCGCGGGAGAGCAGGTAGTCGAGCGCCTCCACGCCGTCCTCGACATGCACGACAGGATTGGCGAGCTTGGCCTCGCGCAGGGCGTCGATGGCCATTTCGGCATCGGCAGCGCTGTCCTCGGCAATCAGGATGGTATGGATTTCACGGTTCATTTTTTTCCTCGTGGACTGACACGGCACCGGCCAGCGCCGGCAGCGCGAAATACAGCGTGGCTCCCTTGTCGGGCTCGGCTTCGGCCCAGGCTCGACCGCCCAGGCGGCCGATGATCCGGCGCACGTTGGCCAGGCCGATGCCCGTACCGGGGAATTCGGTGGCCTTGTGCAGTCGCTGGAAGACCCCGAACAATTTGCCGGCATAGGCCATGTCGAAGCCGATGCCGTTGTCGCGGACGAAATAGACGACCTCGCCCGGCTTGTCGTTCCTGCTGCCGATTTCGATCAGCGCGCGTTCGCGCTGCCCGGTGTACTTGATGGCATTGGAAATCAGATTCTGCCAGACCCTGCGCAACATGCCCTCGTCTCCGACGACCATCGGCAGATCGCCGATCCGCCACTCGATCGTACGCCCATCATGGGCGCCGATGAACATCTCGCGGATCTCGGCAACGAGTTCGTTCATGTCGACCGCACTCAGTCGTACCGTGCTGCGGCCCAGCCGCGAGTGCTCGAGCAGGTCTTCGATCAGGTTCGACATGCGTCGTGCGGCGTCGCCGATCACGCCCAGGTAGTGGCGCGAGCGGTCGTCGGCCGCATGGGCGATATGCGTACCAAGTTTGTCGGCAAAGCCGGCGATGTGGCGCAGCGGCGCACGCAGGTCGTGCGAAACCGAATAGCTGAACGACTCGAGCTCGCGGTTGATCTCGGAAACCTGCGCGACCTTGGCCTCCAGTTCGGTATTGAGCTCGCTGATCTGCTGTTCGTAGCGCTTTCGCGCGGTGACGTCGCTGACCGTCAGCAGGATCGTGCGTTCGTCGGCGATCTCGGCGTCGTCGGACAGATCCATGCGCCGCGCGTTGACCAGAACGATACGCGTGTTGCCGTCGGCGTCGTGCTGGGTCAGCTCGTAGTCCCAGATTTCGCGTCCGCGCGCGCCGACGTCGAGCAGACGCTGCAGCAGCAGCGGGTTGTTCCAGGCTCCGTTTCCGTACTGCTCGAGCTTGCTGCTGCCCGCTGGACCGGCCGGGGCGCCATAGACTTCGGAAAACGCCTCGTTGCACATCAGCACGCGCAGCGAGGTATCGACCACCGCGATCGGTTCACGCAGGGTCTGCACGATGATCCGCGAGCGCTCCACGGCAAGGCGGGCGCTCTTTTCGGCGGACTGCCGGTGCATCGCGTGGCGCTCCGAAACGAAGATGATCGAACTGAGCAGGACGAGTTGGGCGAACAGGGCTGCAGCAACGATCCATGCGGCAATGCGCTTGGCCCGTTCCATCCGCTCCGTGCGAACGTGATAGAGATCGTCTTCGGCAGCGAGAATTTCCCTTGCGATCGACCTCGAGCCGAACATCTTGGCGGCCTGTTTGAGCGCCTCATCGGCCGCGTCGTAGTTTTTCCCGTCCAGTTTCTGCATCGCCGCGTCGAACAGTTCGAGGCGCCCGTCGACGACCGCCTCCAGCGTGCCGATGCGATTCTGCTGGTCGGCATCGTCATGGGTCAGCTCGGTGAGCCGGGCAATCAGTGGCGCGATCCGTTCGCGCACCGTTGCGTAGGTCGACCTGCCCTCCGCCTGTGGCATGCCGGCAAAACGCGACAGGAGCAGGCTTTCCAGCTCGCTGAGGTTGTATCTGAGCTCATGGATCGTCTGTTTGACCTCGGCGGAGTGGACCACCCAGGCCGAGGCATTGAGCGTATCGTTGGCGCTCTTGCGCAGGATCGAATACGGCAGGACCACGCTCGACAGGACCGCGATGCCGAGCAGGACGACGCGCAAGCGGGTCTCGAATCCCCAGTTCAAGTTTGGCCAGCGCATTCGAAGTCCTAGTAGGATGTCGGCGGAGATTACCTCAGGTTTTCTGAACGGGTTCTGCCCGTCGGGATTTTCGGAACGCGCTGGCCAGCCGTCGACTGGCGGGGCGAATTGTCGAACTCCTCCAGCAAGGCGTAGCCATGGAATCGTCGCGACGTGTACTGATCACAGGAGCGGGCAGCGGGCTCGGCCGGGCGCTGGCATTCCGCTATGCCGAAGCCGGCTGGCGGGTGGCCTGCGCCGATATCCGCCTCGACCGGGCCAACGAGACCGTCGCCCTGATCACCGGCTTCGGCATCGGCGCCATGGCCCTGCAGGTCGACGTCGGCGACGACGCTTCCTTCGCGGGTCTGCGCGACCAGGTCCTGGCCGCCTGGGAGGGCGTCGACCTGGTCATCAACAATGCCGGCGTCAGCGGCGGCGGTTCGGTCCTTGATGCCTCCATGTCCGACTGGCATTGGATGCTCAACATCAACCTGCTCGGCGTGGTCCGCGGCTGTCGCCTGTTCGGCCCGGTGCTGCTCGAACAGGGCGCCGGTCACATCGTAAACATCGCCTCGTTCGCGGCGCTGGCAGGCGGCCCGGGCATGGCCACCTATGCGACGGCGAAGGCTGGCGTGGTCACCGTGTCCGAAGGCCTGCGCGCCGATCTCGAAGGCAGCGGCGTGCGCGTTTCGGTGGTTTGCCCGAGCTTTTTCCAGACCAACCTTCTCGAGGGTTTCCGCGCCCCGGACGCGAGTTCGCTGAACGTGGCGACAGCGCTGATGCGCAGCGCCCGCGAAAGTGCCGCCGACATCGCCGAAGCGATCCACGCCGGGGTCGAGCGCGGCGAATTCCTGATCCTGCCCAGTGCGCAGGTGCGCAAGCTCTGGCGTCTGAAGCGCTGGTTTCCGCAGCTGTATTTCCGCAAGCTCATGCAGATGGTTCGTGCACGCGGGGTTAAGCCATGAGTCCGTTCATGATCTACGGGGCGAACGGCTATACCGGTCGCCTGATCGCCACCGAAGCGGCGCGGCGCGGCCTGAAGCCGGTGCTGGCCGGACGCAACCGCGATGCGCTCGACGCCCTGGCCGGACCGCTCAAGCTGACCCGTCGCGTTTTCGAACTCGACGATGCCGATGCCGATGCCATCGATCGGAACCTCGAAGGCATGCGCATCCTGCTCAATTGCGCCGGGCCGTTCTCGCAGACCTGCGAACCGCTGCTCGAGGCCTGCCTGCGCAACAAGGTCCACTACCTCGACATCACCGGCGAGATCGACGTGTTCGCGCTCTGCCACCAAGCGCACAAGCGCGCCCAGCACGAGGGCATCGTGGTGTTCCCGGGGACCGGCTTCGATGTCGTGCCGACCGACTGCCTGGCGGCGATGCTCAGCCAGCGCCTGCCCGATGCCACGCATCTCATCCTTGCCTTCGATGCGGCCGGCGGGCCAAGCCCGGGCACGGCGAAGACCAGCGTCGAGGGCCTGGCCAGGGGTGGCCGCGCACGCATCGATGGCGAAGTGGTGGAAGTGCCGCTGGGCTGGAAATCGCGCGAATTCGTGCGCGAGGACGGCAGCCGGCGCTCGGCCATGACCATCCCCTGGGGTGACGTCTATACCGCCTTCGTCTCGACTGGCATCCGCAACATCGAGACCTACATGACCGTTGCGCCGAAGACCATCGCGCGCATGCCGTGGGTGCGGCGCCTGCGCTGGCTGCTGGCGCTGGCGCCCGTGCAGAAATACCTGCAGGGCAAGGCGGCACGGACACCGGGCCCCGATGCACAGCGCCGCGCCACGAGCGGTTGCGTGGTCTGGGGCGAAGTGCGCAACGCAGCCGGCCGCGAGGCATCGCTTTCGATGGAGACACCCAACGGCTATGCGCTCACGGTTGCGGCCAGCCTCGGCATCGTCGAACACCTGCTGGTGAACTCGCCGGCCGGGGGCTACTACACGCCATCGCTGCTGATGGGTGCCGACTACGTGCTCGGCCTGCCAGGCGTGCGCCTGATCGGGCAGTAGGCAGCCCCTGAGGACTCCGCGGCGGACTTGCTAGAATGCGGGGTTCCGCCACTCGCACGGTCCCCTGAATGTCCCCGGTCAAATCCAGTCCTCCCTTGAGCTTTTTCCCCGCGCTGATCTTTTCCTCGCGCTGGCTGCAGCTGCCGCTCTACCTCGGCCTGATCATCGCCCAGGGCGTGTACGTGGTCCTGTTCGTCAAGGAACTCCTGCACCTGATCCTGCATGCGACCTCGTTCGGCGAGCAGCAGATCATGCTGATCGTGCTCGGCCTGATCGACGTCGTGATGATCTCCAACCTGCTCATCATGGTCATCGTCGGCGGCTATGAGACCTTTGTCTCTCGACTCGGCCTGCAGGGCCATCCCGACCAGCCGGAATGGCTGAGCCACGTCAACGCATCGGTGCTCAAGGTCAAGCTGGCGATGGCGATCATCGGCATCTCCTCGATCCACCTGCTGAAGACCTTCATCGCCGCCGGCTCGCTCGAAGGCCTGCCGTTCTGCAAGGGCGAGGAACTGGTCAGCGCGACCCAGGCGGCCATCAACGGCACGGTGCAGACCTGCACGACGCTGACCTCGGCCGGCGTCATGTGGCAGACCATCATCCATTGCGTGTTCATCCTTTCCGCCATCGGCATCGCCTACACCGATCGCCTGATGCAGGGCGTTCCGCGCGGCAAGCCGCAGGGCGCGCATTGAGTAGCGACGGGTGCCCGCGAATCTGAACGGCAGCCCGTTGTCGGATCGTGCCTCTCTTGCGGCGCGACGCGGCGACGGACATGCTGATTTCTCCACACACATGAAACGGGGAAGTCACCATGCGCATGGGCCTGATTATTGCGGGAATCCTCCTGATCGCCGTCGGCGCGGCCGCGTTCACCGGCAATCTCAACTTCACCAAGGACAAGGAAGTGCTCCGGGTCGGCGATCTTTCCGCGACCGTGCAGCAGGAAAAGACCGTGCCGCAGTGGATCGGCGGCCTTGGCGCGCTGGTCGGGCTCGGCCTGGTCGTGGCCGGGGCGATGCGCAAGAACTGATCGCGCTGGCGGCGGCTCCATCGGGTTGCCGGATCGCGCCCTGGCGTGATCCGGCTTGGTCCCGCCCATCGGCCGGGATGGCTTGATGGACGTCTCCCACCTGCTGGACGATCTCAATCCCGCGCAGCGCGAAGCGGTCACCGCCGCACGCGGCCACTACCTGGTCCTCGCCGGCGCCGGCTCGGGCAAGACCCGCGTCCTGACCCATCGCATCGGCTGGCTGCTCGAAGTCGAGCGCGTCTCGCCGTGGTCGATCCTCGCCGTCACCTTCACCAACAAGGCCGCCGCCGAGATGCGCGCGCGCACCCAGGCGCTGGTCGGCGACGGCCCACGCGGGCTCACCATCGGTACCTTCCACGGCATCGCGCATCGCCTGCTGCGCCGGCACTGGCGCGAGGCGCGCCTGCCGGAAACCTTCCAGATCCTCGATTCCGACGACCAGCAGCGCCTGGTCAAGCGCACGATCCAGGGACTCGGCATCGACGAGGCGCGCTTTCCGCCGCGCCAGGCCGCCTGGTTCATCAACTCGGCCAAGGACGAAGGCAAGCGGCCCGAGGCGATCGACGCCGCCGGCAATCCGCTGGCATCGACGATGGTCGACATCTATGTCGCCTACGAGCGCGCCTGCCAGCGCGCCGGCCTGGTCGACTTCGCCGAGCTGCTGCTGCGCGCGCACGAGTTGTGGCTGCACGATGACGCCCTGCTCGCCCATTACCGCGAACGCTACCAGCACCTGCTGATCGACGAGTTCCAGGACACCAACACCCTGCAGTACGCCTGGATCCGCGTGCTCGCCGGAACCAGCGGGCAGGTGTTCGTGGTTGGCGACGACGACCAGGCCATCTACGGCTGGCGCGGCGCGCGCGTGGAGAACGTGCAGCATTTCCTGCGCGATTTCCCGCAGGCGAAGACGATCCGCCTCGAGCAGAACTATCGTTCGACGGCGAACATCCTCGGCGCGGCGAACGCGGTCATCGCGAACAACCCGAGCCGCCTCGGCAAGCAGCTGTGGACCGCCGACGGCAGCGGCGATCCGATCGAGGTCTATGCCGCCTACAACGAGCAGGACGAGGCGCGCTTCGTCATCGAGCGCATCCGTGAGTTCATCCGTGCCGAGCATGCCGCCAGCGAGGTCGCGATCCTGTATCGCTCGAATGCGCAGTCGCGCAACTTCGAGGAACAGCTGGTCCAGAACAACATCGCCTATCGGGTCTACGGCGGCCAGCGCTTCTTCGACCGCGCCGAGGTCAAGGATGCGCTCGCCTATCTGCGCCTGATCGCCAACCGTCACGACGACGCGGCGTTCGAGCGCGTCGTCAATACGCCGCCGCGCGGCATCGGCGATCGCACCATCGACCTGCTGCGCGCGCGTGCGCGTCGCGAGAACGTCTCGATGTGGGAAGCGGTGCTTGGCGAACTCACCGACAGCAGCCTGGCCGGCCGCGCGAAGAACGCGCTGCGCGCCTTCCTCATACTGATCGACGAACTCGCGCGCGATTGCCTGGTAACCGCTGCCCGCGCATCGAGCGCGGACATGGAAGCCGGTGACGCAGCGGAAGCGGAATCGGGTGCCGTCGCCGACGAGCCGTTGCCGCTGGCCGAACAGATGGACCATGCGATCGTGCGCTCGGGCCTGCGCGACTACCACGAGAAGGACAAGACCAGCGCCGAGTCGCGGCTGGAGAACCTCGACGAGCTGGTCAACGTGGCCAGCCGCTTCGAACGCACGCCCGAGGACGACGAGGCGGGCCTGTCCGAACTGGCCGCCTTCCTCTCGCATGCCGCCCTCGAGGCCGGCGAGAGCCAGGGCGAAGCCTGGCAGGATTGCGTGCAGCTGATGACCCTGCACTCGGCCAAGGGCCTCGAATTCCCGCTGGTGTTCCTGGTTGGCCTCGAAGACGGCCTGTTCCCCAGCCACAAGTCGATCGAGGAGCCCGGCCGCCTCGAGGAAGAACGCCGCCTCGCCTACGTCGGCATCACACGGGCGCGCCAGCACCTCGTGCTCTGCTATGCCGAGACGCGCCGCATGCACGGCATGGAGATGTACGGACGACCCTCGCGCTTCCTCGGCGAGATTCCCTCCGAACTGCTGCACGAGGTGCGCCCGCGCGTGCAGGTCAGCCGGCCGATGGCGACCAGCCGGCATGCCGCGCTGGAGACGGAATCCCCGGGCCTCAAGCTCGGCCAGCGCGTCAGCCACGCGAAGTTCGGCGACGGCGTCGTCGTCGACTACGAAGGCAGCGGGGCGCACACGCGCGTGCAGGTCAATTTCGAGAACGCCGGGCAGAAGTGGCTGGTGCTGGCCTACGCCAACCTGTCACCGGTTTGATCGCGGGAAACGCTTCCGGAGGACGGGTCAGCCGCGATGTGCATCGTCGCAGCCCCTTCAGGAGCCCCTGTACAGAGCGGCAATTCGCGGGCGCAATGATGTGCGCTCAATCGCAGCGCAGATTTCGCAGGTTGGTGGTGAGCGCCTGCGAACCCCAACATCGGGATGCCGATTCATCGCTCGCTGGAGCAAAGGCCGTTGGGGTGCGCTGGCGCTTACCCACAACCTACACACGCCACACAATCCGCATTCCTCGCTCGTCGTCCCGGCACAGGCCGGGACCCAGTGACTCCAACCTGTCACCGGTTTGATCGCGGGAAACGCTTCCGGAGGACGGGTCAGCCGCGATGTGCATCGTCGCAGCCCCTTCAGGAGCCCCTGTAGGAGCCCCTTCAGGGGCGATGCTCTTCATCAATCCCGCCAAGGGCATCGCCCCTGAAGGGGCTCCTACACAGAGCTTGCGGATCGCGACCCGGGCATCCGGGGCAGGCCGCCCTTGCAGCGCTCCACAAAAAAAGCCCGCGAACCAGGTCGCGGGCTTTGCTGGTCGATCCGGCGTTGCCGCCTTGTTGTTGGATCAGCCGCGGCGGCGCGAGCGGAACTCGTCGAGATTGCTGTCGACTGCATCGAGCAGGGGCTCGACCGCTTCGCGGGCCTTCTCGGTCGCATTCAGCGTGCTGAAGTTGACCTGTTCCATGCCGCTGCTCCACAGCGTGCTGCCGTCGGAGACGCGATAGGCCTTGACGCCCAGCTGCACCGTGTACAGGGTCGAACTCTGGCCGTAGTAGTTCAGATTCTGCGAGCCGACCGGCTTGGCCTGGACGAAGACCACCGCATCGGCGCGTCCGCGCAGCGAGCCGAGGTTCGGTTTGCTGCCCTGCGCCTCGCCGGCTTCGATCACGCGGAAGCCGCGCCGCTGCAGCAGGCTGACGATGGCATCGCGGGCCGGTTCGGTGATCACGTCGTCGCCGCCGACGACGACCGCGATGGTCGGCACGTGCGGCTTGGCCGGCGTGGTCACGGTCTTTTTCGGCACCATCGCCACGTCGACCGCTTCTTCGGCGCGCGGTGCCGGCACGTTGCCCTGCGCTTCTTCCGAGGCGCGTGCCGCCGGCAGGTTCTGCAGGGCATCGACATCGGCTTGTGAGGCGCGCGGGCCGGGGCCTTCGGCGCCATTGTCGGCGAGGGCATCGCCGGCCGGCAGCGTGTCGCCGGCGCCCTGGGCGGCGTTCATGCCGTTGCTGCCCTGCGCGTCAACCGCCGAGGTCTGCATGTTGACCGCCGCGGCCTTGGTCGTCGGCACCGTCGAGGTCTGGCTGCTGGCTGGTGTATCGGACGTGGCCGCAACCTGCTGGCCGGCGTTGCCGCCGAGGAACGGGATCTTGTCGCGGAACGCCCAGGCACCGCCGATCAGGCCGAGCACGAGGACCGCCGCGATCGCGATCGGGACGACCGGGCTGCCGCGCTTCTCGCCCGCGTCGGCCGGCCGGTCGAGCACCGAACGGCGCTCGAAGGCCGGCTGCGCCGCACCGGGCGCCGTGGCCGATCCGGTGGCAAGCGCCGGCGGCATCGGCTGTGCCGACGGGGTGATCCTGGTGTTCGCCATCGGCGCGTTGGAGACGGGCGTCTTCTGGCCGATCAGGGTCGCGGCCGCGGCCGAGACCTTCGGCACGATCGTGATCGGACCGCTCTTGGCGACCAGCGGATGGGCGAACAGGTCCTCGGCCAGTTCATGGCAGCTCTGGTAGCGGTCGTCGGGTTCCTTGGCGATCATCTTCGACAGGATCCAGGCGATCTGCTCGTCGACTTCATCGTTGAGCTGGCGCACGTCGGGAATTTCTGCGCGCACGACCTCGAGCATGAGGCCCAGCGGCGACTCGTCGGTGAACGGCATGCGCCCGGCGAGCATCTCGAACAGGACGATGCCGAGCGAGAAGATGTCCGAGCGCCGGTCGACGACCTTGCCGAGGCAGACTTCGGGCGACAGATAGCCGGGCGTGCCGACGAACTCGCCGGTCGAGGTCAGCTTCTTGGACATGTCCTGGTTGGACAGGGCGATGCCGAAGTCGGCGATCTTGATCGTGCCGCGGCTGGACACCATCAGGTTGCCGGGCTTGATGTCGCGATGGATCACGCCCTTGTCGTGCGCCGTGGCGAGGCCGAGCGCGGTCTGGTAGATGATCTTCGCGGCCGGGCCGATCGGCACCTTGTGTTCGCGCTTGAGCAGGGTGCCCAGCGACTCGCCTTCGACGAATTCCATGACGAAGAACGGCTGGCCCTCGTCCTCGCCGATGTAGTAGATCTGGATGATGTGCGGGTCGTTGAGCGCGGCCATGCTGCGTGCTTCGCGCAGGAAGCGCTCCTTGACGCCTTCGTCGTGGGCAAGCGAATCGGCCAGCACCTTGATTGCGACGTAGCGGTTGAGCGAGGACTCGTGTCCCTTGTAGACCACGCCCATGCCCCCACGACCCAACTCGGCAACGATGTCGTAGTGTCCCAATCGCGTTTTCATGGTGTCTCCGAGGCGCCTTGCGCCAGTTGTGATGCTGCGGAATCAAATACTAGCAGCGGGTCCGTGTGCATATTCGCTCAATGCCTGGCAGCCAAAAGCGGGTTTCGGACACGCCCGATGTGTGACTCCCGTCACACTCTGGACGAAATTAGCACAAAGACCATCGGAGACGGCCGCCGCACAGGCCTCGTGGCGGGCTGCTGCGCCGCAGCAGAGGCGCGCCGGGAAGGCGCCCGACGAAACCGGCTGAGGGTTCCGGCCAGCGCGCGCTCAGCCCTGGATGCCGTCGATTTCGATGCGCAGGTCGTGCCGGCAGATGTCGCTGAGCAGGACCATCATGCCAGCCATGCCTTCATGGCGCCGGCGAATCGCCTGCTCGACGGCATCGGCTTCGGCGCCATCGCGCAGGTAGATCTTGAGCAGGATGGCTGGCAGGCCGCGCGCGGCGATGTGCGGGCCCGCGGCGGCGAGCAGGCTGTCGAGATTGAGCAGGGTCTCGTCTAGCTGGGCGAGGGTGTCGCCGACATGCTGCGACCGATGGCCGACCACGGCCGCCGTGCCCGAGACCAGCAGCTGTTCGGCCGGCGTGCGCGTCGCCCGGGCGAAGGTCGGGGCGACCGGCCCGTATTCGCGCGGGTAGGCCCAGGCACTGACCTGGCGCGGATTCTCGACGGCGACGCCACCGAGACGCGCCGCCAGCCCGTAGACCTGTAGCACGCGCACGCCATCGCGCCGCCCGATCGCGGTGGCCGCCGAATAGCCATTGCGCGCGGCCGGCGAGATGCCGCGGGCACGACCGCTGCAGAAATGCCGGTAGCGCTCGTCGTCGCCCTCGCCCTCGTTGATCGCGTCCATGTAGTTCCACAGGCGCAGGATGTGTCCCTTCGCGCCGCAGGCGAAACGATGGCGTTCGAAGAAACGGCAGATCTCGGCGTACGCGCTTTCGGCAGCGGCATCGATGCCGCCGCAGTCCGCTTCATCGATCTCGATGGCGAAATACAGGTAATCGGCATTCATGCTCCAGCGCAGGGCGCCGTCGCGCCCGCTGCTGACCGGCGGGCTGCCGCGCCAGACTTCGAGCAGATCCTCGCCGACCGGCTCGAGGCCGATGCGCAGGAAGCGCGGATCATCGCTGGCCGGCGGCCGCTGGCCGAAGGCGATGACGGCCAGCACATCGGGCTCGGCCAGCAGTTCGGCGGCTGTACCGCGAACATAGCTTGCATGGAGCGGCGGCAGTGGAGCAATCGCCGGAGCGGATGTGAATTCTGGAAGTCGCACGTCGAATCGGGTTGTCGGGGTCGGTTGGCGCCGCAAGGTGGGCGGTCGCGGATGATACACTGGGGCGCCCTGAACCATTGACTCAACGAAGAGGCAGAGCCCCGTGACGGACGCCGTGGAATCGACAAAGCAATCACCCGCCGAGCTCGAGCTCGCGCAACTGGTGGTCGAAAGCCTGAATATCGAAGGCGTGGATGCGGACAGCATCGATCCGGAAGCACCGCTGTTCGGCGAAGGCGATCTCGGCCTCGATTCCATCGACGCGCTGGAGCTGGCGCTTGCCGTTTCCAAGCACTACGGCTTCCAGTTGCGCTCGGACAATCCCGACAACCGGCAGATCTTCGGCAGCCTGCGCGCCCTGTCTGCGCACATCGAGCAGCAACGCAGCAAGTAATCCGCCCGCCGGCGCCTATTCCGGCCTGCGCAATCGAAACGCACGCACGCGCAGGTCCGGCCCGCGCCAGGCCAGCGCGCCGGCATGCCCGGGCGCCGGTTCGAAACAGCGCAGTCGCCACTCCTCCGGCGTGCCGGCTTCTGCGGCTATCGCCTGCAGGCCGGCCCCGCCGCCCTCGTCGAGAGCGAAGCGCAGGCGATGCAGGCCGAACGAAATGCCGTGACCGAGGGCCTTGAGCACGGCTTCCTTGCTGGTCCACAGGCGCATGAACGCGACCCCCTGCGCGGCCTCGTCGAGGGCGGCCAGTGCCGCGGTTTCTTCGGCGGCGAAGAACCGGTTGGCCAGTTCGAGCGGCGAATGACGCCGGCCAAGCGCCTCGACGTCGACGCCGATCTCGTGGTGCGCGCAGAAGGCGAAGACCACGCATTGCCCGGAGTGGCTCAGGTTGAAGCGCGGAAACCCGCTGGCGGACACGAACGGCTTGCCGTGTTCACCGCGCTCGATGGGCGGCGCTGCGGCGACGCCCGCGTATTCCTGCAGCAGGCGGCCGAGCTCGGCGCGGGCCAGCGCCGAGACTTCGCGCGGCGGGAAGGCCTGTTGCGATCGCCACAACCAAAGATGCACCTCGTCCGGCAGCAAGGGCTCAACCCTGTCGGCCTCGGCGAAATCCTGCAGACCAGGCGCGGAATCCGCTGCGTGCACGGGCGCGGCCGGCGCGCCGGAATCCGCGTGATCGCCGCCCACCCTCCCTTGCTTGCCGTCCCGCGTCGAATGCATGCGTCGTCCGTCGTGTGGAAATCCATGCGCTGGCGCCGCCCGACGCCAGGGCCCATGCCTGCGCAGGTGGCGCGCAGCGCGGCCCGCAGGGTTTCGCCATGGTACATTTCCGCCCTGTTTCCTGGGCGAAAAGTCCCGACCGTGAATCGCCCCGCCCCCATTCCGACCCGTCCGGACACGCTGGCTGCTTCGGTGCAGCGCCTGCGCGTGTTCGGCGTGATCGCCGCCTACATGGCCCTGGTCGCGGTGGCATGGCTCAGCGGCAACGATTTGCTGTCGGCCGCCTGTGTCGTCCTCCTGATCAGCGCGGTGATGGCGCCGCGACTGCGTCGCCCGGATGCACGCTGGCCCTGGATAGCCTGGACCGTGCTGGTCGGCGCAGTCGCCGTGCTGACCGTCCTCGGCCATGGCCGCACCGCCCTCGACCTGGTGCCGCTGGCGATCAACCTCGCCCTCGGCGCGCTGTTCGGATTCTCCCTGACCGATTCGCACACGCCCCTGATCGCCCGCGCGATCATCGCCATCGAGGGACGCGAGCACCTCGGGCTGCCGCGCGTGGCCGGCTATGCGCGCGCGCTCACCGCAGCCTGGACCGTGCTCTTCCTGGCCCAGTCGATCCTCTTCGTCGTCGTGCTCGGCTGGTGGTTGCCGGGCACCGCGGCGGATGATCCGGCGCATGGATGGCTGGTGACCTGGCTGCATGTGGGTGGTTTCCTTTTGCCCGCGCTGTTCATGCTCGTCGAGTACGCATTCAGGCGCTGGTACCTGCGCCACGTGCCGCACCTCGCCCCACAGGTTTTCCTGCAGCGCCTGATCCGCAACTGGCCGCAATTGCTGCGCGATGCCAGTGGCCCTGCCGGGCACGGGGTCCGCGATGCCGGATGAGGCGACCACGTGGGTCGAGGCGCTGTGCATCGAGGCCACGCATCCGAGCCTGCCGGGTCATTTCCCCGGCCAGCCCGTGGTTCCCGGCGTGGTCCTGCTCGACCGCGTCGCGGCGCGACTGCAGCGCGAGGGCGTCGGCGCGCTGGCGCGCATCCCGGCGGTCAAGTTCCGCGCGCCGTTGCTGCCCGGCGAACAGGCGCAGCTGCATATCGAACTGCGCGGCAGGCACGTGCGTTTTCGCGTGATGCGCGCGGATGAACTGCTGACTTCCGGCGAAGGAGAGCTGGCATGAGCAAACACTGGAGCGAACATCGCGAGGGCGGCGGACGCTTCGCGCTGTGGCTGATCCGAACCATCGGCCTGACCTGCGGGCGGCGCTGCTCGCGCCTGCTGCTGTATCCGATCACGCTGTACTTCTTCCTGCGCCGCCACGACGAGCGACGCGCGTCCTATGCCTACCTCGAGCGCGTGTTCGGTCGCAAGGCCAGCGCGTGGATGGTGATGCGGCATATCCATTGCTTCGCCTCGACCATCCTCGATCGCATCTATCTGCTCACCGATCACCTGCGCAATTTCGACATCGCTGTATTCGGCCTCGACGAGCTGCATGCGCAGATGCGTCCCGACCGCGGCATGCTCCTGCTGGGCGCGCACGCGGGCAGCTTCGAAGCGTTGCGCGTGATGTCCCTGCAACGACCCGACGTGAAGGTTCGCGTCGTGCTCAACACGAAGCAGACGCCGGCAATGACGGAGCTGCTGCACGCGCTCAACCCCGAACTTGCGAAGAATGTCATCGACGCCTCGCGGCCGGGCCACGAAGTCGTCTTCGCCCTGCACGACGCGATGAACGAAGGCGCGCTGGCGACCCTGCTCGGCGACCGCGCGCGCCCGGGCGAGGCGACCATCGAGATCGACTTCCTCGGCGCGCCGGCGCGCTTCCCGGTTGCGCCGTTCCTGATCGCCGGTATGCTCAAGGTACCGATCGTGCTGTGCCTGGGCCTGTATCGCGGCGGGCGTTCCTACGACCTGGTCTTCGAAACGCTGACTGAACAGTTGGACCTGCCCCGGCGCGGTCGGGAGGCCGAATTGCGCGCTTTCGTGCAACTCTATTCAGCAAGGCTCGAACACCATGTCCGCGCCCATCCCTACAACTGGTTCAACTTCTATGATTTCTGGAAACTGGAAACTTCGCGCGACGAGCGGCCTGCTATGCCTGATGCTGCCCTGTCTGGCGAGCGCGGCTGAGGTCGCTGCGCAGGGCCTGGTCAGCGGGCTCAAGCGCAAGTTGCCGGCGCGCACCGCCTATACCGAAGTGCGCTTCTCGCACATGTACGATCGCGCCGTGGTCGCCCGCGGCGAACTCGAGTACCTCGGCCCGGGCCAGCTCGGCAAGCGCGTCGATTCGCCGTACAAGGAAACGACGACGATTGCCGACGGCGAGGTCACCGTGCAGCGCGGCACGCGCAAGCCGCGGCAGATCTCGCTCGACCGCGTGCCCGAGCTGGATGGTTTCCTGCGCGGCTTCAGCGCCCTGCTCGGTGGCGACGTCGCCGCGGTCGAACGCGATTTCGAGCTGTCCAGCAGCGGCGACATGGCCAACTGGCACCTGCGCCTGGCGCCGAAGGACAAGCGCCTGCGCAAGCGCATCGACGCGATCGAGGTCGATGGCAGCGCCGACACCGCACGCTGCTTCAGCATCATCGACGCCGATGACGACGCCAGCATCCTCATGGTCGAGCAACTGGCCAGCGCCGAACTGCCCGATCCGCTGACCCGGCGCAACGTCGACCGCGCCTGCCACGGCGGAGCCGCCACGCAGTGAGCCCGCGCATGCGTCGCTTCGCCCTGCTGATCGGCTGGGTCGTCGTGCTCGTGGCCGTCGCCGCCTACACGGCGCACACGCTCAGGATCAGCACCGACCTGCGCAGCTTCATGCCGCCGGCGCAGACGGCCGACCAGAAACTGCTGATGGAGCAGATCGGCGAAGGCCCCGGCTCGCGCCTGCTGCTGCTTGCGATCAGCGGCGTCGGCGACGAACGCCTGGCCGACCTGAGCCGGCGTTTCAGCGCGGCGCTGCGCAAGGATCCGCACTTCGCCCAGGTCGTCAATGGCGAGTTCGACGCCGGCCTGCTCGATGAAACGCTGCTGCCCTATCGCTACCTGCTGACGCCGAGCTTCGACGAGGAACCGCTCGACGAACCCTTGCTCGCCGACGAACTCGGCCAGCGCGTCGAGGACCTCGGCTCGCCGGCGGCGACCCTGCTCAAGCCCTTGCTGCCGCGCGATCCGACCCTGGAAATCATGAAACTGGCCGAGCGCTGGTCGCCGCCGAAGGCGCCGCTGGTGCGCGAGGGCGTCTGGTTTTCGCCCGACGGCGAAGCACTGCTGCTCGTGCAGACCCACGCCGCCGGCTTCGATCCGGCCGCGCAGGGCGAAGCGATCGACGCGATCGGGAGCCTGTTCGAATCGTCGAAAGGCGGGGATGGCGCGGCGCGCCTGGTGATCAGCGGGCCGGGCTATTTCACCGTGCTGGTCAACGCGAGCACGCGCGGCGAATCGGAATGGCTCGGGCGGATCAGCACGGTCGGCTTCATCCTGCTGCTCCTGTTCGCCTATCGCAGCATCGCCGTGCTCGGCCTCGCCGCGCTGCCGATCGCCTCCGGCGCGCTCGCCGGCGTCGCCGCGATCGCCGCCGTGTTCGGCGAGATGCACGGCATCACGCTGGCCTTCGGTTTCACCCTGCTCGGCGTCGCCCAGGAATATCCGATCCGCCTGCTCAGCCACCGCCGCGCCGGCGAGACCGCGCTGCAAAGCGTGCGCGGCCTGTGGCCGCTGCTGCTGACCGCGATCGCCTCGGCCTGCATCGCCTACCTGGCCTTCTTCGCCTCGGGCGTGACCGGGCTCATGCAACTCGCCGTGTTCACGATCAGCGGCCTGCTCGTCGCCGGCTTCAGCACGCGCTACCTGCTGCCGCGCGTGCTGCCGGTGAAGTTCCGCGATGCCGCCGACACGCCCGGCCTCGGCGCGGTCTGGAACTGGCTCGAAGCGCTGCCGCGTCCGCGCTGGCTGCCGGCGCTGCTGCTCATGATCGCCGCGGCGATGCTGTGGTCGGCCTCGACGCCGTTCTGGCAGAACGACCTCGCCGCGCTGACCCCGGTTCCGAAGGACCTGATGCAACGCGAAGGGCGCCTGCGCGCCGCGCTCGGCGCTCCGGACGTGCGCTACCTGCTGATCGTCGAGGCAGCCGATGCCGAGGGCGTGCTCGAATTGTCGGAGAAGGTGGCGCCGCGCATCGACGCGCTGATCGCCCAGGGCGCGGTCGTCGCCGCCGAACTGCCGAGCCGCTACCTGCCGAGCCTGGCCACGCAACGCGAACGCCAGGCCCGCCTGCCCGATCGCGCCGCGCTCGAAGCAATGCTGGCCACGGCGCAGGCCGACCTGCCGTTCCGCGCCGGCCTGTTCGAGCCGTTCGTCGACGATGTGGAAAAGGCGCGCACGCTCGAACCGCTGACGCCGGCCGCCTTCGCCCGCTCGCCGGTCGGCGCGCGCATCGACGCCATGCTGGTCAAGCGCGGCGACCACTGGCTCGGCCTTGGCACGATCATCGGCATGAACGATGCGCAGGCCTTCGATGCGCTGGCGACCGAGACCAACGGCGCGGTGCGCCTGCTCGACCTGAAAGGCGCCTCCGAGTCGCTGGTCGCTTCGTATCGCGAACGCATCCTGCAGGCCTTCGGCATCGCCATCGTGCTGCTCGTGATCACCGTGTTCATCGCCTTCCGCGACATCCATCGCGCCTGGCACGTGCTCGCGCCGATGACCCTGGCGACGATCCTCGTGCTCGCCGTGCTGCGTTTCGGCGGCACTTCGCTGTCGCTGTTCCATCTGGTCGCACTGACCCTGGCCGCCGGACTCGGCCTGCACTACGCGCTGTTCTTCGAGCGCACCACGCCCGATGAAGCCGAGGCCCGGCGCACCCTGCACGCGACCCTGGTCTGCGTGATCTCCGCGCTGCTCGTGTTCGCCCTGCTTGCGTGGTCGTCGTTGCCGGTGCTGCGCGCGATCGGCCTCACGGTCAGCCTCGGCGTCGGCTTCCATTTCTGCCTGTCGATCCTGATGGCGCGCAAGGGACGCCGTCGCGATGCTGGATAAGTCCGACTGGGGCCACCTGATTCCGCACCAGGGCACGATGTGCCTGCTCGACGGCGTGGTCGGCTGGACCGCGGATTCGATCCACGCACGCACCGCTTCGCACCGCCGCGCCGACAATCCGCTGCGCAGCGACGGCATCCTGCGCGCCGTGCACCTGTGCGAGTACGGCGCCCAGTCGATGGCCGTGCACGGCGCCCTGCTTGCCCGCGAGTCCGGCCAGTCCGCGGCACCGGGATTCCTCGTCTCGCTGCGCGGTGTCGCTCTCGCGGTATCGCGCATCGACGACCTCGACGGCCCGCTCGATGTCTTCGGCGAACGCCTGCTCGGCAGCGAAACGAGCTGGCAATACGCCTTCCGCATCGAGCATGCGGGCGTCGAGATCGCCTCGGGGCGCGCGGCGGTGATGCTGCGTTGAGGGCCGGGAATGGGGAGTGGGGAATGGGGAATTTGGAAGTTCCGCCATGACACGGGGTAGAACCTCGTAGGTTGGCGGTGAGCGCAAGCGAACCCCAACGATGACGAAGTTTCCTCCGCTCCCGACGCGGCTGTGGGCTCCGACGTCGGGGTTCGCAGGCTCACCTCCAACCTGTAAAACCCTGCGCTCGTCGTCCCGGCGCAAGCCGGGACGACGGCTGGAAGTGACGGATTCGATCCGGCGCCGTGATGACGGGGGCATGATGCGGAGGGCTTGGTATCCTTCTGCGATCAGGCAGACCGACATGACACCGACCCAGGGAACCCAACCATGAATGCATCTCCCCGCCGCGCCCTCGTCACCGGTGGCAGTGGCGACATCGGCAGCGCGATTGCGCAGGCGCTCGCGGCTGCCGGTTGCGAGGTGATCGTGCATGCGAATGCCAACATCGGGCGTGCCGAGGCGGTTGTCGAGTCGATCGCGGCGGCAGGCGGCAAGGCATCGGCGATCGCGTTCGACGTGGCCGATGGCGCGGCGGCGCGCGCGGCGATCGAGTCGTTGCTCGCCGACGGGCCGATTCCGATCGTCGTCAACAACGCCGGCATCCACGACGATGCGCCGATGGCCGGCATGAGCGAAGTGCAATGGCGGCGCGTGATCGATGTGTCGCTGCACGGTTTCTTCAACGTCACCCAGCCGCTGCTGCTGCCGATGGCGCGCACGCGTTTCGGGCGCATCGTCAGCGTGTCCTCGGTGGCGGCGGTGATGGGCAATCGTGGCCAGACCAACTACGCGGCGGCCAAGGCGGCGCTGCATGGCGCTTCGAAATCGCTGGCCCGCGAGATGGCCTCGCGCGGCATCACGGTCAACGTGGTCGCGCCGGGCATGATCGCCGGCAGCATGCTCGGTGAATCCTTCGATGCCGCCATGGTCAAGGCGATGGTGCCGGCCGGGCGCATCGGCAAGCCCGAGGAAGTGGCCGCACTGGTGCGTTTCCTGTGCAGCGACGAGGCCGGTTACATCAACGGCCAGGTCATCGGCATCAACGGCGGCATGGGCTGACGCGCGAACGCGTTTGCCTGGTGCGCGGATTTCGCTGGCGCAACCGGTAGCCGCGCCGTGGCCTGCGCGCGAGGCCGCGGATGCCATGTCCGGAAACGGCGAGCAGGCCGGCGCGGTTTCGGCGACGCTGTGCTTCTTTCGTTGATGGAGGAGCACCATGCAATCGTTCCGCATTTCCGGCCTCGCCGAACAGGAATTCGTGCCGCTGTTCGCTCTGGGCGATGACGAACTCGCCACGCTCGACATCGAGCGCGTGACCGCGGCTGCAAATCCCGGCTATCCGTGCCGGGTCAGCCTGGTCGATGCCGAGGTCGGCGAGGAGCTGCTGCTGTTGCCGTTCGAGCATCTGCGCGCGGATTCGCCGTACCGGTCCTCGGGAGCGATCTTCGTGCGCCGCGGGGCGCGTCGACCCGATCTCGCGCCCGGCGAAATCCCGCCGTATGTCTCGACGCGCCTGATCTCGTTGCGCGCCTATGATGCGACGCACCGCATGGTGCATGCCGACGTCTGCGAGGGCAGCGTGCTGGCCGACGCCATCAACGCCGCGTTCGCCAATGCCGAGGTCGCCTACCTGCACCTGCACAACGCCAGGCGCGGTTGTTATTCGTGCCGCGTCGATCGCGTGGCGGGATAGCTCGCGCGTTGCGGCGGGAAAGCCAGGAGCCCACCCTCATCCCCCTCCGGGCACCTTCTCCCGCTGGCGGAAGAAGGATTCCATGGTTGCAGTTCAACGCACATTCGCTTCTCCCGCTGGCGGGAGAAGTCCCCGCAGGGGGATGAGGGTGGTGCTCCTGATCTTCCGCTTTCGCATTTCCGCTTCGACGGCCCACCCTCATCCGACGCTTCGCGCCACCTTCTCC
>DAIMYT010000026.1:0-31921 GCA_036734345.1 Dokdonella sp. | reverse complement strand
TACGTCGCTACGGAAGAGACGCATTCCCGAATCCCAAATCCCAAATCCCAAATCCCTCCGCTTTCACGCATTCGCAGACAAATGCACGCCCGCCACGGCGCGGCCGGAGGGATCCGCTGCGTTGGCAAACGCGGGATCCCAGGCGATTGCGGCCGCTGACGAGCAGGCGATCGACTTGCCGCCCGGGATCGTCTGCGCGCAGGCATCGCCCGGGAAATACTGTTCGAAGATGTTGCGGTAGAAATAGGCTTCCTTGGTCGCCGGCGGGTTGATCGGGAAGCGCTTGGGCGCGGCGGCGAACTCGCGATCGCTGACCTGGGCTTCGGCGTGGGCCTTGAGGCCATCGATCCAGCCGTAGCCGACGCCGTCGCTGAACTGCTCCTTCTGTCGCCAGAGGATTTCCTTCGGCAGGGCGCCTTCGAAGGCCTCGCGCAATACGGCCTTCTCGATGCGGCCATTGCCGGCCATCTTGAACTTCGCATCCATGCGCATGGCCACGTCGAGGAACTCGAGGTCGAGGAAGGGCACGCGAGCCTCGACGCCCCAGGCCATCATCGACTTGTTGGCGCGCGCGCAATCGTAGAGGTGCAGCGCATCGATCTTGCGCACGGTTTCCTCGTGGAACTCGCGGGCGTTCGGCGCCTTGTGGAAGTACAGGTAGCCGCCGAAAATCTCGTCGGAACCCTCACCGGATAGGACCATCTTCACGCCCATGGCCTTGATGCGCCGGCCGAGCAGGTACATCGGCGTCGATGCGCGGATCGTCGTGACGTCGTAGGTTTCGACGTGCCGGATCACCTCGGGCAGGGCATCGAGGCCTTCCTCGAACGTGTAGCGGAACCCGTGGTGCACGGTGCCGAGCGATTTCGCGGCGATTTCCGCGGCGGCCAGGTCGGGCGAGCCTTCCAGCCCGATCGCGAACGAATGCAGGCGCGGCCACCAGGCTTCGGAGGCATCGTCTTCCTCGACGCGCCTGCGTGCGAAACGCGCGGCGCACGCGGCAACCAGCGAGGAATCGAGGCCGCCGGACAGCAGTCCCCGGAAGGGGACCTCGGCAATCATCTGCGGGCCCCCAGCCGCTTCGAAGGCCTCGCGCAGCTCAACCGCCGCTACGTTGATGCCTTCGGTGACCGCATAGTCGCGCCAGGGCTTGTGGTAATAACGGACGAGCTGGCCACTCGCGCTGTCGTAGAAATGCCCGGGCGGGAATGCAGACAGGTCCGCGCAGACGCCGACCAGGGCCTTCATCTCCGAGGCGACGCAAAGTCGACCTTCGCGATCGTGCCCCCAGTACAGCGGGCACACGCCGATCGGATCGCGTGCGATGACGACCCGGCGCCGGGCGCGATCCCACAGCGCGAAGGCGAAGATGCCATTCAGCCGGCCGATCCCGTCCGTGCCGCTCTCGCGATACAGCGCGTTGATGACCTCGCAATCCGAGCCGGTCTGGAAGGCATAGTCTTCAGCCAGGCCCTGCTCGAGTTCGCGATGGTTGTAGATCTCGCCATTGACCGCGAGCACGAGTTCGCCGTCGGCGGAACGGATCGGCTGGGCGCCTCCGGCCGGATCGACGATGGCGAGGCGCTCGTGGACGAGGATGGCGCCGTCATCGGCATGCACGCCGCTCCAGTCCGGGCCGCGATGGCGCTGCCGTTGCGACAGCTCGAGCGCAAGCCGGCGCAGCGAGGTCTGGTTGTCGCCTGCCTGCAGGCCGAAGATGCCGAGTATCGAACACATGTCGCGAACTCCCTGGATGAAAAACCGTTGCCTGAAAAAACAGAAGGCCCGCTCAGTGGCGGGCCTTCAGCGTGTGTGTGGTATGAAAGTCTCAGTGCACGCCAGCCCCGAATGTTGGCCGCGCATTATTATTCGCGCCGCAAGAAGCGGCAGCAACGAGGGCGGACAGGTTGGCAGTCACGGAGTTCATGGCAGGCACTAGATCAGATCGACATGCGCAAGGCAAGCATTGTTTGGCGGGATTTTGCTTGCGCATGAAACCATCCTGGTTGCTGCTTGCGCTGCTGGTTCCGGCCAGCCTTGCGCTCGCCGAGGACGCGCGCATCCACCGCTGCATCGGCGAGAATGGCGAACCGACCTTCAGCGACAGCAAATGCGCCGGCCCCGGAGCCGAAGCGGGCGCCGCCGGACAGGAGTCCGAGCGCCGGCGGGATTGGCCGCTCCGTCGTTGCGTGAACCGGTGGCGACCCAGACCTGTGCCCGCTCGCCCGAGGACCTGCGTGCGCGCGTTGCCGCGGCGTTTGTCGCGAAAAACGGCGTGGGCCTGTCCGGCCTGTTCCTCTGGGACGGTTTCGGCCAGGGTTCGGCGATGGCGCCGCTGCGCGATCTGGCGACGCTGATCGGCGAACCGCTGGTTTCCGTCGACATCGAATCCTACGCGCGCTTCCGCGACCGCGACCGCTACTACGACCCGCGCCGTGACTCGCCGGCGGACGCGCAGCTCGAGATGGTCATCCGCACCGTGGCCGAACAGGAACGCCACGTGCCGTATGAGGCGACCAGCCGTTTCGGGCTGGTCGAAAGCGGTGGCTGCTGGTGGCTGCAGCTGCCGTTCTGAGCCGGCCGGGCAAGGCCGCTGATCGCCCCCGGGCGGCCAGCCGGTTATCATAGAGGGCTATTCCCCAAGGACACCGGCCATGGCAGCGTACCCCGAGTTCATCTGGCAGAACGGCAAGATCAAGCCCTGGGCCGAGGCGACCGTGCACGTGATGGCGCATGCCCTGCACTACGGTTCCTCCGTGTTCGAGGGCATCCGCAGCTACCAGACGCCGAACGGACCGGCGATCTTCCGCCTGACCGACCATCTCAAACGCCTGTACCTTTCGGCGAAGATCTACGACATCGTCATCCCGTACACGATCGACGAACTGGCCGCGGCCTGCCGCGAAGTGATCCGCCAGAACGGCCTGACCAAGGCCTACCTGCGCCCTGTGGCTTTCCGCGGCCTCGGCGGATTCGGCCTGTCCGCGGAAACGCCGATCGATGTCGCCGTGGCCACCTGGGAAATGGGTCCGTACCTCGGCCCGGGCGTGCTCGAGGCCGGCATCGATGCCTGCGTGTCGAGCTGGCAGCGCATGGCGCCGAACACGATCCCGACCGGCGCCAAGGCCGGTGGCAACTATCTTTCCGGCCAGCTGATCGCGCGCGAGGCACGCCGGCTCGGCTTCGGCGAAGGCATCGCCCTGGCCTCGACCGGCCTGCTCAGCGAAGGCGCCGGCGAAAACCTGTTCCTCGTCTTCGACGGCCAGTTGCACACGACACCGGCCAGCGCCGCGATCCTCAATGGCATTACCCGCAACACCCTGATCACCCTCGCCCGCGCCAACGGCATCGAGGTGATCGAGCGCGACATGCCGCGAGAATACCTCTATCTCGCCGACGAGATCCTCATGTGCGGCACGGCGGCGGAAGTCACGCCGATCCGCTCGGTCGACGGCAAGCCGGTCGGCGCCGGCAAGGCCGGTCCGGTCACGCGTCGATTGCAGGAGCTGTTCTTCGGCCTGTTCGAAGGCAGGACCGAAGATCGCTGGAACTGGCTGGAGCCGGTCGGCTGAGGCCTCAGTATTCGATCTGGCGATAGTCGAACTGCAGGGTGGCCACCGCGCCGCCCTGGGGCCGCGGCGCCAGCGACACGTTCCAGCCATACAGTTCGCAAAGGCGCCGCACGATGGCGAGGCCGAGCCCGGCGCCCTTGACCAGGGTCGTGCCGCGCTCGCCGCGCTCGAACAGGCGTTCCGCATCTTCCTCCGCGATGCCCGGGCCGGTGTCCTCGACGGCGACGCGGCCATGGCCGACGATGACCACGACTTCGCCGGCCTGGGTGTACTTGAACGCGTTGCTGATCAGGTTGGTCAGGGCGACCGCCACCACCGAGGACGGCGCGATGGTCGACAGCGGTTGCTCGACCTCGAGGCGGACCGTGACCGGCTTGTTGCCGAGGTGCGGTCGCGAGATGTCGATGACCTGTTCGGCGACCCTGGCCACGTCGGTAGTCTCGCCGTCGGTCGGCGCCTGGCGCTCGCTGCGCGAAAGCAGCAGCAGCGCATCGGTCAGTTCGGTCGACTGGCGCACCGCGCGCTCGATGCGGCGCAGGCGCTCATGCGCCTTTTCCGGCAGGTCCTGGCCCATCAGCAATTCGGTGGTCGTCGCGATCACCGCCAGCGGCGTGCGCAACTCGTGGCTGACATCGGCATTGAATTCACGGTCACGCTCGACCAGATGGGTCAGGCGCGCCGCGTAATCGTCGAGCGCCAGCGCCAGCTGGCCGACTTCGTCATCGGCGAAGCGCGGCGCCATCGGCGTGTAGGTGCCCGCCTTGCGCAGCTCGCGCAGGCGGCCGGCCAGCTCGGTGACCGGACTCATGACGCGGGACGAGAGCCACAGGCCCATCAGCAGCGACAGCACGGCGAAGACGAGCACGGCGATGATCAGCACGACCAGCAACTGGCGCTCGGTCAGCTTCTGCGAACTGACATCGAAACGCAGGTAGGCCCAGTAATCGCTGTCCTTGTAGACCGCCAGCTTGTACGAGCGCGGGCGCCCCCTGGCGTCGAGATCCGAGATGTCGTAGACGCCGGAATCGTAGCCTTGCCAGGCGAACGGGACCGTCGCGGTGCGTCCGGCGCGCACGATCTGCGCCTCGAACAGGGACATGCTCCAGCGCGCATCCGGTTGCGGAAACTCGCGCTTGAAGTCGACGAAATGGTTGAGCTCGCGGGTCAGCGTGTCATTGATAAGCTGATCTTCCATGCGCACGCGCAGGTAGATCGTTGACGCCGCGAACAGCGCCGTCAGGCCGAGGCCGAACAGCGCAAAGGAGATGATGATCCGGCTGCGAAGCCTACGCCGGTACTGCATCCGGATCGACCATGCGATAGCCGATGCCGTGACGCGTCTGGATCAGCGGCTTGTCGAAGGGCTTGTCGATTGCCGCGCGCAAGCCGTGGATGTGCACGCGCAGCGAATCGCTGTCGGGCAGCTCTTCGCCCCAGACCCGGGTTTCGAGCTCCTGGCGCGTGACCACCGAAGGCGCCGAATCCATCAGGGCCTGCAGCAGCTTGAGGCCGATCGGGTTGAGCTGGATCGACTTGCCGTCGCGAATGACGACCAGGGTGTCGAGGTTGTAGGTCAGGTCCGCCAGTTGCAGCAGGCGGCTCTTGACGCCCTTGCCACGGCGGCCGAGAACTTCGACGCGCGCAGCCAGTTCCTGCAGGGCGAACGGCTTGACCATGTAGTCGTCCGCTCCGGAATCGAAGCCGGACAGTTTCTGCTCGAGCGCATCGCGCGCAGTCAGCATGAGCACGGGTGTCTGGCGTCTCGCGTCCTGGCGCAGCTTGCGGCAGACCTCGAGCCCGTCCATGCCGGGCAGGCTCAAATCCAGCACGATGGCGTCGAATTCATTGACCACGGCCAGATGCAGGCCGGTCACGCCGTCACCGGCGAAATCGACCACATGGCCGCGATCGGCAAGGAAATCACCGATATTGGCAGCGATATCGCTGTTGTCTTCTATGACGAGTATGCGCATGGCGGGCCTAGCTTAACGCGGAAGTCCGGAAAAGGATGCTCATATCAAGTCCACGCGGGTGGAATGATACCCGGCGCGTCTGAAGAGTGAGGGAATGGGGAGGGACAAAGTGGCTGGAAATAAAATGGCCCAAGGAGGTGCCTTTGGGGGAACACACCTCGCTTGGGCCAAAAGCTACTGCCCCGATTACCGTAATCTGCCTGTCACCCGACCTTACGCTTAGGAGTGTCGAGCAGAACCTACAGTGAGCGGGACTATAGGGACCGCAAGCTTAAATGGAGGTTAAGCCACTCTGATTCTTCCGTTAACCGGAGGCCGGTCCGTCCGCCGTTCAGGCGGCCCGGCCCTTCGCTCCGTGCTCGACATAGGCAATGACGGCTCCGGCGATGTCGCTGCCGGTCGCCTCTTCGATGCCCTCCAGTCCCGGCGAGGAATTCACTTCGAGCACCAGCGGGCCGCGCCGCGAGCGCAGCAGGTCGACGCCGGCGATGCCAAGGCCCATGATCGCCGCCGCACGCAGGGCGACCTCGGTCTCCCCGGCGCTCAGGGTGACCGGGCTGGCCTTGCCGCCGCGATGCAGGTTGGCGCGGAAATCGCCTTCGGGCGCCTGCCGGTGCATCGATGCGGCAATGCGGTCGCCGACCACGAAGCAGCGCAGGTCGCCGCCGCCGGCTTCGCCGATGAACTCCTGCACGACGAAATTGGCATAGAGGCCGCGAAACGCCTCGATCATTCCCTGCGACGCGGAGCGCTTTTCGGCCAGCAGCACGCCCTGCCCCTGCGTGCCTTCGTTGAGCTTGATGACGTGCGGCGGATCGCCGAGCATGTGCAGGAGGTCGACGGTGTCGTCCGGATAGTCGCCGAACACGGTCATCGGCAGGTCGATGCCTTCGCGCGCCAGCATCTGCAGCGAGCGCAGCTTGTCGCGCGAACGCAGCACCGCGTCGGAACAGTTGGGCGTGTACACGCCCATCATCTCGAACTGCCGGAGCACCGCCGTTCCATAGAACGTGATCGACGAGCCGATGCGCGGAATCACCGCGTCGAATCCGCTGAGCGGCCGGCCCTTGTAGTGCATTTCGAAGCCGCCGCGCGAGATGCGCATGTAGCAACGCAGGGGATCGAGCACGCGCACGCTGTGGCCGCGCGTGCGCGCCGCGTCGACCAGCCGGCTGGTCGAGTACAGCGATGCGTTGCGGGACAGGATCGCGATCTTCATGACGGCCTTCGGGATATGCAGAAGTTCCGGCCTGGTCGCGCCGGTCGCCCGCTTTGCGTTGCTACGCAGGGCTGGGAGAGGGTGGAGCGGGTGAAGGGAATCGAACCCTCGTCAGTTGCTTGGGAAGCAACAGCTCTACCATTGAGCTACACCCGCGGTGCGCACAGATTAGCCGCCCATCCGGGGGACCGGCAAGCGCCGCCCGCGCGGATCGCCGGGCGACGGGCTGGCACCGGCCCGGGGCGGTGCCGGGACGATCCCGGCAGCCTGTGCTGCGGCAACGGATGGTCACGGTTCAGCATCCATGCGGTCAGATAGGCACGTACCGGGTTCATCGTGCCGGAAGTATGGATATCCGATCGGCAGCGGGTGAAACGGACTTTCAGGAGATCACAATGCTCATGTCACGCGTTTGCTTGCCAATCTTCCGGGCGATCCCCGCCCTGCTGCTGCTCGCTGCCGCCAGCGGAACGGCATTCGCCGATCCGCCCAGCCGCGTCGTCCGTCTCAGCTATGTCAGCGGGGACGTCAGCCTGCAGCCCGCCGGCATCGACGAATGGGTGGAAGCACGCATCAACCGCCCGTTGACCACCGGCGACAGCCTGTACGCCGATCGCGCATCACGCGTCGAAATGGAAATCGGCGCGGCAACCGTGCGCCTCGATGAGCGCACCGCGTTCCGCGTTCTCAACCTGGACGACGACATCGCCCAGATCGAACTGACCGATGGCACGCTGAACCTGATCGTGCGCCGCGTGTTCGAGGGACAAACCTACGAGGTCGATACACCGACGCTGGCCCTGGTCATCAACGAACCGGGCCAGTACCGCATCGACGTGGCGCCGCAGGGCGACTCGACGATGGTTTCGGTCTTCGATGGCGATGCCGACGTCTATGGCCAGGACAACGCGAGCTATCGCGTGCGTGAGGGCCAGTCCTACCGTTTCTACGATTCCCAGCTGAGGGACTACGAAATCTTCGACCTGCCGCGCCAGGACGATTTCGACCGCTGGTGCTTCGAACGCGCCGACCGTTACCGCAACTCGCCCTCGCGCCGCTATGTCTCCGAAGAGGTCATCGGCTACGCCGACCTCGACGACTACGGCACCTGGAGCACCGCCCCGTCGTATGGATCGGTCTGGTATCCGTCCCGCGTGGACGCCGGCTGGGCTCCGTATCGCAATGGCCACTGGTCGTGGATCGATCCCTGGGGCTGGACCTGGGTCGACGATGCGCCCTGGGGCTTCGCGCCGTTCCATTACGGGCGCTGGGCCTATGTCGGCAGCCGCTGGGGCTGGATCCCGGGACCGCGTGCCGTCCGTCCGATCTATGCACCCGCCCTGGTCGCCTTCGTCGGCGGCGGCAACTTCAGCGTCAGCATATCCAGTGGCGGCCCGGTCGGCTGGTTCCCGCTCGGCCCACGCGATGTCTATGTGCCGTGGTACGGCGGTTCGCGCACGTACTTCAACAACATCAACGTGCGCAACACCACGATCATCAACAATACCTACATCACCAACGTCTACAACGACTACTCGCGCGGACGCCCGGTGACCAACTTCAACTACGCCTACCGCGACAACAATCGCGCCTTCACGGCCATATCGCGCGATGCATTCGTCAATGCCCGCTCGGTCGAGCGTTCGCGCGTGCAGGTCGCGCAGGCGCAGCTCGCCCGCGGCCAGGTGATGAGCCGCATCGAAGTGGCACCTACCCCGCGCAGCTTTGTCGGCGGCAGCGTGGCACGCAACTCGGGTGGTCGCGCCGTGCGTGAGGCGACATTCGATCGCCAGGTCATCGCGCGCACGGCCCCACCGGCCCGCAGCGTCGATGCGCAAACGCGGATCCAGGCGATTTCCCGCAACAACAACCAGCCGCTCGCAGCCAGCGAGATGCGCGATCTGTCGGCCCGCAAGCCGCAGGCGGAACGCGGCGAGCGCCGCATCCAGGTCGTTGGCGGCGAGCGCTCGACGACGCCGACGCAAGCCTTGCCCCAGCGTGGCGCCGCCGACGCACGCGGCACCAGCGAGCGTGCCGGGCGCATCCGCAGCACGGATGGCCGCGAAGCGGGCGCGCCGCAACCGGCTGCCCGCAGCGAGCGCAGTACCGGCTATCCGCGCGGCAGCACGGAACGCGCGCCGCGTGCGAACGACAATGCCCGGATCCGCCCGGAGGCTGGCGATAGCCCGGCACTTCGAAGCGGTCGCACGATCCGTTCCGATGACGCGGTCCGCGCGCCGGAAGCCGCTCGCGAGCCAGCCATGCGTCGCGATTCGGCGCCGACTACGGTGCGCGCGCCGCGGCGCACCGATGCGGAGGGCAACAGCCGGCTGCAGCGCAGCGAGAACGACGACCAGCCCGTGCGCGCGCGCAACATCCAGGCGCAGCCGGTGCAAGAACGCACGGCGCCGGTTCGCGAACAACGCGCGCCGGTGATCGAGCGCCGCGCGGTGCCGCAGCGCGAGCCGCAGGACGCCGCGCCACAGCGGCAGTCGTATCCGCAACAGCGCGCCACCCCGGAACGCGCGCCGCGCGAGATTCAGCCACGCTCCGTTCCAGCACCGCAGGCGCAGCCTCTGCCGCAGCCACGCGAGATGCAGCAGCGCGAGATGCAGCAGCGCCAGCAGCGCACTGCGCCGCCGCAGCGTGCGGAATCGCCGCCCGCCAAGGACAAGCGCGAGCAGAAGAAGGACGACGAAGACAACAAGGACGAGCGCAAGCGCCGCGAGCGGAACTGATTCGCGTCGCCCGTCGCACGCACCCGCCGCACCAACCGACGCCGCAGCCCCCTGCGGCGTCGGCTTTTCTGCGCCGCGGCGGTGTTGCTGGCCGGGCATGAACGATAGAATGCAGGGATGAAGATCACGCTCAACGGCGAGCCCCGCGAAATCCAGGACGAGCAGCACGTTCTCGCCCTGCTCGACGCGGCCGGCTACGGCGGCAAGCGCGTCGCCGTCGAGGTCAATCGCCGCATCGTGCCGCGCAGCATGCACGCGGAACACAGGCTGCGCGAAGGCGACCGCGTCGAGATCGTGCATGCCATCGGCGGCGGTTGAGTGCACGCCGCGCCAGCCACTTGCCCACCGCACGGTGGATTGCACCGCCCACCCGCAGCTACCAAGCCCTGCCGAAAAATCCCATGACCCACCACGACAACGACGCCCTCGTCATCGCCGGTCGCAGCTATCGCTCGCGGCTCCTGACCGGTACCGGCAAATTCAAGGATCTCGAGCAAACGCGCCTGGCGACCGAAGCGGCCGGCGCGGAAATCGTCACGGTGGCGATCCGGCGCACCAACATCGGCCAGGACCCCTCCCAGCCGAACCTGCTCGACGTGCTGCCTCCTGACCGCTACACGATCCTGCCGAACACCGCCGGCTGCTATACCGCCGAGGACGCGGTGCGCACCCTGCACCTCGCCCGCGAGCTGCTCGACGGGCACAAGCTGGTCAAGCTCGAGGTGCTCGGCGATCCGAAGACGCTGTTTCCGGACATGGTGCAGACGCTCGCCGCGGCGGAGCGCCTGGTCGCCGATGGTTTCGACGTGATGGTCTACACCACGGACGATCCGTTGCTGGCGAAGCGGCTCGAGGAGATCGGCTGCGTCGCGGTGATGCCGCTGGCGGCGCCGATCGGCTCCGGGCTCGGCATCCAGAATCGCTACAACCTGATGGAAATCGTCGAGAACGCGAAGGTCCCTATCCTGGTCGATGCCGGCGTGGGCACGGCCTCGGACGCCGCCATCGCCATGGAACTCGGTTGCGACGGCGTGCTCATGAACACGGCCATCGCCGGCGCGCGCGATCCCATCCTGATGGCCCATGCGATGAAGCTCGCCATCGAGGCCGGTCGCGCCGCGTTCCGCGCCGGGCGCATTCCACGCAAGCGCCATGCCTCCGCGTCGAGTCCGCTCGATGGCACGATCGGCTGACCGCGATGACCGACCCCAGGCATGCCGGCCGAACAACCGATGAAACAAGGGAAAATCGCCGCGTGCGCAGCTTCGTATTGCGCCAGGGTCGCATCACGCCGGCGCAGCAGCAGGCCTTCGACGCGCACTGGTCGCGCTACGGGCTAGACCCTGCGGGCGGGCCACTCGACCTTGCCGGGCTGTTCCCGCGCCCGGCTCCGACCGTGCTCGAGATCGGCTTCGGCAATGGTGAACAACTGTTGCATGCGGCTGCCAGCGAGGCGGCGAGGAACTTCATCGGCATCGAGGTCCACCGGCCTGGCGTCGGCCGCCTGATGAACGCCCTCGCCGATGCCGGCCTCGACAACGTCCGCATCAGCAACCATGACGCCGTGGAGGTGCTGGAGCGGCAGATTCCGGCCAGTTCACTGGCCGAAGTGCGCATCTACTTCCCCGACCCCTGGCCGAAGAAGCGCCACCACAAGCGTCGGCTGATCCAGCCCGCCTTCGTCGAGCTGCTCGCCTCGCGCGTGCAGCGCGGGGGGTTGCTGCATTTGGCCACCGACTGGGCCGAGTATGCCGAACACATGCTCGAAGTCGTCGACGCCTCCCCGCAATGGCGCAACCGGGCGGGACTCGGGGCATACTCTGCAGCACCGGAATGGCGCATCAACACGCATTTCGAGAAACGCGGCGTTCGTCTGGGTCACGGGGTATGGGACCTGATCCATGAAAAGACCTGAGGCCATTCACGCTCCACTGGCTGCAACAACGGATCGATAGACCAGCGCGATGGACATGAGCCTGACCCTGACCACCGACATGGCCCTCGTGCTTGGGTTGCTGGTGTTCACCGTGCTCATGCTCGTGCTTGAATGGGTGCGCGGCGACCTGGTCGCCCTGCTCGTCATCGTCGTCATTGGCGTGACCCGGCTGATGCCGGTGGACCAGTTGTTCGACGGTTTCGCCGGCAATGCCGTGATGTCGCTGATCGCGGTGATGATCATGGGCGCAGGGCTCGACCGCACCGGCCTGCTCGGCAAGGCCGCCTCGTTCATCCTGCGCCTGGCCGGCGGCGTCGAGACGCGCGTATCGCACCTGGTCAATGCCATGGTCGGCAGCATGTCGGCGATCATGCAGAGCCAGGCCCTGGCCACCCTGTTCGTGCCCGTGGTCAGCCGCCTGAGTTCGCGCACCGGCATCCCGCTCAAGCGCCTGCTGCTGCCGATGGCCTGCTGCATCCTGGCCGGCACGAACATCACGATGATCTCGAATTCGCCGCTGATCCTGCTCAACGACCTGGTCGCCAGCGCCAACCGCAACCTGCCTCCTGGCGCGCAGAGCATCGAGCCGTTCCCGCTGTTCGCGATCGCCCCGGTCGGCATACCGCTGCTGCTGGTCGGCCTCGTCTACTTCGCCTTCCTGACCCCGCGCCTGTGGCCCAGCGAGGACGAAAAGCAGAAGGTCACGCCAGGTCGTACCGAAACCTACTTCGCCGAGATGTACGGCATCGACGGCGAGGTGATGGAACTGACCGTGACCGCGGAAAGCCCGCTGGTCGGCATGAGCGTGGTCGAGGCCGAACGCCTGCACGGCGCGCCGCTGATCCTTGCCCTGAAGACCGGCAACGAGGCCCGCCTGGCGCCTCCGGGCGACCAGATGATCTGGGTCGGCAGCGTCATCGGCGTGCTCGGCAAGCGCGAGGAAATCCAGGAATTCGCCAACAACCAGCTGTGCCGCACACAGTCCCGCCTGAAGAACTTCGGCGACATGTTCAACCCGACCCGCGCCGGCATTTCCGAGGTCGTCATCGCGCCGAACTCGCGCTGGGTCAAGCAGCTGGTTGGCGACCTGCGCCTGCGCAAGCGCTTCGGCATCAGCGTGCTCGCCGTCACCCGCGGCGACCAGGTGTTCCGCGAAGACGTCCGCGAAGTTTCGCTGCGACCGGGCGACACGCTGGTCCTGCACAGCCTCTGGCGCGACCTCACCCTTGCCGCAGAGTCGCGCGATTTCGTCGTCGTCACCGACTACCCGCAGGACGAGCAGCGCCCGAGCAAGATCTGGCACGCGGTGTTTTTTTTCAGCCTGGCGATGGGGCTGGGCCTGTTCACCGACCTCAAGCTCGCCGTGGCCATGCTGGTCGGCGCCGTCGGCATGCTGCTGGCCGGCGTCCTCAGCATGGACGAGGCCTACCACGCGATCAACTGGAAGACGATCTTCATCCTCGCCTGCCTGATTCCGCTCGGCGGCGCGATGGATTCGACCGGCACCGCCGCCTGGATCGCGCAGGAGGTGATGGTCTATCTCGGCGACCTGCCGCAGTGGGTCATCCAGGCCTTCATCGCGATACTCGCTCTGGGCTTCTCACAGGTCATCTCGAACGTCGGCGCGGCCGTGATGATGGTGCCGATGGCGATCAATATCGCCCTCGCTTCCGGCGGCAATCCGGCGGCCTACGCGCTGATCGTCGCCATCTCGACGTCGAATACCTTCCTGCTGCCGAGCGCGAATCCCGTCCTGCTCGTCGTGGCCGGCCCCGGCGGATACCGGACCCGCGATTTCCTCCGGGTCGGCCTGCCGCTGACCGCGCTGATCCTTGCCACCACGCTGGTAACGGTCAACCTGTTCTTCAACCGCGGCTGACCCGATCCATCCGCAGCCCGTCGATCGATGGGGCGCGCGGAAGGCCAGCGCAGGTCGATCACCCCCAGGGGAGGCATCGCGGGGCCGACACGGCGGATCGTCAAGCCCGCACGGAGCTGCGCCATGCAAGGCGCAGCCGGAAGGTGTGGTCATTCGCTCGCTGGCGGCCTGGCACCCGCCAGCGATGCACGGCGCAAGGCATCAACCGGAGCATTCAGCGGGTCAGTGGCTGCCGCCGGCCAGAACGACCAGATGCGCCATGGTGGCTTCGTCGGGCCCATTGGGCTCGGAGGGCCCTGCAACGTCAGCCGGACGGCATACCCGCGAGCCGGTCACTGGCGTGCAGGCTTCGCCCGGACCCGTCTGCGCGAACGACCTGCTTTCGCGTTCGATGGTTCGGGTGATCGGGCCACCGGTACCCTGGACTGGCCGACAGACATGGGATCCGAGCGGCGGCGTGCAACCGGGCTCATCCGTGGAGGCCAGCCGGACGCCTGCCACGAACTCGAAATCCTGGCGGAATTTTCCGCGCGCTCCGGCCCGCACCGAGGCCGGATCAAACTGCCATTGCGACAAGGCACGACGCGCGGCAGCAGCGAATGCACTCGATCGATCGCCCGAAACCACCCGTATGTCGCGCACGTTGCCGGATTTGTCGATCGCGAACTCGAAACCGACTCGCAATTCCTGCTCGCCGGAACGCTGGTTCTTGTAGTCCGGCGCAACCCTGCGCAGGACGGTCGGCTGTTCGAAGGCCGTGGCTTCCGCAGCGACCGGTACGGGAGTCTGCTCGACCCTGGCCAGGTCGACGTCGCCGACCTGGATCGGCAAGCGGGACATCTCCGCTACGGGCGGACGCGGCAGCGCCGCAAGTTCGGCAGTCTGATGCGGCACCGGGTCGATGTCGCCGACCGTGACCGCGGAGCCAACCCGCGCCCGGGCGGGCTGCCGGGCCTCAACGGCCTGATCAACGGACAAGGCCAGGCCCGGAAGCGATGCGAAGGCAACCGGCTGGGAAGCAGCAACGTCGAATACCGAAGGCAGGTCGAACTCCGACTGCAACGCGCGCGCCATCACGGGGCTTGCGAATGTTTCCTTCGGTTCCGACTCCCCTGGCCGCGTCATGACCGCCATCGTGACGACAAACCCTGCGCTCACCGCAGCAACCAGCCAGGCGCTGCGATGCGAGCGTCGGGATGGATTCCGCGCCGATGTCGAACCAATGATTCTTCGCACCCGATCGAGCAGGATGCCTCCCGACGCAGCGACCGCCAGCTGCGGCGTCAGTTGGCGAACATCCTCCAGCGCCGCCAGCGTCCGCGCATACTCGCGCGGTTCGCTGTCGGTAAGCCTCAGGACGAGGTTGTCGCAGCAGATCTCCCGCTCATGGCGGATTTCGCGCGAAATCCAGTGCACGACCGGATGGTAGAACAGCAGCGTCTCGACGATGGCCTGGCCGAGGTTGGCCAGATGGTCGTAGCGGCGCAGGTGGCCGAGTTCGTGGGCGAGGATCAGCTCGAGTTGTTCGCGCGGGAAACCGGTGACCACGGCCGCCGGCAGCAGGATGACCGGCTTGAACCAGCCGATCAGCGTGGGCGTATCGATGAAAGTCGAGACCAGCACGCGCGCGCCGGGCATGCCGCCGAATCGCTGCGCGACGCGTTGCAGCATGTCCTCGATTTCCCTGCTGCGAGAGGCAAGCACGGTTGCGATGCGCTTCAGCGCGCGCCACTGGTGGACGCCGCGCCAGACCATGAAGGTCACGCCAACCAGCCAGACGAGCACGAGGACGGGCAGCAGCTCGCTGACCATGGAGCCCGGCTCGACCATCGACCCGACCCGGGACGAAACCGCCTGGAGGACGACCGCATCGGCGATGGTCGCACTGGCGCTGCCGGCCTGCGGCCACAACACCCAGAGCGTCAGCATCGGGCAAAGTGCCAGCATGGACATCGCCAGGAGTCCGACCGCGTATCGGATCGAGCTGTGCTCGCCGGGCACCAGCGAGCGCACCAGAGCGAACAATGCGCCAATCAACAGGCCCTGCCAGAGGAAATGCACCAGGCTCCAGCCCAGTGCCTGCACCCAGGGCAGGTTCTCGGCAAGCAGGTTCATGGTTTTTTCCCCGCCTCGATGTCGTCGAGCAATGCGCGGATTTCGTCGAGCTCTTCGCGACTGGCCTTCGGCTGGCCGCCCAGCGCCTGCAGGACGAGCTGCGAGGGCGAGCCATCGAAGACGCGCTGCACGATGTCGGAGAGAAACCGTTTCTGGTTGTGTTCCTTGCTGATGGCTGCCCGGTAGACATGCGCGCGCTGCGAGTCGTCGCGCTCGACCAGGCCCTTTGCGTGCATGATCTGCAGCATCTTCAGCGAGGTCGTATAGCCGGTTCCGTCATCGCGATAGTGGGCTTCGTGGATATCGCGAACGGTGGAAGCGCCACGCTCCCAGAGCACGTTGAGGATGCCGAGTTCGGCCTCGGTCGGCTTTGGCGTCTGCTGGTTCTTGGAGCGCATGCGGGCCTCGCACTGGTTGCGGATGTCTGGATGGGCCTGCGTCGTGGACGTCCGTGCAGCCTGCAACTGCCATCGGCGTGCATCCATTTCGCAGCGGGACGGATCGCGCCATGGGGGCACTTCCGCCATACCGCACGAGCGTAATCAGTCACTTGGCGGCTGTCAACGATATTCATCGTAGTTGCGCCGGCAGCCATTCGATGGGCCCGGCCGTCGCCGCTGGCCACCCGATGCGGGTCCGCAGCTCAGGCGGCGAGGACTTCGCCGCCTTCGATCCGGACCGGCACCCGCAGCAGGCCGCTCCGGCAAGGCCCGCCAAGGCAGTCGCCGCTGTCGATGGCGAACGTGGCCCCATGGGCCGCGCAAATGATGGAACCGTTACGGATCAGGAACTTGCCTGGCACATAGTCGAGATTCCGGCCCTGGTGCGGACACTCGTTGTGGTAGGCAAAGACGCGTTCGCCCTGGCGCATCAGGATGATCTCGAAACCACCCGTGGACGAGTCCACCCGCACCGATTTGGCGCCGGAATCGGGGATTTCGTCGACCCGGCAAAGCACGCGGGTATCGTTCATGCAGACCTTTCGACACTTGTGGGCGCGGCGCCCAGCCCCAAGAATAACCTTCCTGAGGTTCTGCATGCAGCGGCAAGCAGCTGTGCGTGCCCGATTTGAGCGAGGCCCTGCCCATGTTCGTCTTCCAATCCAGTCTGCGCCCCCGCAATCCACTGGCCCGACTGGTCGGCAGCATCCTCGGCCTGCTTGCCGTGCTCGGCCTGCTTGCGATCAGCATGTTCGCCTTCGCCGCCTTGCTGGTGGGCGGTGTGCTCTGGTTGCTCTGGAACACCTTGCGCGGCAAGCGTGGACCGACGCTGCGACCAGCGCCGGCGCCTGCCGAAAACGGTGTGATCGACGGCGAATTCACCATCGTGCGTGACACCGACCGGCCGGCGCGCCTGGTGCAGACCTCGACGGATCCAGCAAGTCGCACGAACGCCTGAAGCGGACCCCGCCAATCGCGCCGGAGTGGTACTGGTGACGGCCCCTTGAAATGTCGAGGATGGGCGGCCAGTCAGATCCGACCGACCCTGCCCCGATTGCCCCCATGAGCCCTCCCCTGCAGCCGCCTTCACCGGAAGTTGCGCTTCCGCTTCCTCCGCAGCCCTTGCTGACTTCGCCGCGCCTGCTCGTGCCGCTGGCGCTGTTTGCCGTCTATGTGATCTGGGGCTCCACCTATTTCGCCATCCGTGTCGCCCTCGACAGCTGGCCCCCGTTCCTGCTCGGCGGCGTTCGCTTCCTGATCGCCGGCATCGCCCTGTACGCCTGGCTGCGACTGCGCGGCGTCGCGCCACCGACGCGCGCGCAGTGGTCCAATGCCGCCGTGACCGGGACCCTGCTGCTCGGTGTTGGCAATGGCCTGGTCTGCTTCGCCGAGCAGACCGTCGCGTCGGGACTCGCCGCCGTCGCCGTGGCGAGCATGCCCCTGTTCGCGGCCACGTTCGGCGTGCTGTACCGGGACTGGCCTAGCCGCCTCGAATGGATCGGCCTGGTGATCGGATTCGGCGGAGTGATCCTGCTCAACCTGGGCAGCGGCATGAGCGGTTCGCCGCTCGGCGCGATCGCGCTCGTCGTCGCCGCCACGGCCTGGGCCTTCGGCTCGGTCTGGAGCCGGCGCCGCGACATGCCGCCGGCATCGATGAACACCGCTGCGCAGATGATCAGTGGCGGCAGCGCCCTCGGCCTGGCTTCACTCCTGCTCGGCGAACGCCTGCACGGCGCGCCCAGCGCGACCTCGCTGCTGGCGATGGGCTACCTGATCGTGTTTGGCTCGCTGATTGCCTTCACCGCCTACCTGTTCCTGCTGAAGAACGTGCGCCCGCTGCTCGCCACCAGCTATGCCTATGTCAACCCGCCGGTCGCCGTCCTGCTCGGCGCCCTCTTCCTCGGCGAACTCGTGCATCCCGGCGACGTGGTCGCGATGGCGGTGATCCTGCTCGGCGTGGGATTGATCACGCTGGGGAAGGTGAGGAAACGGGAATAGGGAATGGGGAATGGGGAGTAGGGAATCGATACAAGCGCTTTGCAGCAGCCTGCTGTCCAAATCGCAACTTGCAGGGCGCGAGCAAAGTGTGGGGGAAGGGAAAGCACTTCCCCATTCCCCATTCCCCATTCTCCATTCCCGGCCTCTAAGACTCCCTTAGTGCCGTCGTCACCGGCAGCCGTGCTGCGCGCACGGCAGGCAGCAGGCCGCCGACGAAACCGATGGCGAGGGCCCATTTCACGCCGGTCCAGAGCAGGGCCGGCGAGACCGAGAAGCGGAACACGACCTGGCTGAAGTTCGAGCCCAGCGTCGAGACCGTGTAGTTGTTGAACAGCAGCCAGGCGACGAAGGCGCCGAGCAGGCCACCGACCAGGGCCAGCAACATGGTTTCCAGCATCACCGAGACGACCACCGGCGGCGAACGGAAACCGATCGCACGCAGGGTGGCGATTTCGCGCGCGCGCGCGGCAACCGCTGCGTACATCGAATTGAGCGCGCCGAAGATCGCGCCGATCGCCATGATGGTGGCGATGGTGATGCCGATGACGCGGATGACCTTGGTCAGGCCCTCCGATTGAGCCGTGTAGTAATCGAGCGTGGTCTTCGCCTCGACCTTGAGCCGCGGGTCGCTGGCCAAGGCCGCCTTGAACGCGTCCAGCGCCTCCGGCGAGGTCAGGCGCACGGTCACTGACTGGTAACCCTGGCGCCGATAGGCCGCCGAAACCGTATCGACGTCGCCCTGCAGTTCCGACTCGTGCGCATCGCCGGATTCGAAGACGCCTACGATGGTCCATTGCTGGTTGTTGAGGTTGATCGTCGAGCCGGGTTCGAGTCCGGAGAACTGCTGGCGGGCGCCCTTGCCGACCACCATCTCGCGCAGGCCGGGGGTGAACTTGCGGCCTTCGATGATGCGGATGTTCGGGCGCAGTTCCCAGGCCTGCGGGCCGATACCGCGCACTTCGGCATTCGCATCGGTACCGGTCGATTTCTTCGGCAGGTTGGCCACCACGACCAGTTCGGCCGAAACGATGGGCTTGCCCTCGGCATTGCGCAGGATGCCAGCCGATTGCGCGATCAGGGTGGCATGCTCGCGCGAGATGCCCGAGCTCAGCTCGGCCGACGCACCGCCCCTGAGGACGATGGCGGTTTCGGTGTCGCCGGTGCTCTTGAGCGTCTTCTGCAGGCCGTCGCCCATGGCCAGCAAGGCCACCAGCACGCCGACCACGCCGGCAATGCCGACGATGATCACCGACGACGCGCCGAGCCGCTGGCCGAGCGTGGAAACACCGATCCAGGTGACCGAGGCGGCCTGGTGGCCACCGCGCGTGAACGCCATCCACAAGGCCAGGATCACGGCCAGGCCGAGCAACAGCGGCCACGGCAGGATCACCCAGAGCGCCACCGATATCACGATGATCAGGAACATGCCGAGACCCGAACCAAACGCCTTCAACTTCTTCATGTCGGATCTCCTCAGCGACCTGCCAGTGCATCGACGATATTGAGTCGCATCGCGCGCAGGGCCGGCATTACGCCGACCAGCACGCCGATGCCGACCATCATGAGCAGGCCGGTCACCCAGGTGCCGAGGCCGACCGCCGGCAGTTGCAGGGTGCCCCCGCTCGCTGCGCTGATCACCGGCATCAGGAACGACACCAGGGCCAGGCCGAGCGAGCCACCGATGACGATCAGCAGGACGGCCTCGGCGAACACCAGCAACAACAGCGATACATCGGAGAATCCGATCGTCTTCAATGTTGCCAGCTCGGGGATGCGCTCGCGCACGGCCTGCGCCATGGTGTTGCCGGTCAACAGCAGCAAGGTGAAGAACACCGCGCCCATGATCGCGCTGACGATCAGGCCGATGTCGCCGAGCTGCTTGGCAAACGAAAGATTGAACGCCTGCTCGGACTGCGTCCGGGTCTCGTGGTCCGAGTTCGCCGAGATCGCATCGATGGCCTTGGCCACCTCGTCGGACTTCGCCGGGTCGGTCACCTGCACGATGAACCAGCCGACCTCGTGCGTACCGTAGCTGTTGGCCTCGTCGAAGTAGTCCCAGCGGAACAGCAATTGCTGCTCGGCGCCGCGCATTTTTTCGTCGCGGGCCTTGAACATGCCGACGATGTCGAAGGTCCAGTTGGTGTCGCCGGTTGCCTTGTTCGGGAAGATAGCGCCGGTCACCGGGACCTTGTCGCCGATCTTCCAGCCCCAGCGCTTCGCCAGCGTTTCGCCGACCAGCGCACCGGTACGGGTCTCGGTGAAGGCCTTGAGCTGGTCGGGCGGCACGATCAGTTCCGGGTAGATGTCGAAATAGCGCGGATTGATCGCGATGTTGAACATCTGGTTCTTGCGTTCCTGGTAGTAGCCGCCGAACCAGTTGGCCCAGGTCAGGTTCTTCACGCCGGGCGTGGCCTCGATGCGGGGGATCAGGCTCTGCGGAAGGCCCTGGATGATCGAGTACTTCGAGCTGACGACCATGCGATCGACGCCTGCGGCATCGCTGCCGGCATTGAACGCCACGCGCACGCCGTCGAGCAGGCCGAACAGCAGGAATGCCGCCAGCACGGACAGCAGCGTCAGCATCGTGCGCGTCTTGCGCCGGAACAGCGCGGCCCAGATCAGGTGGAAATATTTCATGGTGAATCCTCCGCCTCAGGCCGTCGCCTGTTCGACCAGGGAACCCTTGTCCAGATGCAGGGTATGGGTGGCGTGTTCGGCCGCCTTCGGATCATGCGTCACCATGATGATGGTCTTGCCGTGTTCGCGATTGAGCTGCTCGAGCAGGCCGAGGACCTCTTCGGCTGACTGGCGGTCGAGATCGCCGGTCGGTTCGTCGCAGACCAGCAGGGTTGGATCGGAAACGATTGCCCGCGCGATGGCCACGCGCTGCTGCTGGCCGCCGGACAACTCGTTGGGCTTGTGGCTGGCGCGATCGGACAGTCCGACCAGTTGCAGCGCAATCGAAGCATTGCGCTTGCGCTCGGCAGCCGACAGGCGGGTCAGCAGCAACGGCACTTCGACGTTCTTCTGCGCGCTCAGCATCGGCAGCAGGTTGTAGAACTGGAAGATGAAGCCGACATTGGCAGCGCGCCATTTGGCCAGTGCTCCGCCACCGAGGTTGTCGATGCGCCGGCCACCGACGCTGATCGAGCCGCCGCTGGGCGAATCGAGCCCGCCGATCAGGTTGAGCAGGGTCGTCTTGCCCGAGCCGGACGGCCCCATGAGGGCAAGGAAATCGCCCTTCTGGATGTCGAGGTCGATGTGGTGCAATACCTCGACCTTCTGCTTGCCGCGCTCGTAGATCTTGCTGGCATCGCGGATTTCGACGATGTTTTCCATGGGCTGCTCCTGTGTTCCCGGGATTTGTCTGGCGTTGATTTGGATGACCATCGAACCCGCCACGCAGACCTGGGCGTTGCCGGATTCGGGGGATCGGGACTATTTCCTGACCGTGATGCGCGATCCGTCCTGCATGTCGGCGGGAGGCTCCCGCACCACCTGCTGGTTTGCGGCGACGCCTTCGACCAGGCGCAGGTCGCCCATGTTCTGCCCGGGGACGACCGGCCGCATGGCGACGCGCCCATCGCCAATCGAGAAAACCACGCTGCGGCCATCGCGCTGCACGATCGCGCTGCCTGGCAGCAAGACACCCTTCGGTGGCACGGCCGAGGCCGGCGCCGCGGACCTTTCTTCCATGAAGGAGACGCGCGCACCCATGTCCGGCAGGATACGCGGATCCTTCTGGTCGAGCCCGACACGCACCTTGACCGTGGCCTTGCCGCGGTCGGCGGTCGGAATGATCGCGATCACCCGGGCCGGGATGGTCCAGTCCTGGTAGGCATCGAGCACGGCCTCGGCCGGCGCGCCCGGCGTGACCCGGTTGATGTAGGACTCGTTGACATCGACCTCGATCTCGAGCGAATCCATGTCGACGATCGTGCCGACGCCGGTGCGCGTGAACCCGCCGCCTGCGGACAACGGCGAAACGATCTCGCCGACCTGGGCCGCCTTGGCGATGACCACCCCGGCGAAGGGTGCACGCACGGTCGTGTAGTCGAGCTGGACCTGTGCGCTGCGCAGCTGGGCCAGGGCCAGGTCGACCAGGCGACGCTGCGAATTCAGTTGGGCGCGCCAGGTTGCCACCTGCGTATCCGCGGCTTCCACGGACTGGGTCGAGACGAGCTTGCGCCCCACCAGTTCCTTCTGGCGCACGAGATCACGCTCGGCCTGGGCCAGTTGCGCCTCGTACTGGCCGACCTGGGCGCGCGACTGCGCGACCTGGGCCTGGGCCTGGGCCAGCGCGGCCTGCTGCGCGGTGTCCTCGAGCCGCGCCAGCACCTGTCCGGCTTCGACATTTTCGCCTTCCTCGATCAGCACTTCGGCGAGGGTTCCGGTGATCTGCGCGGAAACCGTGGCCTGCCGGCGCGCGGTGACATACCCGGTGGCCTGGAGGACCGCCGTCGACGCCCCGCCGGCAGCGGAAGGGGCCACGGCCGTCGCCACGGAAACCTCGAAGCTGCGACCGGACGCCGACCACCACCAGAGCCCGCCTCCTGCCGCAAGCACGATCACGGCAACCAGGGCAATGATCCATGGCGCGCGCGATGGCTGCGACTGCGTGCTGCGATCGATGCGCAACTGGTTGAGCAATTCGCCCTTGTTCTCCATTCCTGGTTCCTGACCGCCTTCGAGGGCGCAGAGTCTGCCATAGACTGCAGTCCGCTATGATCCTGCACAACACACCATGATCATGACGGCGGGGTGACGAATGTCAGGCGCAGCGGCAGCCGGCTACTCGGGCAGGGCGTTGTGGCAGAAGCTGGGGCTCAAGCCGGGGCTGCGCATCCTGGCGCTGGACCCTCCGCGCGACTATGCCGAGCTCGTCGGCTTGCCGCCCGGCGAACTGCAACGGGTAGGCCCGCGCGCCGCATTCGATCTTGTCCACGTGTTCGCATCACGACGCAACGAGCTGGAAGCGGCCCTGCAACGATTGTCGGCGCGTCTGCCGCAGGACGGTGTACTGTGGGTCTCGTGGCCGAAGAAGGCTTCGCGCGTGCCAACCGACATCAGCGAGGACGCGATACGCGAACTCGCGCTTCCGCTCGGCCTGGTCGACATCAAGGTCTGCGCCGTTGACGCTGTCTGGTCGGGCCTCAAGCTGGTATGGCGCAGGGAATACCGTGCAAAAATGCAGCAGGCCACCGCCCGTTGAGGAACCCCGTCCATGACCTATGCCATCGCCCCGCGTCCCGTCCCCTGTATCCCGGTTGCCGGAACCGACATGCGTTTTCCGGTACATCGCATCTATTGCATCGGCCGGAACTATGCCGAGCACGCGAAGGAGATGGGCGCGGAGGTCGAACGCAAGCATCCGATCTTCTTCGCCAAGCCTGCCGATGCCATCGTCATCGACAACGACGAGGTTCCGTATCCGTCTGCCACGTCGGACCTGCATCACGAAGTCGAGATGGTCGTCGCCCTGTCCAGGGGTGGTCGCGACATTCCCGTGGAACAGGCGCTCGAGCATGTTTATGCCTATGCCGTGGGCCTGGACCTGACCCGCCGCGACCTGCAGGCGGCGGCGAAGGACAAGGGCAATCCCTGGGATACCGCCAAAGGCTTCGACAATTCCGCGCCGGTTTCTGCCCTGCATCCGGCCAGCGAGATCGGACATCCGCACGACATCGAACTGGGCCTGAGCGTCAACGGCAAGCTGCGCCAGAAGACCAATATCGACGAAATGATCTTCAGCGTGCCCGAGATCATCCATGAACTCTCGAAATTCTATGAACTGCAGTCCGGAGACCTGATCTTCACCGGGACACCGGCCGGCGTAGCAGCGCTGGAACGCGGCGACCGCTTCCACGCGACACTGGAAGGCATCGCGACGCTCGAAGGCAGGATCATCTAGCCGGCCCGCCAGCCGCCCGCATGCACCCGGCTGCACGGCATTCCGCCCGGCGGCTTGCCTGGCGCGGCCGCCGGCACAGCGGTGGAATCCCCCGGATACGCAAGCCCTGCACCACCTGCAACGGCGTCAAATATTGCAAGAATCCCGCATGGCGGCGCCTTGCTGGTTAGAGTACGGGCGCGGCGGCACTCGCATTGCCGCATGCCATTCCAACCTGAGGGAACCAACATGAGCATGATTTCCGAGTTCAAGAGCTTTGCCATGCGCGGCAATGTCGTCGACCTGGCGGTCGGCGTCGTCATCGGCGCGGCGTTCGGCAAGATCGTCACGTCGCTGGTCAATGACGTGATCATGCCCCCGATCGGAAACCTGATCGGCGGCGTCGATTTCTCGGCCTACAAGTATGTACTCACCGCGGCGGGCGCCGATGGCAAGGGCGAGGTCGCCATCCAGTACGGCGTATTCCTCAACACGATGATCCAGTTCACGATCATTGCATTCGCGATCTTCATGGTCGTCAAGGCCATCAATCGCATCAACAAGAAGGAAGAAGCCGCGCCGGCCGCCCCGCCCGCTGACGTGGTCCTGTTGACTGAAATCCGCGACCTGCTCAAGCAGGGCAAGTAGTACGCGCGCTGTGCGGCGGTGACGATCACGGCCGGCGAGGCCGATTCCGGCCGCGCCGGCCGCCCGGAGCGAGCGGCCAGCGCGTGGATCGTGACCTTCGCCCCGGTTCGCCGGGCACGCCGCTCTGGCATGATCGGGATTTACCCTGCCGGTTTCCGACCATGCCGCATCTCGCCTTCCTCGCCCTCGTCCTGCTGCTTGCCCCGCCATTCGCATCGGCCGCCGATACCGGCACGACGATTCCACAATCCGCGCTGGCGACCGCCGCGGAACTGCGTGAGCGGGCGCTCAAGGACGACGTGGCCTTTGCCATCGTCGAAGGCCTGACCACGGAAATCGGGCCGCGTCTTGCCGGCGGCGACAATGACCTCAAGGCCCGCGAATGGATGGTCTCGAAGTTCAAGGCGCTGGGATTCGACAAGGTCTGGACCGAGCCGGTGAGCTATCCTAAATGGGTGCGTCGCAGCGAGAGCGCGGCGATCGTGGGACCGTTCGCGCAGCCGCTGGTCGTCACGGCGCTCGGCAATTCCGGCGCGACGCCGGCGCCGGGCCTGGTGGCCGAAGTGATCGCATTCGACTCGCTCGACGCGATGAAGGCCGCCGCGGACTACACGGTGCGCGGCAAGATCGTCTACATCGACATCCCGCGCATGCACGCCCGTGCCGATGGCCACGACTACGGCCCCGGTTCCGCGGTGCGCGTGACGGGTCCGGAGCTGGCAGCCGGCAAGGGTGCGGTGGCTTTCCTGCTGCGCTCGGTGGGCTCGGACTTCAACCGCCTCGCACATACCGGCATGACCCGGTTTTCCGATCCAGCCAAGGCCATTCCGGCGGCGGCCCTGTCCAACCCGGACGCCGACCAGCTCGATCGCGTCCTCAAGCGCGGCCAGCCGGTGAAGATCCGCCTGGCGCTGGACTGCGGAGTCGAGGGCAGTTACACGGGCGCCAACGTGATCGCCGAGATCACCGGCCGCTCGCGCCCCGGCGAGCATTTCCTGACCGGTGGCCATCTCGATTCCTGGGATCTGGGCACCGGCGCCATCGATGACGGCGCGGGCATCGCCATCACCACGGCCGCGGCACGCCTGATCGGACAGTTGCCGAAGCGGCCGGCACGCAGCATCCGCGTCGTCGCATTCGCCAACGAGGAATCGGGCCTGTTCGGAGGTCGCGCCTATGCCGCCCAGCATCACCTCGAGATCGGCAAGGCCGTGCTCGGCGCCGAATCCGATGGCGGCGCGGACCGCATCCTCAAGGTCACCGCTTCGGTCAAGCCGGAGGCGCGCCAAGCCATCGACCAGATCGCCGCCGCGCTGAAACCGCTGGGTATCGAATACGACGCCAAGGCCACCGGCAGCGGTGGTTCGGACCTCAGCGCCGTGCATGCCGTCGGCATGGCCGGCTTGTCCCTGCACCAGGACACCTCGCGCTACTTCGAATGGCACCACACCGCCAACGACACGCTGGACAAGATCGATCCCGAGCAATTGCGCCAGAACGTCGCCGCCTATGCCGTGGCGATGTACCTGGCCGCCGAGGCCGAGGGCGATTTCGGCTCGGCGCCAGGCGCCTTCGAGGGCGAGTCGGAATAGCGCTTGTTCGCCATGGCCAACGTTGCCAGCCGGACCGGCCCAATCGAAGCAAATGCAACTGGCCGTCAGTGGGCGGGCCTGCGCTCAGTGCATTGATGCACTGGCGGAAGCGGTCCCCAGTTCAGTTCATGCGAATCTGTCGCCAGTACTCGCCGAGGACGATCGCCGCACTGGCCGAAATGTTGAGGCTGTCGACGATGCCACTGCCCGGGATCGAGAGACGCTGGTCGGCGGCATCGATCAGTGGCTTGCTCATGCCCTCGCCTTCCGCACCGAATACCAGGACGGTCCGTCGCGCAAGGGTGGCGGAATAGAGGTCGGTACCGTCTCTCGGCACGGTTGCGGCAATGGTGTAGCCGGCATCGCGAAGCCTGGCAATCGCTTCCGGATCATCCTCGACGCGCGCCAGCGCGACTGCCTCGGCACCGCCCTCGGCGACGCGTGCGGCGGCACCGGAAAGATCGAGCGACGACGAGGCCGGCACGATCACGCCCGCCGCGCCGAAATGCGCTGCGCTGCGCAACAACGCGCCGAGGTTGTGCGGGTTGCCGACACCATCGAGCCAGATCAGCAGCGAAGGCGCGGGCTTGGGGGCCTGCATGGCAAGCAATGCTTCCAGCGTAAGTGGCGCATGCCGCAGCATCTCGAAGCAGACGCCCTCGTGATGGCGCGATCCAGTCAACTTGTCGAGATCGCCGGTCTCGACGATGCGATAGCCAAGCCGGTTCTTCGCACACCAGGCCAGTACGGGCTTGAAATCATCCAGGCGCGCTTCGGTCAGGTAGACCTTGCGCAGGTCCTGCGCCCGCGCGGCAAACGCGGCGAGGCAGGCATTGCGCCCGTACAGGCGCAATTCGCCGCTGGGGCGGACGATTCGCGGTTCTTCCGCGGCCTCGACATCGCGCCTGCGGTCACGCGCGGCGGGAGGCGCGCCACCCGGCGACTTCCGTTTCCAGGGCGATGGCGCTGCGGGTTTGCCTCCCTTCCACTTCTCGTCAGTCATTGTCTGAACGTCTTGCCTGTCTTGATGGACTGGGCCTGAGCATCGCATACATCCAGAAATCGAGTACCTCGTTGCGCTTGATCCCGGCCCGCCGAAGCGTGCCTTCGCGTTCGAATCCGGCTTTCTCGAGGACGCGTGCAGAAGCCGGGTTGTTCGAGAGAACGGTCGCCTGCAGGCGCTCGTAGCCGAATCGTTCGAAGGCGTTCTGGCACCAGCGCGTAACCACCCGGCTCATCAGGCCCCGGCCCCAGTAGCGGCGACCCAGCCAGTAGCCCAGTTGCGCGCCGATGCGATGCAGGTCCTCGCCCGGAGTCAGGCCGATGCCGCCGACTGCGCCACCGTCGACTTCAATTGCCATGACCAGCGTGGGCAGCGATGGCAATGCGCCGAGGAATGCCTGCGCGTCGGTTTCGGTGTACGGATAGGGAAAGCGGTCGGACAGGCCGCGCGAAACCTGCTCGTCGTTGGCATGCAGGACCAGCGCGCCGCAATCGTCCGGTCGCCACGGGCGCAACAGGAAACCGTCGCCGGCGATGGGATCCGAAGCGGAACTCATGCCTGGCCCCCGACTGCCGGCGATTCTGCATCGAGCTTGTCGATCCTGCGCGCCAGCTCGTCGGGCGAACGTGTGTAGGGCGCCAGCAGCGAATAGAACGAGGGCACGACGAACAGCGAAAGCAGTGTCGAGAAGGCCACGCCGAAGATCACGACCACGCCGATCGCGGCACGGCTGGCCGAACCCGGGCCGCCGGCCAGCACGAGCGGGACGGCACCGGCAATGGTCGCCACCGACGTCATCAGGATCGGACGCAGGCGCACCGAAGCGGATTCGGCGATCGCCTCGGCGATGCTCATGCCTTCGTCGCGCAACTGGTTGGCAAATTCGACGATGAGGATGCCGTTCTTCGCGGCCAGGCCGATCAGCATGACGATGCCGATCTGGCTGAACAGATTCAGCGAGTTGCCGGTCAGCCACAGGCCGATCAGCGCGCCGAGGATCGCCAGCGGCACGGTCAGCATGATCACGAACGGATGGATGAAACTCTCGAACTGGGCGGCCAGCACGAGATAGACGATCAGCAACGCCAGCAGGAAGGTCAACACGACCGCACCGCCGGCCTTGAGGTACTCGCGGGAATCACCCTTGTAGTCGATCTGGGCAGCCGGCGGCAGTTCCTCGGCAGCCGTCTTTTTTATCCAGTCAAGCGCTTCGCCGAGGGTGTATCCGGGCGCCAGTCCGGCCGACAAGGTGATGCCGCGCAGACGGTTGAAGCGGTTGAGCCGCCCCGGCTCGGCGAGTTCGTGCACGCTGACCAGATTGGCCAGCGGGATAAGCTCGCCGCTGCGCTGCGAACGCACGTAGAGGTTGTCGAGGTCGGCCGGCGAGGCACGATCGTCGCGCCGGGCCTGCATGATCACGTCGTACTCTTCGCCGCCGTCGACGAAGGTCGTCACCCGGCGACCACCCATCATCGTTTCCAGCGTGCGCCCGATTTCCTGCGCCGACACGCCGAGATCGGCCGCACGCGCATGGTCGATGTCGACGCGCATCTGCGGCTGGGTTTCCTTGTAGTCGGAATCGGGGCCGAACAGGCCCGGATTGGCTTCCATGCGCGCCAGCATGCGATCGCGCCACACGGCCAGCTCCTTGTAGTCGGGGCCGCCGAGCACGACGTTGAGCGGCTGCCCGCCGCCGCGGATCAGTCCGGTACGCACGAATGGCACGGCACGCACGCCGGGCAGCACGGCCAGATCCTTGCGCAACTGGTTGGCGACGTCGGATGTGTCTTCCTTGCGTTCGCGCCAGTCCTTGAGGAAGACGGTGAGTCGGCCGGTATGCATTTCCTGGCTGGCGCCATAGCTGCCGGGCACGCGCGAGTTGACCCGTTCGATCGGCCCGCCCTCGCCGATCAGGCCGAAGAACTTCTGTTCGACCTGCTGCATCTGTTCAACGGTGTAGTCGAAGCCGGCGCCCTCCGGTCCGCTGACCGACACGAAAAAGACGCCGCGATCCTCGGTTGGCGCGAGTTCGGTCGGCACGAGGCGCAGCAGGAAGGCGCTGGCGACCAGGGCAGCGAGCATGACCAGGCCGAAGAACACCGGCTTGCCGCTGCTTCGCTCGACCTGGCGGCGATATCGCGAGGTCAGCCATTGCAGCCGATTGTGCACAAATGCATTGAATCCGCGCTTCTCGCGATGCGGCCGCACGAGCTTGGAGGCCATCATCGGTGTCAGGGTCAGGGCGACGAAAGCCGACAACGCCACGGCCGTGGCCAGGGTCACCGACAATTCGCGGAACAGGCGCCCGGTGTTGCCTTCCATGAAGCCGATCGGCAGGAACACCGAAACCAGCACGGCCGTGGTCGCGATCACCGCGAACGCGACCTGGCGTGCGCCGCGCTTGGCCGCCACCAGGGCGGGCTCGCCAAGGTCGGCGCGGCGCTGGATGTTCTCGAGCACCACGATCGCGTCGTCGACGACCAGGCCGATGCACAGGACCAGGGCGAGCAGGGTCAGCAGGTTGATCGTGTAACCGAAGGCGTACAGGCCAATGAAGGCCGAGATCAGGCAGACCGGCACGGTCACCGCCGGAATCAGCGCCGAACGCGCGCTGCCGAGGAACAGGAAGATGACGAGGACGACCAGCACGCCGCCCTCGATCAGGGTCATGTAGACGCGCTCGACCGCGGATTCGATGAACAGCGTCGAGTCATAGGCGACAAAGATGCTGGTGCCTTCCGGCAATGTCTTCTGCACGCGCTCGGCCTCGGCGCGAGCCGCGCGCGCGACGTCCAGGCTGTTGGCGGTGGAGGTCTTGACGATGCCGAGGCCGATATTCGGCTGGCCATTGCTGCGCAGGTAGGAACGCCGTTCCTCGGCGGCACGCTCGATCTTCGCCACGTCGCCGAGGCGCACGACATAGCCATCCTTGCCCTTGGCCAGCGCGAGCTTGGCGAAATCGTCCGCCTTCGCGTAGTTGCGCTGCACGCGCAGGGTGAAGTCGCGGTTCTGTGATTCGATGCGCCCGGCCGGCAGTTCGACGTTTTCGCGGCGCAAGGCGGCCTCGACGTCGGATACGGCGAGGCCGCGTGCCGCCAGGGCCTCGCGATCGAGCCAGATGCGCATCGCGTATCGCTGTCCGCCACCGATGAAGACGCGCGCGACACCCTCGATCGCCGACAGGCGATCGATCACGTAGCGTTCGGCGTAGTCGGTCAGTTCGAGCGCATCCAGGCGATCGGAACGCATGTTGAGCCAGAGGATGGCGTCGGAATCGCTTTCGACCTTGGAGACCTCGGGCGGATCGGCTTCTTCGGGCAGGCGATCCTGCACGCGGCTGACCGCATCGCGCACGTCATTGGCGGCGGCCTCGATGTCGCGGCTGAGGTTGAATTCCATCGACACGTCGGAACTGCCGTTGCGACTGCTCGATTCGACCACGTCGACGCCCTCGATGCCGGCCAGCGCATCCTCGAGGACCTGGGTGATGCGCGTCTCGACCACCGCCGCCGAGGCGCCCGGGTAGTTCACCTCGACCGAAACCACGGGCGGATCGATCGCCGGAAGTTCGCGCAGGGTCAGGCGCAGGAACGACATGATGCCGAGCACGATCAGCAGCAGGCTGACCACCGCGGCAAAGACCGGGCGGCGGATCGAAATGTCGGAAAGGTTCACTTGCCACCACCGGCCGGCGCGCCGGCATCGCTGATCTTCGATCCGTCGCGCAGCTTCACCGTGCCATCGACGACGATGCGCGTACCCGCCGCGATGCCGCGGATGATTTCGACCAGTCCATCCTGGCGCGCGCCAAGCTCGACCTCGACCCGATGCACGGTGTCGTCCGCGTCCACGCGGTAGACGAAGGCACCCGAACCGACCTGCTCCACCGCGATTTCCGGCACGGCGATCACGTGCCGCGCGGGACGCAGCACGTGCACGGTCATCAGCATGCCGGCGCGCAGCGCATGGTCGGCGTTGGGCATTTCGGCGCGCACGAGAACGGCGCGGGTGACCGGATCGACGCGCGAATCCACCGAGGTGACCTTGCCGGCGAACTCGCGCCCCGGATAGGCGATGCTGCTGGCGGTGAGTTCGAGCCCCGGTCGCAGGGCGGCGAAATAACGTTCAGCCAGCGCGAAGTCGAGCTTGATGGTTTCGATGTCGTCCAGCGTCGTGATCACGGTGCCCGGCGTGACCAGCGCGCCGACACTGACCTGGCGCAGGCCGAGCACGCCGGAAAATGGCGCGGTGACCACCCGATCGGCCAGTTGCGCGCGCAACAGGGCGACCCTCGCCTGGGCCGAATCGTGGGTCGCACGCGCGGTGTCGGCGACCTGCTTGGACACAGTGCCCTGCCTGACCAGGTCCTCGTTGCGGTTCATCAGGCGCTCGGCATCCTTGTAGGTGGCCTGTGCCTCGGCGAGGGCCGCCACCTGCTGGCCCGAGGTCAGCTCGACCAGCACGTCGCCGGCATCCACGCGCTGGCCGTCGACGAAATTGACCTTGCGCACGGTTTCCGTGATCTTCGCGGTGAGCGTGATCGACTCTTGCGCCTTGGTCGTGCCGACCGCCTCGATCGAATCGACCCAGTCGGCTTCCTGCACCGTCGTCGTGGTCACCGGAATCGCCGCGGGCGGGGTCTTGCCTGCGCCGTCCTGGCCGCTACCCGAGCAGGCCGCGAGCACGAAGACCATGGCGGCAATCGGTGTGGCTTTCAGTTTCGGCATGGTGCGGGATGTTCCAGTTGAAATGAGGGATCGGCCCCGAAAGAGCGGGATCATGATGCTGCGCTTCCCGCCCGGCATGGCCGTGCTGGAACCGGGGGACCGGCGGCATGTTCCCGCAACGGCAGGGCGATGACTGCGACGATCAGTGGTCGAGCGCCGGCTGGGCTGGCTTCAACGTGGCCTGGCGCCGG
>DAIMYT010000025.1:0-33205 GCA_036734345.1 Dokdonella sp. | reverse complement strand
GGAGCCCCTTCAGGGGCGATTCTGTAGCTGTTTCGATTCCCCATTCCCCATTCCCCATTCCCGAGCAACAGCATCGCCCCTGAAGGGGGCTCCTACATTGGATCTTCTCAGGCATTGGCAAGGATTCGGGATGACCAGCCGTTCGGCTGTTGGAAGCCGGGGTTCGGGACTCGGGATTTTGTAGGAGCCCCTTCAGGGGCGATTCTGTAGCTGTTTCGATTCCCCATTCCCCATTCCCTGCAACAGCATCGCCCCTGAAGGGGGCTCCTACGATGGATCCTCTCAGGCGTTGGAAGCAAACAATCCGGCATAGAGCTTGTCGCTGAAGCCGAGATGGACGGATCCGTCTTCGCGCACCAGCACCGGGCGGCGCACGAGGGCCGGGTGTTCGCGAATCAGCAGCGTCCATTCGGCGGCCGAGCCGGGTGTCCTGCGCGTCGCCGGCAATGCGCGCCAGGTCGTTCCGCTGCGGTTGACCAGTGCGTCGAAGCCGCCCACGGCCTGCGCCCAGGCCCTCAGCGTCTCCGCTGCGACGGGCTCTTCGCGATAGTCGATGAAGCGGTATTCGACGCCACGCCGATCCAGCCAGTTGCGCGCCTTGCGGCAGGTGTCGCATTTTTTCAGGCCATACGCTTCGATGCCCATGCTCAGGCCCGCAGCAGTTCGTTGATGCCGGTCTTGGCACGGGTTTTCGCGTCGACGCGCTTGACGATGACCGCGGCATACAGGCTGTGGCTGCCATCGGCCGCCGGCAACGAGCCGGCGACGACGACGCTGCCCGCCGGTACCCGCCCATAACTGATTTCGCCGGTCGAGCGATCGTAGATCTTGGTCGACTGGCCGAGGAACACGCCCATGCCGATCACGCTGCCGCGTTCGACGACGACGCCTTCGACGACTTCAGAGCGCGCACCGATGAAGCAGTCGTCCTCGATGATGGTCGGACCGGCCTGCAGCGGCTCGAGCACGCCGCCGATGCCGACGCCGCCGGACAGGTGCACGCGCGCGCCGATCTGCGCGCAGGAACCGACCGTGGCCCAGGTATCGACCATGGTGCCTGCGCCGACGTGGGCGCCGATGTTCACGTAGCTCGGCATCAGCACGGCATCCGCGGCGACGTGCGCGCCGCGACGGACCAGCGCGCCGGGCACGACGCGTGCGCCGAGCGCGCTGAATTCCGTGGCGCCGGCGTCGAGAAAGCGCAGCGGCACCTTGTCCCAGGCCTGCATCGGGCCGCCATCCATGACCCGGTTGGCATTGATGCGGAAGTACAGCAGCACGGCTTTCTTCAGCCACTGGTGCACCTTCCACGCGCCATCGGCCTGCGCTTCGGCAACCCGCGCCCTGCCGCTCTCGAGCAGGTCGAGCGCGGATTCGACGGCCGGCCGGATGTCGCGCTCGATGTCGTCCGCGGACAGTTCAGCGCGGCGCTCCCAGGCCGCATCGATGGTGGTCTCAATGGTTGGCATGCATGACCCTTTGTTTTTCCGGTTGGCCCAGATCGAGCTGTTCGAGCAGGGCGGCGCGCAGGCGCTCCTGGCCGGCCGCGTCGAGCGGCTGGTCGTGCTCGTCGCTGATGCGGAAGAAATCCTCGACACGTTCGCCGAACGTGGCGATGCGCGCATCATGCACGCGCACCGACTGCGAACGGAAGGTCTGCGCCACCGAGGCGAGCAGGCCCGGACGGTCCGTGCAGACCAGGCCCAGGCGCGTGCGTCCGGCATCGATGCTGAAGGCCACGCGCGGTGCGATATTGAAATGGCGCAGGGTGCGCGGCAGGACGCGACGCACCGGCTGCTCGGACAGCGTGTCCTGGTCCAGCGCCTGCACCAGGGCCTCTTCGATGGCGGCGACCTGCTGCGCATCGAGCACCGGCTTGCCGGACGCATCGAGCACGAAGAACGTATCGAGCACCATGTCCGAGTGCGCCGAGATCACGCGCGCCTCGACCACGTTCAGGTGGGCGCGATCGAGCACGGCCGTGATCGTGGCGAACAGGCCGTCGCGATCGGGCGAGTAGACGAAAACCTCGGTGGTGCCCCGCACGCCCAGCGGATTGAGGCGGACCAGGGCACGCCCGCGGCCATCGTGCGTGGCAATCGCGGCGGTCTGCCAGGCGATCTGCTCGGGCCGATAGCGCAGGAAGCTTTCCTCGGGAAAATCCGCCCAGATCGCCGCGATGGTCGCGGAAGCAATGCCCTTGGGCTCGAGCATCATTTCCGCGCGCATGCGCGTCTCGGCGACGCGCTCTTCGGCCTTGGGCAGTTCGCCCGATTCCTCGCGCAACACATAGCGTGTTTCTGCATAGAGATCGGAAAGCAGGCGGTCGCGCCAGGTATTCCACAGCTTGGGGCTGGTGCCGTTGATGTCGGCTACGGTCAGCAGGTAGAGATAGTCGAGCCGCTCCCAGTCATCGACCTGCGCGGCGAAGCGATGCACGACCGCCGGGTCGGTGATGTCCTGGCGCTGGGCGGTGACGCTCATGAGCAGGTGCTGGCGCACCAGCCAGGCGACCCGGTCGATCGCTGCCGGACGAAGTCCGAGCCGCGTGCAGAATGCGCGCGCATCTTCCTCGCCGAGCACGGAATGGTCGCCGCCACGGCCCTTTGCGATGTCGTGGAAAAGCCCGGCCAGGAGCAACAGCGCGGGCTGCGGGATGCGCTGGTACAGGGCATGCGCAAGCGGAAAATCGCGCGCACCCTCGGCGGTGGCGAAGCGCGCGATGAAGCGAAGCACGCGCATCGTGTGTTCGTCGACCGTATAGACATGGAACAGGTCGTACTGCATGCGCCCGGTGACGCGGGCAAACCCCGGGATCAGTCGCGCCAGCACGCCGTGGCGCGCCATCGAGGCGAGCGCCTCGACCGCCGCGGCGCCCATATCGAACAGGTCGCGCAGGGCGGCGAACACTTCGGCGCGATCGAAATCGAGGGCCGGATTGGCCAGCGCCAGGCGCACCTGGCGCAGGGCGTTCGCACGCAGGCCACGGATGCCCGTCTCGCTGGCCATCAATGAATAGAGCGCAATGAGGGCGCGCGGATCCTCGTGCAGGCGATGCGACTCGTCGACATCGAGGCGATCGCCGATGCGCAGGAAGCCGCCGCCCAGTTCCCGGACCGCGGTCGCCGGAGGCGCCAGCAACTCGTTGCAGCGGGCCAGCAATTCCTCGTTGGTGCCGGCAATGCGGCGGGCGGCGCGGTAGTAGTCCTGCATGCACTGCTCGACGCCGAGGTTGTCGGCATGTTCGTCGCGGTAGCCGAGGATGCGCGCCAGCTCGCGCTGGTAGTCGAACAGCAGGCGCTCCTCGGCGCGGCGTGCCAGCAGGTGCAGTGCAAAACGGATGCGGAACAGCGTGGTCTTGGCTGAAGCGAGCGCCTCCGCCTCCGCCGGATCGAGCAGACCGGCCTCGACCATCATCGGAGATTCCGCGGAACCGGCGATGGCGCGTCCGAGCCAGCCGACCAGCTGCAGGTCGCGCAGACCACCCGGGCCTTCCTTCAGGTGCGGCTCGAGGTTGTAGGCGGTATCGCCGAAACGCAGATGCCGGGCCGACTGCTCGGCCTGCTTGGCGGCGAGGAATGCCGCCGGGGTCCACAGGGATTCGTCGGGCAGCTTCGCCAGCAGGCTCTCCGCCAGGGTCCTCGAGCCGGCCAGCAGGCGCGCATCGAGCAGGTTGGTGTAGACGCTGACGTCCTGCGCGGCCAGCTCGCGGCAGCAGGCCAGGTCGCGCACCGCCATGCCGGGCTTGATGCCGAGATCCCAGAGGCTGGCGCAGAACGCTTCGATGGCACGCGTCACGCGCGTTCCAGGCGACTCCACGGTGAGGATCAGCAAGTCGACGTCGGAGAACGGAAACAGCTCGCGCCGGCCATAGCCGCCGACCGCGATCAGCGCCACATCCGCGTTTTCGCCGAGCCAGGAGTGCCAGGCGTAGTCGAGCACGCGATCGACCGCGGCCGAGCGGGCGGCAACGATCTCCTCGGCTTCGGCGTGCTCACGGAACGCGCCGACTAGGTCGCGGTCGTAGTCGACCAGGTACTGACGCAGGGCCAGGCGCGCCGGGCCGACCACGCCGACACGGGGCGCCGGCCTTGCCAGGCGCGGCAGCACGGGCACGCGCACGGCGGGATCGGCGGCCCGGTTCATCGGTCGCCGCTCAGGCGACCTGCGGCCAGGGAGTCAGGATCTCGAATCCGTCATCGGTGACCGCGATGGTGTGCTCCCACTGCGCCGACAGCGAGCGATCGCGTGTAACCACGGTCCAGCCGTCCGGCAGCAGGCGCGTGTGCGGCTTGCCGGCATTGATCATCGGCTCGATCGTGAAGGTCATGCCCTTGCGCAGGGTGAGCCCGGTGCCGGCCGTGCCGTAGTGCAGGACCTGCGGATCCTCGTGGTAGACGCGGCCGATCCCATGCCCGCAGTACTCGCGGACCACGGAAAAATTGCGCGCTTCGGCGAATTTCTGGATCGCCTCGCCGATGTCGCCGAGGGTCGTACCCGGGCGCACGATGGAAATCGCGGCGAGCATGGCGTCGCGCGTGGTGTCGACCAGGCGCCGGGCCAGTACCGAGGGCTCGCCGACGAAATACATGCGGCTGGTGTCGCCATGCCAGCCATCCTTGATCACGGTGACGTCGATATTGACGATGTCGCCGTCCTTGAGGACCTTGGCATGGGTCGGAATGCCATGGCAGATCACGTGGTTGACCGAGGTGCACAGGGTCTTCGGAAAGCCCTTGTAGCCGACGTTGGCGGGGATGGCGCCCTGCACGTCGACGATGTGGTCGTGGCAGAGCCGGTCGAGTTCTTCGGTGGTGACGCCGGGCTTGACGTGCGGCGCGATCATTTCGAGCACTTCGGCGGCCAGGCGGCCGGCGACGCGCATCTTTTCGATCTCTTCTGGGGTCTTGATCGTTACGGACATGGTTGCTCTATGTGCTGGGCGCTTGTGGCGGGCGCCGGGGACAGGCTACAATTCTACGGCTAAGCCGGCCCACTTTCCCAAGTGGTTGCCTGCAAAAGAAATATGGCCTCGCAGCTTCATCCGCAAGGCCATTACTGGTGGATCAGGGTAAACACTTGCCCCGGTTACGCCAAATCCGCACACGTATCGTCACCGTTTTCGGGGTGCCTCTCCGGAGGTCGCAAACGGCGGATACGTGGAGGTCTCAACCCCGGGCATCACCGCACTACAAACGATTCCGTGCGGCTGCCCACGATTGGAGCAACACCATGCCACAGGTCACCATGCGCCAGATGCTCGAAGCGGGCGTCCACTTCGGCCATCAGACACGCTACTGGAATCCCCGCATGGCGCCGTACATCTTCGGCGCACGCGGACGCATCCACATCATCAATCTCGAAAAGACCCTGCCGCTGTTCAACGACGCGATGAATTTCGTGTCCGGACTGGCGCAGAAGCGCGGCACCCTGCTGTTCGTCGGCACCAAGCGCTCGGCCCGCGACGCGATCAAGGAAGACGCTATCCGCTGCGGCCAGCCGTACGTGGCCGCGCGCTGGCTCGGCGGCATGCTGACCAACTTCCGCACGGTCAAGCAGTCGATTTCCCGCCTCAAGGAAATCGAGGCGATGTCGACCGACGGCCGTTTCGAGAAGCTGGTCAAGCACGAAGTGCTGCAGCTCAGCCGCGAGCGCGACAAGCTCGAGCGTTCGCTCGGCGGCATCAAGGACATGGGCCGCCTGCCCGACGCGATCTTCGTCGTCGACATCGGCCACGAGAACATCGCCATCCTCGAAGCCAAGAAGCTCGGCATCCCGGTCGTCGCCGTGGTCGATACCAACTATGACCCGAGCCTGGTCGACTACGCGATCCCTGGCAACGACGACGCCATCCGCGCCGTCCAGCTCTACACCAGCGCCGTCGCCGATGCCGTGCTCGAAGGCAAGGCCGCCGCCCCGCACGTCGCCGTCAACAACGATGAATTCGTCGAGATGGACGCCGAAGGCAATCCGATCGCCAAGGACAACGACCGCCGCAAGCAGGCGCCGCGCGGCAAGCCGCCGGCCAAGCGTGGCGCGCCGTCGGCTGGACGCCGCAGCGGCCCGGCCAAGCCGCGCTCCGATGCCAAGCCGGCCGATGGCGAAGCCAAGCCAGCCAAGGCTGCTGAAGCTCCGGCGGCGGACGCCCCGGCAGCCGAGTAAGTCACACGGCTGCCATCCCGATCGGGGATGGTGGCAACCACGCCGCGCTGCTCCGCGCAACCCGCGGGGCAGTCCGGCGCAAGGTGCCCTGTCCCGGCACCGTACCGGCCGCGAAGGCGACTGCATGTCGCCCCAGCATGGCGCCGGCCAGTTCCGGGAATTGCAGGCATCCCGTTTCCCATTCGCGCGGCGTTCCCCGTCGCGCCAAGTCGTGAGGTTTTACCGATGGATATCACTGCCCAGATGGTCAAGGAACTGCGCGAGCGTTCCGGCGCCGGCATGATGGAATGCAAGAAAGCGCTGACCCAGAACAACGGCGACATCGATGTCGCCATCGAGTGGCTGCGCAAGCAGGGCCTGGCCAAGGCCGACAAGAAGGCCGACCGCGTTGCCGCCGAAGGCCGCATCGTGCTCGCCCAGGTCGGGCACAAGGCGGCCCTCGTCGAGGTCAACAGCGAAACCGACTTCGTCGCCAAGGACGAGAATTTCCTCGCCTTCGCCGACCAGGTCGCGACCTCCGCGCTCGACGTCAGCGACGTCGATGCGCTCAAGTCCGCCCCGTTCCCGGGCGGTGGCACGGTCGAGGAAGCGCGCGCAGCGGTGATCGCCAAGGTCGGCGAGAACGTGCAGATCCGCCGCATGGTGCACATCGACAGCAAGAACGAGATCGCCGGTTACCTGCACGGCGGACGCATCGGCGTGCTGGTCGAGGTCAAGGGCGGCACGCCGGACCTGGCGCGCGGCCTGGCCATGCACATCGCCGCGATGAATCCGCCGCACATTTCCGAGAAGGACGTGCCGGCCGAGTTCATCGCCAAGGAGAAGGAAATCGAGATGGCCAAGATGTCCGAGAAGGACAAGTCCAAGCCACCGGAAATCCTCGAGAAGATCATCAGCGGCAAGATCAACAAGATCGTCAACGACGTCACCCTGACCGGCCAGCCCTACGTGCTCGATACCAACGAGACCGTCGGCAACGTGCTCAAGAAGGCCGGCGCCGAAGTCGTCTCCTTCCATCGCCTCGTCGTCGGCGAAGGCATCGAGAAGGTGGTCGAGGATTACGCCGCCGAAGTGATGAAGCAGGCCGGACTCGCCTGAATCGGCTTCGCATCGACGTGGGACACGAAAAAGCCGCGAACATTCGCGGCTTTTTCTTTGCCGCCGCGACGACGCGCCGTTCGCCCCGGCCATCGGCCTGGTCGGTGCCGGCATCGGCGATGCTAAAATCGGCGCGAACTGGATAGGGGAATCGCCGATGCGCTCGACATGGCTTGCGTCATGCCTGTTGCCTTGCCTGTGGGTCTGCCTTGCGCACGCCCAACCGGACCAACCGGCCGTCGTCGCCGACGCCCATGCGGCCGAGCTCGATGCCTACATCGGCAAGGCCATGCTCGACTGGAACCAGCCGGGCCTGTCGATCGCCATCGTCAAGGACGACCGGCCGGTCTACGTGAAAGGCTTTGGCGTGCGCGAGCTTGGCAAGCCGGGGCGCGTCGATGCACATACCCGCTTTGGCATGATGTCCACGACCAAGGCCATGGTCGCCCTCGCCGTGGCGATGCTGGTCGACGAAGGCAAGCTGGCCTGGGACGAACCCGTGCAGAAGGTACTGCCCTGGTTCGAAATGCCCGATGCCGCCTTCAGCCGCAAGCTCACCGTGCGCGATACCCTGCGCCACAACGCCGGCCTCGGCCCGGATGCCGACCTGCTCTGGTTGCGCGGCGACCTCGATTCGCGCCAGATCCTCGAGCGCGTGCGCGAATTGACCCCGGCCTACGTGCCGTATTCGGGTTTCAGCTATGCCAACGTGATGTACCAGGTGGCCGGCGAACTGGTTGCCGCGGCGTCCGGAATCCCGTGGGACCGTTTCGTCGAAACCCGGATCATGCAACCGCTTGGTATGAACGAGTCCAGTGCCACCCATGCCGGCATGCTCGCCCAGCACGCCGACAACGTGTCGGTGCCGTATTTCGAGATCGACGGCAAGCTGCGGCGGGTCAGCGACGGCAGCGTCGATGGGGTCCCGGCGGCCGGCGCCGCGTGGTCGAGCGCGAGCGACATGGCGCGATGGCTGGCATTCCTGCTGGCCGATGGCCAGGTCGATGGCAAGCGCCTGGTCAGCGAGAAGAATTTCCGTGAACTGTTCGCGCCGCAGGTGCTGGTGCCGGCGGAAGAGTTCTACCCGACTGCAAAACTGACCCATCCGCACTGGACGAGCTACGGCCTCGGCTGGTTCCAGCAGGACTACCGCGGGCATTTCGTGGCAATGCACACCGGCAGCATCGACGGCCGCACATCGATCATCGGCCTGATGCCGGAGGCCAACCTCGGCGTCTACGTCTTCGGCAACGCCGATCACGTCGAGCTGCGCCACGCGCTGCTCTGGAAGGTGATGGACCTGTATACGGGCGCCCCGGAGCGGGACTGGAGCACGGAGCTGCTCGGCCTCTATGGCGACCTCAAGGCCGAAGGCAAGAAAAAGAAAGCCGAGCGCGACGCCAAACGGGTCACGGGCACGCGTCCCTCGCATCCCCTCGCAGCCTATGCGGGCACGTACTCGCATCCCGCCTTCGGCGACATCGAAGTCACCCTGGAAAAACGCATCCTTACCCTGCGCGTGGGACCGCTGCCGGAAAATTCGGGACCACTGAAGCACTGGCACTACGACAGCTTCCGCTGGCACCCCGGGGATGGTCGCCAGGGCGAGCCGGACGCGCAGTTCGGGCAGTCCTCGGATGGCAGCATCGATTCACTGTTGCTCGGCGAAGGCAATCCGGTGCGTTTCGATCGCAAGGTGCTGCCGAAAGCCGCCGACTGAATCCATCGGCGCGGATTCGTGCGCGGGTTGCGCCAGTTCGCGCGGCAACACGGGCGTATCTGCGGGAAAAGGGCGGCGGCGGCGGATGACCGGCCTGCCGTGTCCGACAACCCGGCCGGCCCGATGCCGCAGCGCGTGGCAGGAGCGCCGGACTCCCCTACAATAGGCGCGTTTTGCCATCACGGAGCGCCTCATGTCAGCGATCAAGCACCACCGCATCCTCCTGAAGCTCTCCGGGGAAGCCCTGATGGGCGAAGCCGACTACGGCATCGACCCCAAGGTCATCGGTCGCCTCGCCCGCGAGATCATCGAGGTGCGCAATGCCGGCGTGCAGGTGGGGGTGGTCATCGGCGGCGGCAACATCTTCCGCGGCGCCGGCCTGGCCGCCTCCGGCATGGACCGGGTCACCGGCGATCACATGGGCATGCTGGCGACGGTGATGAACGCGCTGGCCATGCAGGACGCGATCGAGCGCGCCGGCGGCACCGCCAGGACGATGAGCGCGATCAAGATCAACGAGGTCTGCGAAGACTTCATCCGCCGCCGCGCGATCCGCCACCTGGAAAAGGATCGCGTCGTCCTGTTCGCGGCAGGAACCGGCAACCCGTTCTTCACCACCGATTCCGCCGCCGCCCTGCGCGCGATCGAGATCGGCGCCGACCTGCTGCTCAAGGCGACCAAGGTCGACGGCGTCTATTCGGCCGATCCGACCACCGACCCCACCGCGACGCGCTACGAAACGCTGAGCTACGACGACGTCATCCAGCGCAACCTGCAGGTCATGGACACCAGTGCGATCGCACTTTGCCGCGACCACGACATCCCGATGCGCATTTACAACATGTCGCGCGAAGGCGACCTCATGCGCATCATGCGCGGCGAGCAGATCGGCACCCTGGTCAGCGGCAGGAGCTGAGCGCAACACTGCTCCGTCGCCGGTTTCGCTGCCCGGGCAGGCGCCTCCCGGCGCCCGCCCGGATACCCCGCATGGACCTCTTTCGCGCAGCGCCGGGCGAACCCGCGTCCGCTTCAGTCGACGAAGGCCGTGGCCTGCGCAGAGCCGTTGGCATCGATCTGGCGCAGGAAATCCGCATAGCGCGCGCGGACACTGGCGTCGTTCGTGCGGTATTCGGCCAGCGCCGATGCGGCACCGAACAGCAGGGCGATTTCGCGCTTGCTGAAGGCCTGCCTGACCTGGGCATGGAGACCTGCGCATGCCCTCGCATAGGCCGGCGGCCTGCACACGGTGCGCAGCAGGTTGGCCTCGTGCCTGACCGTGATGCCAGGCAGGGTGCCGCCGTGTGCGGGTGTCGCGGCAAACGCCGGGAAAGCCATAGTCGGTAGCGAAAGACCCAGCGTCAGAGTGAACAGCAACCGTTTCATGATGATGTCCTCGATGGACTCGCCGGCGAGCCCGCCATGGCCGGCTGGCGATGCGTGGGGGTGTCCGATCCGATCGGACGGTGGAGGCCGTGGCCTCCATCAGGAAGGACTCATCGGGGCGGTGCAGCGTTGCCATGACTGATGACCTATGCGCTCGTCGAGCGGGCGGGCGGAACCGACCACCGGCTCATGCGGCAGGTTGCGGCGACGGCAGGCACGAGAGCCGGAGCGCAAGCCGCTCCCGCGGATTGCCGGCCCGGCGGCCTCGCCGGCTGTTCTGGGCTTGCCCTGCCCGCTGCTATACTTCGCGGCCGACAGCAACGCACCACGGGTGAACGCACCATGCTCGAAGAAATCAAGAAAGACGCGCAGACTCGCATGTCCAAGAGCGTCGAATCACTGCGTCACGACCTCACCCATCTGCGTACCGGACGCGCCAGCGTCGCCCTGGTCGACCAGTTGCAGGTTCCCTACTACGGCGCCGACGTGCCCCTGCCACAGGTGGCCAACATCGCCGTGGCCGACGCGCGCTCGCTGACCATCACGCCGTTCGAGAAGACCATGGTCGCCGTCGTCGAAAAGGCCATCCTTGGCTCCAATCTCGGCCTGACCCCGACCACGGTCGGCCAGGTCATCCGCATCAACCTGCCGGCGCTGACCGAACAGCGGCGCAAGGAGTTGTCCAAGCAGGTCGCCGGCGAGGGCGAGAACGCCAAGGTCGCGATCCGCAATATCCGCCGCGATGCGATCCACCACGTCAAGGAACTGCTCAAGGACAAGAAGATCAGCGAGGACGAGGAACACCGCGGCGAAGACGACATCCAGAAGCTGACCGACCGCTTCGTCAAGGAAGTCGATGGCGTGGTCAAGAACAAGGAAGACGAATTGATGGCGATCTGAGCCGTCGATCCGTCGCCGCCCCTCGATGAACTCCCATTCCGCGAACGCTCCCTTGCCGGGTGCGCCGCGCCATCTCGCCATCGTCATGGACGGCAATGGCCGCTGGGCCGAGCGCAGGCGGCGACCGCGCAGCTTCGGCCATCGCGAGGGCCAGAAGGCACTGCGCGCAACCGTCGAGTACTGCCTGCGCCGCGGCATCGGCGCGCTGACCCTGTTCGCCTTCTCCAGCGAAAACTGGAAACGCCCGGAAGGGGAGGTCGGCGCGCTGATGCAACTGTTCCTCAAGGCGCTCGATCGCGAGGTCGACGAGCTGCACGGGCATGGCGTGCGCATCGAGTTCATCGGCGACCTTTCCGCGTTCTCCGAGGAACTGCGCGTACGCATGCACCGGGCCATGGACAAGACACGCGCAAACCGCGCCCTGCATGCCAACGTCGCCGTCAACTATGGCGGGCGCTGGGACATCGCCCATGCGGCCAGCCAGGCGGCAGCCGCGATGCTTCGCGGCGAACTGCCGGCGGGCGGCATCGACGAGATCACGCTGGCCCCCTACTTCGCCCTGGCCGAACAACCCCCGGTGGACCTGTTCGTGCGCACCGGCGGGGAAATGCGCATCAGCAACTTCCTGCTCTGGCAGCTTGCCTATGCGGAACTCGTATTCATCGATACGCTATGGCCCGATGTCGATGCCGCGGTACTGGATCGTGCAGTCGAGGAATTCCAGCGCCGTGAGCGTCGTTACGGGCTGACCTCGGCGCAGGTCGCCGCCGGGCCGAACCAGGGAGTCGCATGAAGCAGCGCATAGTGACCGGCCTGATCCTCGCCGCGATCGCGATCACGTTCATCCTGCTGTCGTCGGACCCCCTGTTTGCCGGCCTGCTCGGCATGGTCTGGCTGCTGGCGAGCTGGGAGTGGACGCGCCTGATCGGCATGCCGTCGCTGGCCGCGCGCATTGTCGCGGTGCTCGTCTACGCCCTGTTGATGGCCGCGTTGTGGTCGGTGCGTGGCGAATGGCCGTGGTGGGCGGCGATTGCCGCCGGAATGCTCTGGTGGTTGCTGAGCCTGGCCTGGATGCGCCATTTCTCGTTTGCCGCCTCGCCCACCTCCGGCAATCGCCTGTTCAAGCTGTGCGCCGGCAGCCTGGTCCTGCTGCCGTCCTGGGTCGCCCTCGTGGAAATGCACAACAATCCGCAGCTGGGAGCGGTCTGGACCCTTTTCGCCCTGGTCCTGGTCTGGGCCGCCGATTCGTTCGCCTATTTCGCCGGCAGCCGCTTCGGCCGCAACAAGCTGGCGCCGCGGATCAGCCCGGGCAAGACCCTCGAGGGCGTCTGGGGGGCCCTGGCAGGCAGCGGCATCGTCGCCTGCGCCGGCGGCTGGTGGCTCGGCGAGCGCGGCTGGCCGCTGCTGCTGCTGGTTGGCCTCGGCCTGCTCTGCGTGATCTTTTCGGTGATCGGCGACCTGTTCGAAAGCCTGATGAAGCGCCAGGCCAACGTCAAGGACTCCGGCGCCCTGTTCCCCGGACACGGTGGCCTGCTCGACCGCCTCGACGGCGTGTTCGCGGCGATGCCGGTTTTCGTCGCCGGCAAGACCGTCATCGACCTGCTGTTCCCGACATGATGCGCATCGCGCTGCTCGGGGCGACCGGCTCGATCGGCGCCAGCACCCTCGATGTCGTCGCCCGGCACCCGGATCGCTTCCGCATCACGGCGCTTTCGGCGCATCGCGATGTCCGGGCGCTTGCCGAGCGCTGTCCGCAGCTTCGTCCCGAACTGGCGATCATTGCCGCCCCGGATCGCGCAGGCGAGCTCGAACAGCGCCTGAAGGCCGACGGAGTCGGCGCGCGCGTGCTGGCGGGCCCGCAGGCCCTGGTCGAAGGCGCCGAGGGCAGCCATGCCGATTGCGTGGTGGCCGCCATCGTCGGTTCGGCGGGACTCGAATCCACGCTGGCCGCCGCCCGTGCCGGCAAGCGGCTGCTGCTGGCCAACAAGGAATCGGTGGTCATGGCCGGCGCCCTGCTGCAGGCCGCCCTCGCCGAGGGCGGTGGCGCGCTGTTGCCGCTGGATTCGGAGCACAACGCGGTCTTCCAGTGCCTGCCCGGCGGCCGCCCCGACCTCGGCCGGGCCGGCGTGCGCCGCATCGTCCTGACCGCCTCGGGCGGGCCGTTTCGCGGGCGCAAGCGCTCCGAACTGAAGGACGTGACGCCGGAAATGGCCTGCGCCCACCCGAACTGGAGCATGGGCCGCAAGATCTCGGTCGATTCCGCGACCCTGATGAACAAGGGCCTCGAGGTCATCGAGGCGCACCTGCTTTTCGGCGCCGCCGCGGCGGATATCGATGTCGTCGTGCATCCGCAGAGCATCGTTCATTCGATGGTCGAGTATCGCGACGGCTCGGTACTGGCCCAGCTGGGCAATCCGGACATGCGCACGGCGATCGCCCATGCCCTGGCCTGGCCGGACCGCATCGATGCCGGCGTGACGCCGCTGGACCTGATCCGGATTGGCCGGCTCGACTTCGAAGCGGCCGATCGCACGACGTTCCGCTGCCTCGACCTCGCCTACCAGGCCATGGCCGCCGGCGGCGTGGCGCCGACCACGCTGAATGCGGCCAACGAGGAGGCGGTCGGCGCATTCCTCGCCGGCCGCCTGCCTTTCCTCGCCATCGACGAGGTCATCGAGGCCTGCCTGGGCCGGCTTCCCGCCGGCGGGGCGAAGGATCTGCCTGGCCTGATTGACAGTGATTTAACCGCGCGTCGCGACGCACAACGTATCATTGCCGGCCTGGCGGCCTGATTCGGATCGCCGGAATGCGGCGCCGGGCTGATCCGGGTGCCGGTTTCACTCGCAGCTGCACGATAGAGATGTCTTGATGAACGAGTTTTTTGGTTCCGTATGGTGGCTGATCGTCACCCTCGGCCTGCTGGTCACCTTCCATGAATTCGGGCACTTCATCGTGGCCCGCCTTTGCGGGGTCAAGGTACTGCGCTTTTCGGTCGGCTTCGGCAAGCCGCTGTGGATGCGCCGCGACCGCCGCGGCACCGAATTCGCCATCGCCGCGATTCCCCTCGGTGGCTACGTCAAGATGCTCGACGAGCGCGAAGCCGAAGTGGCGCCGGAAGAACTCGACCAGGCGCACAACCGCAAGCCGGTCGGGCAGCGCATGGCGATCGCCGCCGCCGGCCCGGCCTTCAACCTGATTTTCACGGTCTTCGCGTTCTGGCTGATGTTCGTGGTCGGCAAGCCCGATTTCCTGCCGATCGTCGATGCGCCCACCGGCGTCGCCGCCGAAGCGGGCATGAGCGCAGGCGATCGCATCACCGCGATCGATGGCTCCGCCGTGGATTCCTGGAGCAAGGCGCTGCAGAAGCTCGGCGAGGATGCGGTCGGACGCTTCGATTCGCGGGTCGAGGTGACCACGGCCAGCGGCGCCAGCGCGACGCGCACGCTGGCCTTCAGCACGCTTCCCGCCGATGTCGGCGAAGACCAGCTGTTCGAGAAGATCGGCTTGCGCCTGCAGCCGCGCGAGCGCGAACCGGTCATCGGCGTGGTCGCCGACGGCAAGCCAGCCGCGGCCGCCGGCCTCGCCGTCGGTGACCGCGTCCTGCGCATCAACGGGCGCGACATCGCCAACTTCTCCGATATCGAACGGATCGTGCCGGAGGAAGCCGCCAGGGATCCCGAGATCGACCTCGTGGTCCAGCGCGGCGACGAGCAGCTCGATCTGCGCATGACCGCCACCCAGGTCGAGGCGGCCGACGGCACGTCGCGCTACATCATCGGCATAGGCAGCCGCGTGGCGCACGATGCCGTCCAGCAATACGGCCCGTTTGCCGCCATTCCGCGCGCGTTCGCGGAAACCTGGGACGTCACCAAGAGCTCGCTGGGCATGCTCAAGATGCTCGTGGTCGGCCGCGCCAGCCTGGAAAACCTGTCGGGGCCGATCACGATCGCCCGTTTCGCCAATGGTTCCGCGCAGATGGGCCTGGCCTGGTTCCTCAATTTCCTCGCCATCATTTCGCTGTCGCTGGCGATCATCAACCTGCTGCCGATACCAATCTTGGACGGCGGCCACCTGCTGTATTACCTTATCGAACTGATAAAAGGCAGTCCGGTGAGTGATCGCACCCAGATTTTCGGCCAATATGCCGGCCTGATGATGTTGGTGGCCCTGATGGGGCTGGCGTTCTACAACGATATTCTTCGGCTCATACCCTGAGCCGGTTCTGCCCGATAACAACGGAAGCGGTGCGCCCTCGCCGCAAGCCGACCCTGTCTCAATGGAAGTGACGATGAAACGTATCGCCGCCCTGCTGCTGCTAGCCTGGCTAAGCACCCAGAACGCATTCGCCTTCGACACGTTCACCGTGTCGGACATCCGCATCGATGGTTTGTCGCGAATCGCGCCAGGCACGGTGTTCACCTACCTGCCGGTCGAAAAAGGCGACGTACTGACCCCGGACCGCGCCGAGCAGGCGATCCGGGCCCTGTACAAGACGGGCTTCTTCAACGACGTCAGCCTGGCCCGGCAAGGCGACATCCTCGTCGTCACCATCGTCGAACGCCCATCGATCTCCAAGATTGCCATCCGCGGCAACAAGGACCTCAAGGACGAAGACCTGCGCAACGGCCTCAAGGGCATCGGCCTCTCCGAAGGCGAGACCTTCAACCGGCTCAAGCTCGACTCCGTGCAGCAGGAACTGACCCGCCAGTACTACAACCGCGGCAAGTACAACGTCTCGGTCAACACCGCGGTCGTCAACCTCGACCGCAACCGCGTCGAGGTGGCGATCAACATCACCGAAGGCAAGCCGGCCAAGATCAAGCACCTGAACATCGTCGGCAACGAGACGTTCAAGCAGAAGAAGATCGTCGAGGATTTCCAGTCGGACACGACCAACTGGACCTCCTGGTACTCGAAGGACGACCAGTACTCGCGCGAGAAGATGTCGGGCGACCTCGAGCGCCTGTCGTCGTTCTACCTGGATCGCGGCTACGTCGATTTCACGGTCGATTCGACCCAGGTCGCGATGAGCCCCGACAAGCGCAAGATGTATGTCGTCGCCAACATCAAGGAAGGCGAGGTCTACACGGTCAAGGACATCAAGCTGACCGGCGACCTGATCCTCAAGGATGAAGACCTGCGCAAGCTGCTGTCGATCAAGACCGGCGAGATCTTCTCGCGGCGCCAGGTCGAGCAGTCGGCCGATGCCATGACCTCGGCGCTGGCCAACATCGGCTATGCCTTCGCCGAGGTCAATCCGATTCCCGAGATCGACCGCGAGAAGCGCGAGGTCGGACTCAATTTCCAGGTCGTGCCGGGCAAGCGCGTCTATGTCCGCCGCATCACCTTCAAGGGCAACCTGCATACCGAAGACCAGGTCCTGCGCCGCGAGATGCGCCAGCTTGAGGGCGCCTGGTATTCGCAGGCGGCGATCGACCGCTCCAAGATCCGCCTGCAACGCCTCGGCTATTTCAAGACCGTGACCATCGACACGCCGCGCGTGCCGGGCCAGGAAGACCAGGTCGACGTCGCCGTGGCGATCGAGGAACAGCCCTCCGGAAGCTTCACCTTCGGCGTCGGCTACTCGCAGGTGCAGGGGCTGATCACGAGCATCGCCTTGCAGCAGAACAACTTCTTCGGCACCGGCGACCGCGTCGGCCTGACCCTGCAGCGCAGCTCGTACCTGAAGACCTACAGCATCTCGTATTTCGAGCCGTACCTGACCGATGACGGCATCGGCCTCGGCTACGACCTCAGCCATCGCGAACTCGATTCCGGCCAGGCCAACATCGCCAACTACCTGACCAATTCGGACAACTTCAGCACCTACATTGGCCTGCCGTTGACCGAAAGCGATACGCTGAACACGCGCATCGGCCTGAGCAAGACGACCATCCGGACCTTCCCCGGCACCACGCCGCAGCAGTTCATCGACTACCTGACGGCGCTGAACCACAAGACCTTCCATACCGGCAGCTTCGAGCTTTCCTGGGCGCACGACACGCGCAACAAGTTCTACAACCCGACCCGCGGCTCGCTGCAGACCGTCTCGTTCGAGACCACCCTGCCCGGTTCGACCGTCGAGTACTACAAGTTCAAGTACCTGTTCTCCCAGTACCTGCCGATCACCAACAAGCTGACCTTCTACGGAAGCGCATCGATCGGCTATGGCGGCAGCTACAAGGGCGTCTACCGCACCGGCGTCGACAACAGCCAGGATCCGCCGATCGTCACCGAATACGGCGCGCGCGGCCTGCCGTTCTTCGAGAACTTCTTCGCCGGCGGCAGTTCGGACGTGCGCGGTTTTCGCGACAACACGCTCGGCCCGGTCGATTTCACCGGTGGATTCCGCCAGCCACTCGGTGGCGCGTTCAAGACCGTCGCCACGGCCGAAGTCATCTTCCCGACGCCGTTCGTGAAGGAAAACGACAACACCACGCGGCTTTCCTGGTTCGTCGACGTCGGCAACGTGTTCAAGGACTACAACGCCTGGGACGCCAAGGAACTGCGGGCATCGACCGGCCTATCGTTCCAGTGGCGCGCGCCGGTCGGCCCGATCATCATCAGTTTCTCCAAACCGCTGCGCAAGAAGGCGGGCGACGACACGGAAATCATCCAGTTCACCTTTGGTCCGCAGTTCTAGGCCCGGACCGGGAACCCGGGATTGCGCGTCGGAAGTTCGGGGAGAACTTGCTTGACTAGTGCACGGCTTTACCTTATCCGGTCCCTTGCGGCGCAACCGGAAGGAACAGGACAGGGCGGCGGGCACAGGGCACGGAAATCGGCCGCCGGATCGGCAAGCATGGCGGCCCGGTCGCTGGCCGGTTCTGTTGGCTCCCGGATTGCGAGTCGCTGGATGGGTCGGATACGGTGAAACAGTCCATTCGCGCAACCAGCCACACGATGCCACGCGCGATACTCCTCGCGCTTGTGCTCGTTCTGGTTTCGCCACTGGCAGCGCAATCGCCGGCGATGCGCATCGGCTATGTCGACATGAAGCGCCTGCTCGACAATGCCCCGCAGGTGGTCGCCGGCCGGCAAAAACTGGAGCGCGAGTTCGCCCCGCGCGACAGCGCACTGAATGCCGACGAGTTGCGCCTCGCCGCCATGCGCTCCCGTTACGAGCGGGACAACGCGAGCATGGAGCGCAGCGATGCCGAAGGCCTGCGCCGGGAAATCGATGCGCTGGACCGTTCGATCAAGCGCAACCGCGAAAACCTGCGCAGCGAACTGAAGGCCCGCAGCGACCAGGAGCTCGACAAAAGCTGGCGGGAAATCAACAACGCCGTCGTCGAATTCGCCCGCGAACAGGGCATCGACCTGATCGTCCCGAGTCCGGTGGTCTATGCCAGCCAACGCATCGACGTCACCGACCAGGTACTAGAACGACTGCGCCGACAGCACGCCGGCAAGGCCGGCTCGCCGTGAGCAGGCAGCCCGAATCATTTTCGCTTGGCGAGATTGCCGAGCGCTTCGAACTGCAACTGCGGGGCGATGCCGCAACGCGGATTCGCGGCGTCGCACCCCTTGCATCGGCCGCCGGCGACCAGCTCAGCTTCCTCGCCAATCCGCGCTATCGCGGCCAGCTGGCCGGCAGCGAAGCCGCGGCGGTCGTCGTCCGTGCCGATGATGCGGCCCATGGCGCCGCCAACGGCAAGGCGCTGCTGATCGCCGCCGATCCTTACGTCGCCTTTGCCCGCATCGCGGCCCTGTTCGAGCAGGACGTGCCGGCCTCGCCCGGCATCCATGCCAGCGCCGTGATCGCCGATTCGGCGCGAATCTCCGCCACGGCATCGATCGGTCCGCTGTGCGTGGTCGAGGCCAATGCCATCGTCGAGGACGGCGCGGTGCTCGGCCCGCAATGCTGCATCGGTCCGGATTGCACGGTCGGGGCGCAGTCGCGGCTCTCGGCGCGAGTGACCCTGGTCACCCGGGTCCGGCTCGGTCGTCGCGTGCTCATCCATGCCGGTGCGGTGATCGGCGCCGACGGTTTCGGCCTCGCCTTCGACCGCGACCACTGGATCAAGGTGCCGCAACTGGGCGGCGTGCGCATCGGCGACGACTGTGAAATCGGCGCCAACACCACGATCGACCGCGGCGCCCTCGAAGACACGGTACTCGAGGAGGATGTGCGCCTGGACAACCAGATCCAGGTCGCCCACAACGTGGGCATTGGCGCGCATACGGCGATAGCGGGCTGCGCGGCGATTGCCGGGAGCACCAAAATCGGCCGCTACTGCCTGATCGGCGGCGGGGCTGGCATAATTGGCCATTTGACGATTGCCGACCGCGTGACGATCACGGCGATGAGTCTGGTTACCCACTCCATACGCGACCCCGGCGAATACTCGTCGGGAACACCCATCCAGGACAGTCGGCTCTGGCGACGCAACGCAGCGCGCTTCAAGCACCTCGACCAGCTGGCAAGACATGTTGCAGACATTGACAAGGGACACCGCAATGAATGAACCGAACCCGTCGTCCGAGCACGGCCCGATCGACGTCCGGCGCATCACCCAGCTCCTGCCCCATCGTTTTCCGTTCCTGCTGATCGATCGCGTGCTGTCCTACGTTCCGGGCAAGCGCCTGACGGCAATCAAGAACGTGACGTTCAACGAGCCCTTCTTCCAGGGGCATTTCCCCGGCCACCCGGTCATGCCCGGGGTACTCGTCATCGAAGCGCTTGCGCAGGCTTCCGGTGCGCTCGTGCAACTTTCGGCCAGCGACGACCCGAACCAGCCCGCGCTGTTCTATCTGGTCAAGATCGACAAGGCGCGTTTCAGCCGGGTCGTCGTTCCGGGCGACCAGCTGGTGCTGGAAGTCGAGCAGAAGCGCACGTTGCGCCGCATGGGCCTGTTCGTCGGCCAGGCCAAGGTCGATGGCGAAGTCGTTGCCGAAGCCGAACTGCTCTGTGCGGAACGGAGAGAAGGATGATCCATCCTTCCGCCCTGATCGATCCGAGCGCCCGGATCGGTGAAAACGTAAGCATCGGTGCCTTCAGCATCATCGGACCGGATGTCGAAATCGGCGACGGCACGACGATCGGGCCGCACGTGGTGATCGAAAGCCAGACCCGGATCGGCCGGGACAACCGGATCTGGCAGTTTGCGTCGCTCGGCGCGGCGCCGTAGGACAAGAAGTTCCACGGCGAGAAGACCCGCCTCGAGATCGGCGACCGCAACGTGATCCGCGAATTCGTCTCGTTCAACCGCGGCACCGACGATGGCGGCGGACTGACCAGCATCGGCAACGACAACTGGCTCATGGCCTACGTGCACATCGCCCACGACTGCAGGGTCGGCAACAACACGATCTTCTCGAACGCCTCCTCGCTGGCCGGGCATGTCACGGTGGACGACTGGGTGATCCTCGGCGGATTCACCCTGGTCCACCAGTTCTGCCAGGTCGGTGCGCACGCCTTCACCGCCATGGGCGCCATCATCAACCGCGATGTCCCGCCCTACGTCACGGTCGCCGGCAGTTTCGCCGAGCCCAAGGGAATCAACTCCGAAGGCCTGCGCCGGCGCGGCTATTCCTCGGAACGCATCATGGCCATCAAGCGCGCCTACCGCACCCTGTACAACTCGGGCCTGCCCCTGTCCGAAGCGCGATCGGAACTCGCCCGCGCCGCCGAAGGCGCACCCGACGTCAAGCTGATGCTCGATTTTATTGAGCGCTCTCAACGCTCGTTGGTGCGTTGAGAGCCGGGAATGGGGAATGGGGATTGGGTTTGACTTCGCCTTTCTCGCGGTCGACGACGTACTACGGGGAAATTACAGATCCGTCTATGACCTATTGAACCCGCGACTTGCGGGCAAGGGATATATTGCGCTGCTGCCAGGCATCGCAGGAAGTCACGACCGATTCCCCACTCCCCACTCCCCATTCCCGGCTTCATGACCGATTCCCCATTCCCCATTCCCCATTCCCGGCCTCACGCCCAATCCCCGCTGTTCGTGCTTGTCGCTGGCGAAGCCTCTGGCGACCTGCTCGGCGCGGGCCTGATCGAGGCGTTGCGCACGCGCTATGCGCAGGCGCGTTTCGCCGGCATCGGTGGGCCGCGCATGGTCGCCGCCGGACTCGAGGCCTGGTATCCGGCCGAGCGCCTGGCCGTGATGGGGCTGGCCGAAGTGCTGCGCCACCTGCCGGGCCTGCTGATGATCCGGCGCGCCGTGCGGCGGCGAACGCTGGCGCTGCGACCGGATGCCTTCATCGGCATCGACGCCCCCGACTTCAACCTCGGCCTCGAACGCAAGCTCAAGCAGGCCGGCATCCGCACCATCCACTATGTCAGCCCCTCGATCTGGGCGTGGCGCGAGAAGCGCGCGGAGAAGATCGGCCAGAGCGCCGACCGCGTGCTGTGCCTGTTCCCGATGGAGCCCCCGGTGTATGCCCGCCACGGCGTCGACGCGCGATTCGTCGGGCATCCACTGGCCGACACCTTCGACCTCGTCCCCGACCAGGCCGCCGCACGCGCCAGCCTCGGGCTGCCCGAGGACGTTCCGATCCTTGCCATGCTGCCCGGTAGCCGGCTCGGCGAAATCCGCCGGCTCGGCGCCGACTTCATCGCCGCCGCCGCGCTGCTGGCGCGGCAAATCCCCAACCTGCATGTAGTTGCGCCAATGGCCAATGCGGCGTGTCGGGATGCTTTCGCCTCAGAGCTGGCGAAAGCGGGAATCGGGAATTGGGAATGGAGAATGGGCAAGAGAAGAGGCCAGTCGGGGCCAGCCTTGCCCATTCCCCATTCCCCATTCTCCATTCTCGTCTATAACGGCAAATCCCACGCAGCCATGATCGCCGCCGACGCCGTGCTGCTGGCGTCGGGGACGGCCGCGCTCGAGGCCATGCTGGCGAAGAAGCCGATGGTCGTGGCCTACCGGCTGGCCGCCCTGACCCATCGCATCGTCAAGGGCTTCGGCTTGCTCAAGGTCGACCGCTACTCGCTGCCCAACCACCTGGCCGGCACGGATCTCGTGCCCGAACTCATGCAGGAGCGTTGCACGCCCGAGGCGCTGGCCGACGCGCTGCGGGGCCCGCTGCTCGAGCGTCGCATCGATCCCGGCCTGCTCGCCGAATACACGCGCCTGCACCTGCTACTGCGCGGCGATGCCGACAGCGACGCCGCCGCAGCGGTGCTCGATTGATCGCCGACGAATCCGTGCCCCGACGCTATTGACCCACCCTGGCCGCCGCCGCAGGATGACGCCGACAACAGGAGCGACCATGCAGCCGGAAACGGTGCGCCAAATTCCCGGAGCCGGTACCACGGAAACTTCCGAATCGACGCGACTCGTGCGACAGGCCCGTCGGCTGCGCCGCCTGCGCATCTTCGCCGTGATCGCGTTCCTGGCGATGATGGTGCTGGTCCCGCTCACCGAAAAGCTCGTCCTCGAAAAATATTTCGCGGTAGCGGTCGTCCTCGCGTTCACCCTGGCGCTGGTCTTTGCCACGGCGCGCATGGCGTTCTTCCTGCTGGTTCCAGCCATCTTCGTCACTGCGCTGGCCACCGCCAGCATGCTCAAGTTCGAATTCCTGCTGACGCCCGTGCTGGCGCCCGATCTCGAGTACTACCTCAATCTGCAGACGCTCGAGCTGGTCGGACGCTATCCGGTCCTGCTCGCCTTCACCGTTGCGCTGGTAGCCGTGGTTCCGCTGCTGCTGATTCCAGCATGGAGGTGGGAAAGGGTTCCGGCGGAACTGCGGCCGCGCCGCGCCGGAGTGGTCGTCCTGCGCATGCTCGGCACGGTCGCTTCGGCGGCCATCCTGGCGGTCTGCCTGGCGCCCGCCGGGCCATTCCACGGCGTATTCAACAAGCCGATGTGGGCCACCATCACCGACCGCAGCTACCTGACCGCTTTTTTCACCTCGTTCAGCGATACCGAGGTGCGGCTTCCTGCCATGCCGACGCATGTCGACCGTTCGATCAAGTGGAAGCTCGACAAGCCATTGAAGGCGCCGCAGAAGCGGCCTGATGTGATCGCCATCCTCGAGGAAAGCACGTTCGATCCGCACATGCTCGACGTCTGCACGATCCCGCAATGCGACCTGCCGATGTTCAAGGCCGATGCGCATACGCGTGCCGGCGGGCCGCTCACCGTGCACACCTTTGGCGGCGGCACGTGGACCAGCGAGTTCGCGCTGGAGACGGGACTGGCCGACGTGCTGTTCGGCAATGCCGGACTTTATGCGCCCTACAGCCTGGCGCCCCGCGTCGTGCACACCCTGCCGCGCGCGTTCAAGGCGGCTGGCTATCGCGTGATCGCCGTGTATTCGCACAGCGGTGAATTCCTCAATGCGCGCAATGCCTACGCCAACTACGGCTACGACATGTTCTACGACGGCACCGACCTCGGCCTCGGCTGGAAAAGCACGGATGCCGACCTGCTCAAGGCGTTCCGCCAGATCTATTCGGACGAGACCGAGGCGCACCCGGACCAGCCGTTGTTCATTTTCACCCTGACCCTGCACCAGCATGGGCCGCACATGACGCCCCTGGAGGAATTGCCGGCGCCTTTCGACAAGCCGCTGTTCAGAGGCAAGTTCAAGCCGCCTGAACTGGATGACTGGCTCAACCTCAATCTCGGCAACTACCTGCAGCGCGCCGCGCTGTCCAGCCAGATGCTCGACGAACTCGAATCGATGCTCTGGGCCAGCGGGCGCGCCACGGTGCTGATGCACTTCGGCGACCACCAGCCTTCTTTTGATGGCGCCATGCATGCCATTCCGAAGACGGTGCCGAAGGCGGCCGGACCCAACGACAGCCGGGTGACCTACTACATGCTCAAGACCAGTTTCCCGATGGCGAAGATGCCGAGCTACGATGCCCTCGACATCGTCTACCTCGGCTCGATGCTGCTCGAAGCCGCCGGCGTGCCCAAGGACGATTTCTACCAGGCCAACTCGTTGTTGCGCGACCGCTGCAAGGGCCGCTACCTGACCTGCAAGGACAGCAACGTGCTCGGTTCCTACCACGACTACCTGTTCAACACGCTCAAGGACCTGCGCGATGAGGAGTGAGTCGTTGTTCCCCGACTGCGCTGGCCTGCCAGCATCGGGCTGGACTGCCGGCGTCGACGAGGCCGGCCGCGGCCCGCTGGCCGGTCCGGTGGTCGTTGCCGCAGTCATCCTCGACCCGGACCGGCCCATCGCAGGCCTTGCCGATTCCAAGGCGCTCGGCGCGGCCCAGCGCGAGCGCCTTTCCGTGTGCATCCGCTCCTCGGCGCTGGCCTGGTCGATCTGCGCGGTCGAGGCCGAGGAGATCGACCGGCTCAACATCCTCGCCGCCACCATGGCCGGAATGTCGCGCGCGCTGGTCGCCCTGTCGGTCCGGCCCGCCCTCGCCCTGATCGATGGCAACCGGTTGCCGGCCGACCTGCCCTGCCCGGGCCGCGCCATCGTGCGCGGCGATGCCACCGAACCGGCCATCAGCGCCGCCTCGATCCTGGCCAAGACCGAACGCGACCGCCTGATGACGGAGCTCGACCGCGCCTACCCCGGCTATGATTTCGCCCGCCACAAGGGTTACCCGACTGCCGACCACGTGCGCGCGCTCGCGCATCTTGGTCCCTGCCCCGAGCACCGGCGGAGTTTCGCGCCAGTGCGCCTGCACGCCGATCGCACGCGGCACGCCGCTGTCGCCGACGCGGGTGACGAGCCCGGCTGACCCGCCCGGCGCCGGCGCCGGAGCTGCCGGTTGCGCCACCCACAACCCGGCCGGGCGCGCAAGCTTGTCCGACCCCGACGGCCCCGCTACCCTGTGGGTTCCTCACGTTTGTTGCCGCCATGCCCGCGGATTTTGTCCATCTGCACGTCCACAGCGAATATTCGCTGGTCGACTCGACGATCCGCATCGACCAGCTCGTCGCGGCGTGTGCGGCTGCCGGCATGCCCGCGGTTGCCCTCACCGACCAGGTCAACCTGTTCGCCCTGGTGCGCTTCTACGCGGCCGCCGAGAAAGCCGGCATCAAGCCGATTGCCGGCAGCGATGTGTGGGTCGCCGATCCCGCCGACCGCGGCAAGCCGCACCGCCTGACCCTGCTCTGCCAGGACCTCGAGGGATACCGCAACCTGTCGCGCCTCGTGTCGCGGGCCTGGGCGGACGGGCGGCATGGCGATTTCGCCCTCATCGAGGCGGAATGGCTCATCGAGGCCAATCGCGGACTGATCATCCTCGCCGGACGCGACAGCGAACCGGGCAGGATGCTGCTCAGCGGCCGCGAGGACGCGGCCCGCGAATGCGTGCGCGAATGGCAGCGCCATTTCCGCGACCGCCTCTATCTCGAACTGGTGCGCACGCAGCGCGCGGACGAAGACCGCTTCGTCGCCGCGGCGGTCGCGCTGGCCGTCGAGCTCGACGTGCCGGCGGTCGCCAGCAACGACGTGCGCTTCCTCGAGAAGGAGGATTTCGAGGCGCACGAGGCACGCGTGTGCATCCACGACGGCCGCGTTCTCGCCGACCCGAAGCGGGCGCGTGCCTACTCGGCCGAGCAGTACCTGAAATCGCCGCAGCAGATGATCGACCTGTTCGCCGACCTGCCGCAGGCCATCGAGAACACGGTCGAGCTGGCCCGACGCTGCAATCTGGAACTGAGCTTCGGCACCTACTTCCTTCCCGATTTCCCGATTCCGCCGGGGCATACGCTCGACTCCTGGATCCGCACGCAATCGCGCGAAGGCCTGGCCGTGCGGCTCGACCGGCAGTCCGCGGCAGACGGCTTTTCCCGCGAAGACTACGAGCGCCGCCTCGAGACCGAAGTCGACGTCATCGTCGAGATGGGCTTTCCCGGCTACTTCCTGATCGTTGCCGACTTCATCAACTGGGCCAAGAACCACGATATCCCGGTCGGCCCCGGTCGCGGCTCGGGTGCCGGTTCGGTGGTCGCCTGGGCGCTTGGCATCACCGATATCGATCCGCTGCGCTATGGCCTGCTGTTCGAGCGCTTCCTCAATCCGGAACGCGTGTCGATGCCCGACTTCGACATCGATTTCTGCATGGACAAGCGCGACCGCGTCATCGAATACGTGGCCGACAAGTACGGACGCGACCACGTCAGCCAGATCATCACCTTCGGCACGATGGCGGCCAAGGCCGTGCTGCGCGACAGCGGGCGCGTGCTCGGCATGCCCTATGGCCAGGTCGACAGGATCGCCAAGCTGATCCCGATGCGCCCGCTCGACCTGAGCCTCGAGGATGCGCTAGGGCGCAGCGAGAAATCGCGCAAGGAACCCGACCGCGTGGTCGCCGAGTTCAAGGGCCTCTACGAAACCGACGATGCCGTGCGCGACCTCGTCGACCTCGCGCTCAAGCTCGAGGACCTGGTCCGCAATGCCGGCAAGCATGCCGGCGGCGTGGTCATCGCGCCCGGGCCGCTGACCGACTACGCCCCGCTCTACAGCGAAGCCGGCGGCGGCGGCGTGGTCACCCAGTTCGACAAGGACGATGTCGAGAAAGTCGGCCTGGTCAAGTTCGACTTCCTCGGCCTGCGCACGCTGACCATCATCGACTGGGCGGTCAAGGCGATCAATGCGCGTCGCGCCAAGACCGGCGAGGCGGCGCTCGACATCAGCCAGTTGCCGCTCGATGACGAGGCCGTCTACACGCTGTTCAAGCGCGCGCAGACGATCGCGGTGTTCCAGTTCGAGTCGCGCGGCATGCAGGGCATGCTCAAGGACGCGAAACCCGATCGCTTCGAGGACCTTATCGCGCTGGGCGCCTTGTACCGGCCCGGCCCGATGGACCTGATCCCGAGCTACTGCAAGCGCAAGCACGGCACCGAGGCCATCGAATACCCCGACCAGCGCGTCGAACCCGTCCTGCGCGAGACCTACGGCATCATGGTCTACCAGGAGCAGGTCATGCAGATGGCGCAGATCGTCGGCGGCTATTCGCTGGGCGGCGCCGACCTGCTGCGCCGCGCCATGGGCAAGAAGAAGGTCGAGGAAATGGCCAGGCACCGCGCGATCTTCCGCGAGGGTGCGGCGAAGAACGGGGTCGACGAGCGCATGGCCGATGCCGTGTTCGACACCATGGAGAAATTCGCCGGCTACGGCTTCAACAAGTCGCATGCCGCCGCCTATGCGCTGGTCTCCTACCAGACGGCCTGGCTGAAGACGCACTACCCGGCGGAATTCATGGCGGCCGTTCTTTCGGCGGACATGGACAACACCGACAAGGTGGTCAACCTGCTCGGCGAGGCGCGCGCGCTCGGCCTCGAAGTGCTGCCGCCCGACATCAACGCCTCGGGCTACAAGTTCCACGCCCTCGACGAGGCGCGCACGGGCGTTGCCTCGAAGACGATCCGCTACGGACTGGGCGCGCTCAAGGGCGTCGGCGAAGGCGCCATCGAGAACGTCGTGCTCGCGCGCGAACGCGGCCCGTTCCGCGATCTCGGCGACTTCTGCGTGCGCGTCGATGCGCAAAAGATCAACAAGCGCACGCTCGAGGCACTGATTCTCTCCGGGTCGATGGACGCGCTGGCGGTGAACCGGGCCAGCCTGATGGCGCAATTGCCCGAGGCAATGCGCGCGGCCGACCAGCTGGCGCGCAATGCCCAGGCCGGGCAGAACGACATGTTCGGCGCGGCCAGCCCGGCCGCGGTCGCACTCGAACTCGTCGAAGTCGAGGACTGGCCCGCCGAACGGCGCCTGGCCGGCGAACGCGACACGCTCGGCCACTACCTGAGCGGCCACCCGACCGATGCCTGGCGCGAGCTGCTGGGTCGCGTGGCGACTTGTCCGATCGGCGAAGTCGGCAAGCTCTACAAGCCGCAGGAAGGGCGAAGCCGGTACGGCGGCGGCCAGCAGGCCTTCATCCTGGCCGGCTCGGTGCTCGGCCTGCGCAAGCAGGGCGAGTCGCGCGCCTTCGTCCAGGTCGAGGATTATTCGGGCCGCTTCGAGGCGGTCCTGTACCGCGAGGCGTGGACCGAATACGCCCCGTTGCTGACGCGCGACGCCATTCTCGTGTTCGAGGGCACCCTGTCGATCGACGACTTTTCCGGCAACTACCAGCTGCGTACGCAGCGCGTCGGTACCATCGAATCGGCCTGCGAGCGCCAGGCGCGCGTATTGCGCGTGCGCGTCAACGGCATCGGCGGCGATTTCGCGACGCGGCTCTACGCGGCCCTCGAATCCTGCCGGGGCGGCAGCACGACCGTGCGCATCGCCTTCAGCAACCGCAGCGGGCGCGGCGAAATCGAGCTCGGCCCGGAATGGCGCGTGCGCGCAAGCCCGGCTCTGGCCCGCACCATCGGCGCCCTCGATGGCGTCCTCGAGGCAGAATTCGTTTACGGCCAATGAGTTGCCGTGCGGCGGCGGGCGCCACCTGCGGACGCTCGCGAGACGGCTGCGACCGGCTATACTCCCGCTCTTCTGATTCAAACATCGTTGAATGAACCCGAACTTCCTCGAATTCGAAGCACCGATTGGCGAACTCGAAGCCAAGATCCAGGAGCTGCGCCATGCCAGCCATGGTCAGGCTTTCAACATCGAGGACGAGATCGGCAAGCTGCAGTCCAAGCTGAAGACGCGCACGGCCGAGATCTTCCGCAATCTGACCCCGTGGCAGATTGCCCAGCTCGCGCGCCATCCGGCGCGGCCATTCACGCTCGACTACATCAAGGTCATGTGCGAGGAGTTCCATGAACTCGCCGGCGATCGCGCGTTCGCCGAAGATGCCGCCATCGTCGGCGGCATCGGCCGCATCGACGGGCGCAGCGTCGTCATCATCGGCCACCAGAAAGGACGCGACACCAAGACCAAGATCCGGCGCAATTTCGGCATGCCGCGACCCGAAGGCTATCGCAAGGCGCTGCGCCTGATGAAGCTGGCCGAGCGCTTCAAGCTGCCGCTGCTGACCTTCATCGACACGCCCGGTGCCTACCCCGGCGTCGGCGCCGAGGAGCGCGGCCAGTCCGAAGCGATCGCGCGCAACCTGATCGAAATGTCCGAACTCAAGGTACCGATCCTGTGTACCGTGATCGGCGAGGGCGGATCCGGCGGCGCGCTCGCCATCGGCGTCGGCGACCGCACGATCATGCTGCAGTATTCGACCTACTCGGTGATCTCGCCGGAAGGCTGCGCGTCGATCCTCTGGAAGACCGCAGAGAAGGCCCGCGATGCCGCCGAGCAACTGGGCATCACCGCCCATCGCCTGCTCGAACTCGGGCTGATCGACAAGGTCGTGCGCGAACCGCTGGGCGGCGCCCACCGCAACCCGCATTCGATGGCGATCCGCCTCAAGGCCGTGCTGCTCGGCCAGTTGAAGGCGCTCGACGAGCTCGAGCTGCCGACCCTGCTCGAGCAGCGCTACCAGCGCCTGCGCAGCTACGGCGCGTTCAAGGTCGCCTGAAGGGTCGGTGCGGGCCATCCGGCTCAGTCGGAATCGGGAACGTCGACGCGCCCGCCGATGTTGCGGTGGCTGATGTCGCCACTGCCGCTCGATTTCACGGTCAGGTTGCCGCGCACGTCGACGGCATGCAGGTCGCCCGAACCGATCGAATCGACGCTGACGTCGCCACCGACCTCGTACAGATCGACATCGCCGGAACCGACGCGGTCGATCTGCACGCTGCCACCGACCTTGCGGAAGGTCAGGTCGCCCGAGCCGACGCCGCCGACCTCGACATCTCCGTGGATGTCGCGCAGGTTGAAGTCGCCCGAGCCGGTCGACACCAGGTGAAAGCGTCCGACGTCGGAACCCTCGACATCACCGGAACCGACGTCGGCGACCAGCTCGCCCGCGATGTTCTCGACGATGAGGTCGCCCGATCCCGCCTCGTACCTCAGGCTCTCCAGGCCGCGCGCATCGACATCGCCGGAACCGGTATCGACGTCGACGGCCAGCGTGGCCGGCACGCGGATCTCGAGTTCCAGGTAGGCATAGCTCGAACCGAACAGCGAAAACGTGTAGGAGCCGCGGTTGCGCTCGGTCTCGATGACAAGGCGGTCGCCGTCACGGCGCTGGCTGACCGTGAGCCGGTCAAGGTCGCCGGCGTTCGATGCGCAGGCGCGGGCCTGGACTTCGATGCGCGCGAGGCCGGCGACGCCGCGCAGGCGCAAGTCGGTCGAGCCGAGTTTCGCGACCAGGGTCTTGATGTCGGCCCGGTCGACATTGAACGAGCGGTCGGCCTGGTGTTCGCAGTTCGAGGCAAAAGCCGTTGCGGACACCAGCAACAGGGACGAAGCAAGGATCAGGCGCATGGGACACTCCAGTGGACGGGTCCCGCATTGGATACGCCCGGTGCGCGAATGGTTTAAACTATTCGTCGCGTTTGGCCTCGTCCCACAGCGCTTCCTGCTCGGCCAGGCCGTGGCTCTCGAGGCGGCTGCCCGCCGCGGCGGCCAGCGCCTCCATGCGCCGGAAGCGCCGCTCGAACTTGGCATTGGCATGGCGCAGGGCCGCCGATACGTCGACGCGCGCGTGCCGGGCCAGGTTGGCGCAGACGAACAGCACGTCGCCGATCTCGTCGGTCAGGCGCTGCGGATCGGCGCCAGCGACAAACTCCTCGCGGACCTCGTCGATTTCCTCGTGCAATTTGGCCAAGACCGGATTGACGTCGGGCCAGTCGAAGCCGACCGTGGCCGCGCGCTTCTGCAGCTTGATCGCGCGTTGCCACTCGGGCAGGCCGCGCGCGATGCCGGCCAGCGCACTGCCGTCCTCGTCGCCGCCGGCCGCACGTTCGCGGCGCTTGATCGCCTCCCAGTTGACCAGAACTTCGTCGGCGGTATCGGCCTGGCCGCCGGCGAAAACATGCGGATGCCGGGTGACCATCTTGTTGCAGATCGACGCGACCACGTCGGAGAAATCGAAGTGCCCGGCCTCCTCGGCCATGCGCGCATGGAAGACGACCTGCAGCAGCAGGTCGCCGAGCTCGCCGCAGAGGTCGGCGTAGTCGCGGCGATCGACCGCATCGGCGACTTCGTAGGCTTCCTCGATCGTATACGGGACGATCGTCTCGAAGGTCTGCTTGACGTCCCAGGGGCAGCCGGAGTCGGGGTCGCGCAATCGCGCCATGATGGCCAGGAGGTCGTCAATCGTCTGCATCGATAGTCCAGGGGGCAAGGGCGGATCCGCCGCATAGCCTGAGGGAATCATGCCGCAGTGCCAAGCCTGTGTTACTTCGACAGCGTCGGCCCCAGCGCGCGCAGGCCTCACATCTGGCGGAACAGGTGCAGGTAGCTGCGGCTGACCGGCAGCACTTCGTTGCGGCCCTTGAGATGGATGCTGGCGGTTTCGTTGTCGCCCCGCGTGACGTGGTCGATCGCATGCAGGTTCACGACCACGGCGCGATGCACCTGGGCGAATCGCGCGGCATCGAGTTGGCCTACCAGCTCTTTCAGGGGCGTGCGGATCAGGGCATCGCCGGGCGCGCCGCCGTCGCCGCGCCACGCGATGCGCGTGTACTTCTCGTCGGAACGCAGGAAATCGATCTCGTCCACGGCGATGAGCCTGATGGCCTGGCCGACCGAGGCCCGTATCCATTGCAGCGTGGCCGGCGGCGTGCCCTTGCGCAGCCGCGCGGCGAGCTGGTCGAGCAGTCCATCCGTATCGGGCGCCGGTCGTGCCGCGCGCAGGCGCTCCTGCAGGCGCGCCACCGTATCGGCCAGGCGCGCGGATTCGAGCGGCTTGACCAGGTAGTCGAGTGCACCGTGCTCGAATGCCTGCACCGCATACTGGCTGAACGCGGTGACGAACACGAGATGCGCTCGGCGACCGATGTAGCGCGCCGCTTCCACGCCCGAGAGCCCCGGCATCTGCACATCGAGGAAACAGATGTCCGGCCGCAGTGCTTCGAAAAGCTCGACCGCCTCGCGTCCGTTGCGTGCCTCGGCAACGATCTGCAGTTGCGGCCAGGCATCGGCGAGCAGGCGCACCAGCGATTTGCGCAGCAACGGTTCGTCGTCGGCGATCAGTGCAGTCGGGACGCGGGCGTTCACGGCTTGCTCCGGCGGGCGGGAAATTCAAGCTCAGCGCTGACGCCATGCGGCGCGACGCGGACCAGGCGCAGTTGCGCGTCGGCGCCGAACATCAGTTGCAGGCGTTCGCGCAAGGTCGCCAGCCCGGTGCCCAGGCCGTTGCCGGTTTCCCACAGCCCTGCCCCGGTATCGACGACCTGCACGCGACAGCGACCTTCGCGGGTTTCGACGCGGACATCGATGCGACCGCCCTTTTCGCTCGGGTCGATGCCGTGGCGGACGGCATTTTCGACCAGGGTCAGCACGGCCATGGGCGGGCAGTCCAGCGGCAAGGCCTCGGCGTCGGCGTGCAGGGTGAATTGCAGGCGATCCGGAATGCGCATGTGCATGACTTCGAGATAGGCCCTCACCAGGTCGAGTTCCTGGCCGATCGTCGTGCCGGGCTCGTTCAGCCTCGGCACGGCGGCGCGCAGGTAGGCGATCAGGCTGCCAAGCACGGCGGAGGCCTGCGGCGAACCGGAATCCACCAGCTCACGCACGTTGGCCAGCGTATTGAACAGGAAATGCGGTTCGACCTGGGCTTGCAGCAGGCGCAGGCGAGCCTGCACGGCCTTGCGCTCAAGTTCGCTGCGCTCCAGGTCGAATGCCAGCGCCTGCTTCTGTGCGGCACCGCTGATCTGGCTGACCAGGGCCGACACCGCCATCCACGGCGCCAGCAGCACGCCGAGGAAGGTCATCGTGGCGAACCCGATCATGCGGTCCTTGTCCTGCCAGAACGGCACGGGATCACCCAACGTCGTCAGCGCATAGGCGATCGCTGCGGCGACCGGCATCGCAAGCGCCACGGCAAGCACCTGCAGGACCCAGCGCGCGAGCCAGCGCGGCAGGCGTCGTGGCCAGCGTTCGAACAGGCCGAAGGCGAGCAGACCCATGAGGGCAATGAAAAGCAGCCGGCCGATCAGCACCGGGTACGATGCCTTCCATCCCGGCAGGATCACCAGGCTCAGCAGCAGGCACACGGCAAACGGA
>DAIMYT010000024.1:0-33693 GCA_036734345.1 Dokdonella sp. | reverse complement strand
TACGGGGATGGAGAAAAACAGGCAAAGCGAAAGGAACATCCATCGAGCGCGGTTTCGCTCACCGGTTTCGTTCATTGGAGTCTGCGCTTTGTTGTTGGATCAAACAGGTGCAGCCGGGCCGGATCGAAGCCAAGTTCGATGCGCTCGCCCGCAGCGGGCAGGGATTGCGGCGGCACGCGTGCCACCAGTGCTTCGTCTCCGCTGCGCAGGTTGAGGAAGATCTCGTTGCCGACCGGCTCGACCAGTTCGAGCAGCACGCCGAGGGTTGCCTTTGCGTTCTGCGTCGCGGATGGAAACAGATCTTCGGGGCGCAGCCCGGCGATGAGCTCGCGACCGACGTAGGCGCGCGCCTGTGCGGCCAGTTCGCCGGTGGCATCGAGGGCGATGCGGTTGTCGCCGTATTCGAGCTTGGGTCCGTCCTGCTCGATCACGCGTCCGCGCAGGAAATTCATTGCCGGACTGCCGAGGAAGCCGGCGACGAACAAGTTGGCCGGGCGTGCATAGAGGTTCATTGGCGTGTCGATCTGCTGAATCTCGCCGTCCTTGAGCACGACGATGCGCTGGCCAAGCGTCATCGCCTCGATCTGGTCGTGGGTGACATAGACCATCGTCGTGCCGAGCCGGCGGTGCAGCTTGGCGATTTCCACGCGCATGCTCAGGCGCAGGCGCGCATCGAGGTTCGACAGGGGTTCGTCGAGCAGGAACACGCTGGGGTTGCGCACGAGCGCGCGGCCGAGGGCGACGCGCTGGCGCTGGCCGCCGGAGAGCTGCCCGGGCTTGCGTTCGAGCAGGGCGCCAAGCTCGAGCGTGGCCGCGGCCTCGTCGACCCGCCTGCGGATTTCCTCGACCGGCGTGCCGCGCAGCTTGAGGCCGAAGGCGAGGTTTTCGCCGACGCTCATGTGCGGATACAGCGCGTAGCTCTGGAACACCATGGCGATATCGCGATCCTTCGGCGCCACGTCGTTGACGACACGATCGCCGATGCGCAGGGTTCCGGAGGTGATCGACTCAAGGCCGGCGATCATGCGCAGCAGGGTCGACTTGCCGCAGCCTGAAGGCCCGACCAGCACGAAGAACTCGCCATCGGCGACTTCGAAGCTGGCCCCGGCGACCGCCACCTGGCCATTGGCATAGACTTTGCGCACGGCATCGAGCTTCAGATTGGCCAAGCGGGGACTCCGGGTTGAAAATTGCGCCAGGGCGGCAGCCTATGCCAAATCGGCTACGCTTGGGATATCCTCAATGTAACCGTTTTCATTCCTCCGCTTCCACTGCCGACTCCCATGACCCAGAAAGCGATCGAATTTCCGCAGGATTTCATGTGGGGCTGTGCAACCGCGGCCTACCAGATCGAAGGTTCGCCGCTGGCCGACGGCGCCGGGCCGAGCATCTGGCAGCGCTTTGCGCATACGCCGGGCATGACCCGCGACGGCGATACCGGCGACGTCGCCTGCGACCACTACCGGCGCTGGCATGGCGACATCGCCCTGATGCGCGAGCTCGGGCTCAATGCCTACCGTTTCAGCATCGCCTGGAGCCGGATATTCCCGGAGGGCAAGGGCCGGATCAACCAGAAGGGGCTCGATTTCTATTCGCGCCTCGTCGACGGCCTGCTCGAGGCCGGGATCGAGCCGACGGCGACCCTCTACCACTGGGACCTGCCGGCTGCGCTGGATGATCGCGGCGGCTGGCTCAACCCCGATATCGCCGACTGGTTCGGCGACTACGCGGCGACCATGTATCGCGCGCTCGATGGCCGCGTGAAGATGTGGGCCACGCTCAACGAGCCCTGGGTCGTGACTGACGGCGGCTACCTGCACGGTGCGCTGGCGCCCGGGCATCGCAACCGCTTCGAAGCGCCGATCGCTTCGCATCACCTGATGCGTTCGCACGGCCGCGCCGTGCAGGTCTATCGCGCCGAAGGCAAGCACCGCATCGGGCTGGTGGTCAACATCGAGCCGAAGTATCCGGCCTCGCAGTCGGCCGAGGACCTGGCCGCGACGCAGCGCGCCGATGCCTACATGAACCGCCAGTACCTCGATCCCGCCTTCTTCGGCACCTACCCCGAAGAGTTGCGCGGGATCTTCGGCGAGGCCTGGCCGGAATGGCCGGACGAGGACATGGCCCTGATCCGCCAGCCGATCGATTTCCTCGGCCTGAACTGGTACACGCGCAGCGTCACCCGCCACGACGAGAAATCCTGGCCGCTCAGGGCCTCCAGCGTGCGCCAGAAATCGGCGACCTATACCGAGACTGGCTGGGAGGTCTATGCGCAGGGCCTCACCGATACCCTGCTCTGGATCAAGGAGCGCTACGGCAATCCGCCGCTCTACATCACCGAGAACGGTTCCGCGTTCTTCGACCCGCCGGTCGCCGAAAACGGCGTCATCCACGATCCGCTGCGCGTCGACTATCTCGGCAAGCACCTGCGCGCGGCGCATGCGGCCCGCGAGGCCGGTTGCGACCTGCGCGGCTACTTCGCCTGGTCCCTGCTCGACAACCTCGAATGGTCGCTCGGCTATTCGAAGCGCTTCGGCATGATCCATGTCGATTTCGAAACGCAGACGCGCACCCTGAAGGACAGCGCGAAGCTCTACGCCCGCATCATCGCCAGCAACGGCCGGATCCTCGCCAACCCCGGCCCCTGATGGCACGGCCCGCTGCGGCCCACGGCGTCGGGGCACATGTCGGCGTGCTGAATGCGCGGCCGCCGTTTCGGACAGGATGACGTCGACTTGCGCTATGGTGCGGCTGCATCGCGCCGGCCCGTTTCCGGGTGGGGCGATGCGTGGCAACGGCATCGGGAGCAGGGCATGCGCAAGTTGCGGATCGGGCGGACGTCGCGCTGGCCAGGTGCGCTGATCCTTGCTTTGGCGGCGCTGGCCAAGCCGTCCCTCGCTGCAGCGACCACGACCGTCCAGCTGCCGGCCTGGGTCTGCGCGCATCCCGATGCGATCTTCGTCGACGGCTTCCAGCCGGCGGCCGGCATCACGCGACTGCCGTCCAACGGCAGCGGCGGCGCGATCGGCAACCTGATCCGCAGCGTCAGCGTTCCCGGCTATCCGCCCGGCACGTTCACGGTCTACCTGCACGTGCCGCCGTCCTACTCGCCTTCGACGCCGCTACCGCTCGTGCTTGCCCTGCATGGCCAGGCCGGCAGCCCGGCTGCGGCCGACAGCCAGGCCCAGGTAGCGCGCAACAGCTGGGCTTCGGTCGCCGACGCGAACCGTTTTATCGTCATTGCGCCGGTCGGGACAGGACCCTCGGGCGGCTGGATCGCGCCGCCACCCAATCCGAGCGACTACGACATCTTCGCCGCGGCCATTGCCGATGCCGAGGCGGCCTACAACATCGACCGCTCGCGCCGCATCGGCTGGGGCTACTCGGCCGGCGGGCACGTCCTGCACGACATCATGTACAACAATTTCGGGGCGCCGGTTTCGATCGACACGTTTGCCGCCTACGCCGTCAGCGCCGGCGTGCTCGAAGGGCTGGCCTGCTCGAGTCCATCGACCTGCAATACGCTGCTCGCGAGCGCTGCCCGGCATATTCCCATCGACAGCCATGTCGGTAACCAGGATTCACTGCTGCCGTACGCAAACAGCGACTACAACCAATTTATCGCCAACAACTGGGTCGAAGGCAGCAACCTCTGGTACACGATCTTCGTCGGCGGCCACATCTATACGGTGAGCCATCTCAATGAAGTCTGGGGGCACCTCTGCCCGTTCCAGGCCTTGCCCTGAGCGGCGCAACGCTCAGTGCCGCAGTCCCGCTGCCGGCCTTTTGCCGTGCGTCCACGCGACCAGGTCATCGAAGGCGCGGACGATGCGATCGTCGCCGATCGTGCAGTGGCCCTCGGCGTCGACGAACTGCTGCACGAACAGATCCTCGTGGCCGGCCCGACGCGCGATCAGTGCGTAGTCGAAGGCGCTCGATGCGGGCACCAGCGGATCGCCGGTGGTGTGCACGGCCAGCAGCGGGCGCTCGAGTTGTCCATTCGGCGTGTACCAGCGTGAAAGATACGCGGCCGCCCTCGCATCAGCCTGGTAACGCTTGACGCCGAGGTTGAGCGCGGCGTCGTCGAGTGAACCGGTATAGACGAGATTAGCATTGCCGAACGGATTGCCGCCGGCGCGTTGCTGCAATTCGCGCAGGTCGCTGGTCGTCGCCGCGATGACGTCGGCGAAGCTGGCCTCGCTCCAGACGCCGGACAGGCGCCGCATCGATTCGGCGCCGCGCGGGTTGTCCTTCAGGGCGCGCTCGATGCGCGCATCGAGCGCGTCGGTCTGGCGGAATGTCGCCGGTACCGGAACCAGCGCGCCGAACACGCCGGGGAAATAGAAATCGAACGCGGCGCGCAAGGCGAAATCGCGCGCAAACAGCATGTCGGCCGGCGTGATCGCACCGCACAGGGAAAGCCCGCCAGCATAAACCTGCGGCCGCGCTTCGAGTGCCTCGACGACCAGCAATCCACCCATCGACATGCCGAGCGCGTAGGTCTGTTGCGGCGTGCCGTGCACTTCGACGAAGTGCTGGCGCAGGCGTTCGCTGTCGTCGATCCCCTGTTCGACCGCCCAGCCGGGCTGCGCATAGGCCGACTGGATCACCGCATAGCCGCGGTCCGCGAGGGTCTGCAGGAAGCCGGGCAACGGCTCGCTGTCGCTGAACTCGCCCATGCGCTCCCAGGTACCGTGGAAGAACACGATGAGCCCGTGGTTCCACGGCTCGGGCATGTCGACGCGGTAGCCGGCGCCCGCCAGCGTGCCGGTTTCGACGCTCGCGGCCCTGGCATCGGGGAGCGAGGGCAACAGCAACAGGGCCAGCATCAGCATGAGGCGCATGGGTGAACCCTCCGGGATCGTCGATCGCGTGCCGATTACTGGACAGCCATGGGGTCGAAGGGTTCAGCGGGCAGGGCTTGCCGGCGCCGCAGCGCGGCTCGCGACGATCTGCGCCGGGACCCGGTCGATGCGCAGCTCGCCAGCGGTCCAGGCCACCGTGCGGCCGTTGACCCGGGTCGGACCCGGCTCCCCGGCGAACGGCCAGGCCAGTACGTAGCCGCCGGCCGGCATGCGTCGGTTATCGGCCTCCACGGTCATGCGCAACTGCCGTGCATCGGCGCTGAGCCGGTAGCCGAGCGGGCCATGGCGGGTCTGCAGATTGGCGATGGCGACACCATCGCCGGCCAGCCATTCCTCCGGGATGCCGGCCGCCAGCACGGTCGCGTCATCGGAAGCGCGCTCGTAGGCGAACAGGTCGAGAGTCGAGCGGATGAAATCCGAAGCGACCCAGCCGTGTGGCATGTCGCCGATGAAGCGCGGTTTGCGATAGTCGCGACCGACGACTTCGGCCCACTGGTTCCAGGCCAGCGGTCGGCGGTCCTTGAAGAAGAAGTCGATCGCCTCGTGCGCGCGCTCCTTCCAGCCGAGACGGATGAAGGCGGCGACGTTGCGCCACTCATAGGGCGTGTAGTCCTTCCACTCGCGCGTGCCGTCGCGGCGGGCGACGAACTCCGGCCAGTAGCGCTCGAAGGTGTTGCGCACGAGATCCGCCGGAAGCTGATCCAGCTGTCCGCCCGGCGACAGCGCGATCGTCGTCGAGGTGGCGTCGAAGTCGCCGAGATCGGCCGCGCCGGGAATGAAGTCGATGCCGAATTTCTTCGTGCTGGCCTCAAGCGAGGCGAGGATATCGGCGCGGAACCCGTCGCGACTTGCGGTGAGTCGATGCACATCGTCGTCGCGGCCGAGCATCTTCGCCAGCCCGATCGCCGATTCGTAGCCGGTCAGGCCCCAGAAATCGTCCCAGTACGAATAGGCCGGTTTCGCCGAGTAGCCTTCGTGGCTGATCGAGGCCGGCAGCAGGCCGTATTTTTCGGTGCCGCGATTGGCCTCGCCGCGCTCGCTCGCGCGCAACCTGTCCATGTAGCGCGTGGCCTTGTCGACATGTGGCCACATCTTTTCGGCCAGTGCCCTGTCCTGCGTATAGCGCACGACTTCGCCGATCAGGTAGATCAGCTCGCCGTGGCTGTCGTTCTCGGGTACCGGATCGGAACCGCGCGCATCGACGCAGCACGGCACCTTGCCGCTCTCGAACTGGTAGGGCGCGAACCATTCGAGGAAATCCCGGGCTTCCCGTGCATGACCCATGCGCAGCAGGGCTTCGGCCGTCATCGCGCCATCGCGGATCCACGAGCGCGCATACGAGCGCGTGCCGGGCCGGATCTGCACGCCATTACGGCTGATCAGGATGTGCGCGAGCGCGGTGCGCAGCGTGTCGATCAGCGGCTGCGCGGCCGGCGGCACGCTGAAGCTCACGCGGTTGAGTTTTTCGCGCCATGCATCGGCGACCTGCCTGCGTTGCGTCTGGACCCAGGCTTGCGCGGCGTCTGCATCGAGTGGCGCCGCCAGCGCCTGGCCGCTGAGGGGAATCTCGAGGCTGATCGTCTTCGTCGCGTGCGCCGGGAGTTCGAACCGGTAGATCAGCGCGCCCGAGGCAAGGCCGGTGTCATCCGTGACCTGCCGGGTCGTCGGCCAATCACGGTAGGTGAGGTGTTGCGCGACCATGTCGTTGTCGAATTGTGTCGCGAAGAAGGCGCTCGGCGCCTGCAAGGGCCACAGGCGCGACTTTCCATTGACACTGACCGACGCGCCATCAAATCCCAGCTCGTGGATCGGGCTGACGCCGCCCGGCGTGGTCAGGAACTGCACGGGTGGGTTGACCTGGAATGGCTGGATGGCGAGCGCAAGCGACAGTGTCCGCTGCACATCGCTGTCGTTGGTGAGGGAGTAACTGGCCAGGATGCGGGAGGCCTCGGGCGTGCCGTGCGCGAAAGCATCGACGTCAAGGTGCCACGGCTTGATCTGTATTCGTCCATGATAATAGGACGAATTGAAGTTTCGCCAATCCATTGCGCATGCAACAAAACGATCACTCCCGGTCGTACGCGACCACACGACACCCGGCATCGGCAGGAATCGATCGGCGAGCCCCGGATCGATCGTCACCTTGGCCCAGTTGCTGACATTCGCAAGTGAGTAAGCAAAGCCAAGATCGGCAGCGGTCATGTTCGAGTCGCCGGCGCATCCCATGCCGTCAAGCACGAACGGTGTCAGGGAGAAGCCGCCCCGTGCGACCTCAATCGCGCCATCTTCTCCGAGCAATCCGCTTTCATGCCCGCCATCGACACCGACCAGTGTCCAGTAAGTCTGATGACCGGAAAATCCCCTGGGAAACTGCCCGGGAGGAGCCTCTTCGGCGATGCGTTCGATGAAGCGGTTCATGGTATCCGTGGTCCCCAGATCCTCCACGTCCGCGGCAATCAGGCCGTAGCGGCCGGAAGGACCGGCAAGCATGCGGATGCGCAGGTATCGCGCTTCTTTTCCGGGCAGGAACAGGTAGTCGTTTCCGCCATTCCCGTCATCGACCGAACGCGCGGTCTGCCAGGACGTTCCGTCCGACGAGAGATCGATGCGATATCGATTTGCATGCAGGTTGGGCTTCCAGCGCAATATCAAGAGATCGAACTCGCGCGATGCGCCGAAATCCGCCGTGATCTGCTGGTCCGGTCCCGTACCCGGATCGCTTTGCCATCCGCGTGGGTCCGCGTCCGGATCGAAAGCTTGAAAAGACGGCAGGTCGCTGACTGCCTGCGGAATGCCGCCCCGCAGCATCATTCGCATCCCCTGGACAGTCTCATGCGCCAGCCGGTTGATCTCGCGAACCGGAATTCCGGCGAACAAGGCAGCCGAGGCACTTCCCGAACTCACTTGAAGGCGGGGTATCGGCCAACGCGCAGGCGCAACATCGCGTTCGCGAAAGCGCAAGTCGTCGATGCAGACCTCGCCCTTGCCGCCGCTGTTCGCCGACACGGTGAACTCGATGGATTGCGTCTGGCGCAGGGTCTTGTCGGCCAGCGGGCCCCAGGCCGGCGAGATATGGCGCTTCTTGTAGCGCACCGGCGTCCATTCGCTGGCGAAGGTCGTGTTCGCCTTGCTGACCCACCAGACATTGTCGCCGCTGGCGTCGATCAGCTTGAACTCGAAGGCATTCGCCGGGCCGCTGCCGCGCACCCTGAAATCAAATTCATAGTCGGGCGGGAACGTGAGCGGCAGTTCGCGACGCATCGCGGCATAGCCGGACACGCCGTTGAAATCGTAGGCGAGGCAAAGCGCCTTGCCGCCGTCAGTGGCGAGCAAATGTAGCGACGCGGAGACCTGATCGGATGCCAGTGCTTTCCAGGCCGATGGATTCTGGAAGTCGTCGAGGAGCCTTGCGGCGCTCGTGTCCGCCTGCGCATGGGCAGCGCTGACTATCGCCAGTGCGAGCAGTACAAGGAAATGCAAGAACGCGCTGTTGTAGGAGCAGGCTTCAGCCGCGATGCTCTTCGTCACGATGCCAGGAGAGCATCGCGGCTGAAGCCTGCTCCTACAGGGGTACGATGCGCCTGCCATTGCGCTCATCCCTTCACGCTGCCGAGCAGCAGGCCCTCGATGTAGTAGCGCTGCAGGGCGAGGAACAGCAGCAGCACCGGCGCGACCGTGACCACCGATCCGGCCATCATCAATTCGTTGTCCTGCACGTGTTCGCGCGACAGCGAGGCGAGCGCGACCGGCAGCGTGTAGTTGGACTGGTCGGCGAGCACGATCAGCGGCCACATGAAATCGTTCCAGCTGGCGAGGAAGGTGAAGATCGCCAGGGTGACCACGATCGGCTTGAGCAGGGGCAGCACGATGCGCGCGAAAATGCGGCCCTCGCCGGCGCCGTCGATGCGCGCGGCCTCGAGCAGTTCATCGGGGATCGAGCGCGCGTACTGGCGCACGAGGAAGATGCCGAAGATGCCGGCCATGGCCGGCACGATGACGCCGCCGTAGCTGTTGACCAGGCCGAGCGATTTCATCAGCAGGAACAGCGGGATCATGGCGACCTGGGCCGGAATCACGAGGGCGCCGAGCAGTACCCGGAACAGGTTGTCGCGACCGTGGAAGTGGAGCTTGGCGAAGGCATAGCCGGCGGCCAGGTTGAACGCCAGCGAAAGCACGGTGACCGCGGTCGCGATCAGGGTGCTGTTGAACAGGTAACGGCCGAGGCCGTTGCGCTCGAACAGTTCGCGGTAGTTGGCCAGCGTCGGTGCGGCCGGCAGCAGCGGCGGTGGAAACGTGCTCGCTTCGCCATGCGCCATGAACGACACCGAGAGCATCCACAAGAGCGGCGCCAGGCTGACCACGGCGAATCCGATCAGCAGTCCGTTGACGAGGGCCCTGGCCAGGCGCGGATTCATGCGGCGTCCTCGCCGCGCCGGCCGAATCGCAGCATCAGGGCGGTGACGCCGAGGATCAGCACGAACAGCAGGAAGGCGACGGCGGAGGCGCGGCCGAGGTTCCACCAGCGGAAGCCTTCCTCGAACATGAAATAGAGCACGCTGGTCGTGCTCTGCAGCGGCCCGCCGCGGGTCATCACGTAGGGTTCGGCGAACAGCTGGAAATAACCTGACGTGGTGATGATCGCGACCAGCAGCATGGTCGGCTTGAGCATCGGCAGGGTGATGTGGCGCAGCTGTCGCCAGAAAGACGCGCCGTCGATGCGCGCCGCTTCATAGAGTTCCTGCGGAACGGCCTGCAGGCCGGCGAGCAGGATGATCATGTTGTAGCCGAAGTTCTTCCACACGGCGAACAGGATGATCGTCGGCATCGACCAGTCGGCATCGCCAAGCCAGTCGATCGGCTCGATGCCGATGAAGCCGAGCGTGTAGTTCACGAGCCCGTAGCGGGTGTGGAAGAAGTAGCGCCAGATCACCGCCACGGCGACGATCGTGGTCACCACCGGCGCGAACAGCGCGGTGCGGAACAAGCCCTTGAAGCGGGCCAGTTTCGAATCGAGCAGCAGCGCCGCTGCGAGCGACACGGCGATCGACAGCGGCACGCCGACCACGACGAAATAGAAAGTATTGCCGAGTGACTTCCAGAACATCGGCGTCTGCAGCAGGTCGATGTAGTTGCCGAGCCCGATGAAGCGCAGGTTGGCGGTATCGGCCAGCGCATAGAGGTCGAAATCGGTGAAGCTCAGCAGCAGGGCGGCCAGCACCGGAACGAAGAAGAACACGCCGATGACGATCAGGGCGGGGGCGACGAACAGCCAGCCGGCGCGCGGGGCCTTCATGGTGATTTCTCCTGCGCGAGCATCCAGCGGCGCTTTTCGAGGATCTTGTCGACTTCGGCATCGAGGGCGCGCAGGGTGGCGTCGGCATCCGCGCCGCCGCGCACGACGCGTTCGGCGGCGCGCTGCATCTCGTTGGCGATGCGCTCCCATTCGGCGACCTTGGGGGTCGCCCTGGCATGCTCGAGCTGCTCGCGGAAAGCACGTGCATAGGGATCGCCGGCCAGCACGGGATCGTCCCAGACGCTGCGCCGCGGCGGCAGATCGCCGGTCAGCGCATGGAACCGGCGCTGCACGTCGGGCTCGGAGAGGTACTCTAGCAGCAGCCAGGCTGCTTCCTTGTTCGGCGAATCGCGGAACAGCACGAGGCTGGTGCCGCCGGCGACGCCGCCGCCGCGTCCGTTCCTGCCGGGCAACGGCGCGGTCATCCACTGGTCGGCGAGTTCCGCGGGCAGGCGCCGCTTGAACTCGCCGATATTCCAGGGCCCGGTGATGTAGAAGGCGAACAAGCCGTTGGCGAACTCGTTCCAGACATTCGAGATCTGTGTGTCGCTCATGCGTGGCGCGAGTTCTTCCCTGAACATCGACGTGTAGAAGTCGAAGGCTTCGCGGAAGCCCGCGCTCTCGAAGTTTCCGCGCGTGCCGTCGTCGCGCAGCAGTGGATCGTCCTGCTGGATGGCGAGTTGCAGCAGCGGCTCGAATTCATCCAGTGGCAGGAGAATGGCGTAGCCCTTGTCGCCGGCCTTGCGCTTGATCGCGCGCATGGCTTCGTGCCAGCTGCTCCAGTCTTTCGGTGCCTCGGCAAAGCCTGCTTCGGCGAGCAGATCCTTGCGGTAGAACAGCAGGCGTGTGTCGACGTACCAGGGCACCCCGAGCAGGGCGCCTTCGATGACATTGGTATCCCAGATGCCCGGAAAGTAGTCGGCCTTTTCGATCGCAGCGGAAGCAGCGACACGCTGGTCGAGCGGATCAAGTGCATCGAGTGCGGCGAATTCCGGAATCCAGGTATTTCCGAGCTGGCAGATATCGGGAAGCGCGTCACCGGCAAACGCGGTCAGCAATTTTTCGTGCGCCGCCGTCCACGGCAACTGCTGCAGCTCGACATGGATCCGCGGGTGGCGGCGCTCGAACTCCGGCAGCAGTTGCGAAACGACCTCGCCCTCGCGCCCCATGGCCCAGAAGCTGACCGTGGTGCGATCGGTCGAGGCGGGCTTGCCCCCGAGAGCCAGCACGGCGACCATGGCAAGGGCGCATCCGGCCATGGTTCGAGCCGCCCCGGCCGTCATTGCGCGACCTTCGCCGGCATCGGCGTATCGAGCCAGCCGCCGGTGAACCCGGCCCGTTCGAGGCCCTTGCGGATATACGGGTTGCGCTTCATCACGTCCCAGACGAAGCCGTTGCGGTAGTTCTCGATCATCAGCACGATCGGCCCCTGGTCGATGCCGATGTAGTTGTCGTCGACCCAGCCGAAATCGGCGACGAGGTGACCCGTCTTCAACGGCACGTCGGGATAGTTGAAGCTCGGGTTGAAGGCATCGATGAATCCGTATTCGCGGTAGATGCGTTCGCCAAAGCGGTCGTGCATCGCCTTGATGGCCGGCATCACGATTTCCGGCGCGAAGGCGATCGAGGCCGCTGCGGCGGTCGGCGCCAGCGTGCCGTCGTCGAAGTCCGCGTCCAGTCCCGCGCCGCGTGCCGAGTAGTGGCGGAATTCGCGTGGCTGCAGGTTGTAGACCTGGGTCGTGGCCTGCGGACCGTCGCTCGCGGTCAGTCCCCAGATGTCCTCGCCGTAGGCATTCCACCCCATCGGATTGGCGATGGCATAGTCGCGCTGGGCGAGCGCTGCGCGGCGGCTGTTCTCGAAATAGTCGAAATCGTGCCGGCGCATCCAGTCGTCGCGGATGCCGCGGAAATCGATCCAGGCATGCGAATACTGGTGGCCGAACAGCGGACCGAAGGCGAGATAGGTCTGGCCGTGGAATTCGCCGAACGAGCGATCATAGGTCTGCGTCCACGCATTCCAGGCATCGGGTGCGACCGGGTGGGTCGGCGAGCCCAGGGCAAGCACGTAGACGAGCATGGCTTCGTTGTAACCGGCCCAGTCATGGCTGATCACGCCGTCTTCGGGAACCCAGCCCATCGAGATCAGCGGCGGGCGTTCCTGCAGCCACGGCCACTCGACGTTGCGGTAAAGCTGGTCGGCGAGATCGCGGATCTCGCCCTCGACCGGGCCCTCGCCGTCGTAGTAGCTCTGCGCGAACAGCACGCCGCCAAGCAGGAGGCTGGTATCGACCGAGGAGACTTCGACCCAGCGCGCATAGCGGCGCCCGTTGGCCAGGCCGATGAAGTGATAGAAGAATCCGTGGTAGCCGGCATCGTCCTCGAAGCTCGAGCCTTGCGGCAGCGAGCGCAGGAATCGCAGCACCTTCAGGGTGCGCTGTGCGGCCTCCTCGCGCGTCACCCAGCCATGCTCGACGCCGATGCCGTAGGCGGTCAGGCCGAAGCCGATCGAGGCGATGCTCGAGAACGGTTCCGCGTAGGGCGTGCGGTCGGGAATCAGGCCGTTGTCCTCGCGCGTGTTGTCCCAGAACCAGCGGAACGTGCGCTGCTGCAGATCATCGACCAGAGGCGTGATCGCGACCTGCGTTGCGGATGCCGAATCAACCGGCGCCGACGGCGGTGCAGGGGCGTGGCAACCAACAAGTGCGACAAGGAGGAACGCGCAGGGAAAACCACTTCGAAGCCTGTTCACTGCATTTTTTGTCTTTTGTAGAGGGTGATCGGGAATCCCCCGTGCCGCGTCGTTGCGTGCCTGCCTGGAACCAATTGTCTTCATGCGGCCAGACTAGCCTGCAGGCGCAGCCCGCTCAATGGAGAAAGGGCCGGCTCGCATGCCGCGGGCCGGCCGATGGGCAACACCGGCACGTTCAGGGAGGGAAGTGCGTGCCGGGCCGCTGCATCGTCCGGCTGCCAAGCGCAGCCGGAGGATCTTTCCACCCCGTCGGTCAGAAGCTCGCGCCGACCGAGAGCTTCAGGGTGCGGGTTGGCGTGGTGATGCCGAAGCCGTTGCGATTGCCGAAGTTGGCATTCGTATCGGTCGGGCCGCCGCGCCAGGTGTCGTAGTCGTTCCAGTTGTAGGTGTTGAAGATGTTGAGCAGGTCGGCGCGGAAGCGCAACGAAACGCCCTTGCCGACTTCCCAGTACTTGGTCGCCGCCAGGTCGACCTGCTTGATGCCGAACGTGCCGCTGGGGACGAACGGGTCGAAGAAGCAGTTGTCGAAATCCGTGGTGTCGTGGCAGTTGACCGCGTCCTTCGCCACCGGACTCGAATAGGTCGCCTTGGCCGAATAGGTCATGCCCCAGGGGCCGTCGATGATGCCGGTGAGGACCAGCCGATGCCGCGGGATGCCCAGCGAACGCAGGAAGCCCTGCCCACTCGGATTCGGATAGTCGAATACATAGTGCTCGTCGGAGGCTGCTGCATTGAGGCGGTTCTCTTCGGCGTCGTTGTAGGTATAGGCAAGGGTCATGCCCCAGCCGGAGTCGGGCGTGTAGGGCTTTTCGATCGACAAAAGGAGCGAGTTGTTGCGCGTCTCGATGCCGTTGTCGGCGATGATCAGGGTGCCGAAGCCGGGGATGCCTTCACCCCAGGGCTGGCCACCCCAGGTGGCGGTCGGGTTGAAGCGGAAGCGGCCGTCCGGGTAGCGGTTGCCGAGGGCGAAGTAGATGCCGTCCTTGCTGACCACGTGCGACAGCGTGGCCGAGGTGTTCCAGTCCATGCCGAACACGGTCACGGTGTTGCGCATGCCGAAGCTGAACTGGTCCGAATACGGCGTCTTCAGGTTGTTGTTGATCAGGTTGATCTCCCCGCCGAGGTTCGGATTGGCGGCGACCAGCGGCGCCAGGTTGGCCGGATCCAGGTAGGCCGGATCCCAGGCCAGGCAGGTGCCGACGCCGACGTCGCACGGATGGGCCGGCGTGTTGAAGTCGAAGCGGTAGCGCGGGAACGTGCCCTTCGAGCGTTCGAGCGCGAGGTAGTCGAACAGGTTGCGGTCATAGGAACGGCCCGCGCCGCCGAAGAGCACGTGGCGCTGGTCCTCGAACAGGTCGTAGGAGAAGCCGACACGCGGCTGCCAGGCGTCCTTGAAGGCCTTGCGGTTGTGTCCGTTGCCGATGAAGTCCTCGATGTTGTAGTCGGTGTTCTGGATGTTGGCCCAGTCGCGCAGTGCCGCAACGAGCTCGGGGCGCGGCTGGAAATCGAGGTAACTCGGCGTCTTTTCGTAGTCCCAGCGGATGCCGAGGTTGAGGGTCAGCTTCGCGTTGACCTCCCAGTCGTCCTGCAGGTAGATGCCGAACTGCTGGTTCTTCGACTTGATGTCGAGCTGGGGTGCGCCGGGGACGAGCTGGCCGAATTCCACGCGCGTCGGCACCGAAGTGCTTTCGTTGATGTCGTAGTAGAACTGCGGACTGTAGGGCTGCTGCTCGAACGCATTGATGTCGATGCTCTTGTACTTGAAGCCGGTCTTGAACGTGTGGTTGCCGTTCCATTCCAGCCCGCTCCAGGTCAGGTCGTCCTGGAAGCCGGTTCCCTTCTGCCCCTTGCGCTGGAAATTCTCGCCGGCGCCGTAGTTGAGGACCGTGCGACCGCCACCGTCGACCGTGTAGTCGAGCAGGTGGATGCCGTAGCCGTTGGTGGTGATCGGCCGTGGCTCATAGGTCGAGTCCTCGTAGATCAGGTGGGCATCGTTCAGCCAGTCGCCATTGGCGTACTGGTAGCGCAGATCGAGGCGCGTATCGTCGTTCTTGCGCGTGTTGCCGAACTCATAGGTGTTGACGCCGCCGATGCCGTCGATCTGCGATTCCTTGCGGTATTTCCCGGTCAGTTCGAAAAGGTTGTTCTCGTCGGGCGTCCAGGTCAGCTTGCCGAAATACAGATCCTCGTCGAACGGCACCGTGGTCGGCCCGACCAGGGAGCGGGCCTCGGCCGGCAATGCCGAGACGGGCACGTTTTCGCCGGGATTGATTTCCGAAGGCGTGACGAACTCCTTGCGTTCGTAGGTACCGAAGAAAAACAGCTGGTCCTGGATTATCGGCCCGCCGAAGGACAATCCGTAATGCAGTTCCTTGGTGTCCTTCTTGACCCCGGCATCCTTTTCCGCGGGCCGCTCCGCGCGCAGTTCCTGGTTGGTGAAGTCGTAGAACACGTCACCGTGGAATTCATTGGTGCCGGACTTGGTCAGCGCCGTGATTGCAACGCTGCTGAGCTGGTCGAACTCGGCCTTGTAGTTCTGCGTGATGACCTTGTATTCGGCGATCGCCGCCTGCGGAAACGGATTGCCGCGGGTCTGGTCCTGGCCGCTGATGCCGCCCTTGAGGACATAGTTCTTCTGGCCGATGCCGTCGATGTAGACGTTGACGCCGTTGGACGATTGCGCACCGCCACGCAGGCTGCTCGAGCCGTTGTTCTCGTCGCGCGTGAAGATGACGCCCGGGACGATGTCGGCGAAGGCGAGGAAATTGCGCGAGGCCTGGGGCAGGGCTTCGATCTGCTTCTGCGAGATATAGGTCGCGATCTCCGAGGTCTTGGTCTCGGTCAGCGCGTCCGCCGTGACCTTGATCGTGTCCATCTGCGAGGTGGTTCCGGCGCTCGCTCCGAGCGGCAGGTCCAGCGTGGCGATCTGGCCCACGCGCAGGATCACGGTCTGGCTGCTGGTCGCGCCGCCGGCAGAGACATCCACGCGGTAGGTGCCGGGCGGAAGTCCGGCCAACGAGTAGTCGCCATTGGCGTTGCTCTGCACCTTGCGGATCAGGCCGGTGGCGACATTCGTCACCGTGACCTCGGCATTGGCCGCGCTGCCCGATTCAGCGGTGACCTGGCCGCGCAACGTGGCGGCCGTGGACTGCGCGTACAGCGCGGGTGCGGCAACCAACAGGCAGCTGGCCAGGGCGCAGGCTAGCAGTCGGGGTTGCGGTGGACGTGCTGGATATTTGCGCGACTTCATGGCTTTTCTCCGGGGGAGTGGCTGTTGTTGGTTGGGCCAGTAAACGGTGCGTTGGTGTCGAATGCAGGCAGCAGGTCAGGAACTGCTGGCCGGTTTTCCGGTTGCCGGGGCGCCGCAGGACGCGCGCACGATCAGTTCCGGCGCGCTGGTTCCCTCCGGCGCGGTGTTCAATTCCGAGAGCTGCGCAATCAGGGCGCGCGCGGCGCGCTCGCCGAGCTCGGCGATGTTGACGCGCATCGTTGTCAGCGGCGGCGAGACGAAGCGCGCCATCGGGATGTCGTCGAAGCCGGCCAGGGCGATGTCGCCGGGCACGCTGAGGCCGGCCTCGTTGAGGGCGAACAGGCAGCCCAGGGCCATCATGTCGTTGGCGGCGAATACGGCATCGGGACGCGGTGACATGCGCGCAATCGCGGACCCGGCCGCGTAGCCGGACGATTCGCTGAAATCGCCCTGCAGGATCACTTCCGTGTCGCCCTGTTCCGAACGGGCCAGCACATCGCGGTAGCCACGCAGGCGTTCATCGGCATCGAAGTTGTCGGCTGGCCCGGCGATCATGGCGATGCGGCGATGGCCGAGGGCCATCAGGTGCTCCACCATGGCGCGGGCGCCGCCATGGTTGTCGATGGCGAACGCCGTGTATGCGCCGCCCTCGGTGCGCGTGTTCATCAGCACGGTGGGCGTCGCGAAAGGCAGGTTGTCGGCGAGCAGGGTGGCGTCGGCATGCGGCGACATGATCAGCAGTCCATCGACGCGACCGCTCAGTGCGCGCAGGGCGGCCGCGGTCTCGTCGGCCGAGCCGTGCGAACTCGATACGAGCAGGTGCATGCTGTTTTCGCGTGCCGCGACATCCATGCCACGGATCAGTTCGGAAAAGAATTCGCCGTAGAGGTCCGGCAGGATGGCGCCAATGGTCTGCGTGCGCCGCGTGCTCAGGCTGCGGGCCGCGCCATGCGGCATGTAGCGCAGCCGCGTGGCGATTTCCTTGACCTTGATCCGCATTTCGGCGGTCACGTTCTGGTGCCCGTTGAGCGCACGCGAAACCGTCGCAACCGACACGTTGGCCTCGCGCGCGACGTCTTTGATCGTTACCGACATCCCATCCCCCCAAGCGTTTATGGTCCGGTCCGTCGGCCACGCGATGTAAACGGTTACATCGTGCGGCTGGACCGGGCAATTGTCATGCTGCAGTACAGCAGGAGCCTCCGCCTGCCGGGCAACCCGTCAGGCAGGCGTGCTGGCATCGAGGGTCAGGCCGCGAGCGCTTGCCGGCCGGCCAGTCCGTCGAAATAATCCCGGGTCAGGCGCAACTGCATGAGTGCGCAATCCGTGCCGTTGACGACGTTGCGGAACGCGGCGTTCTCGGGGCGGTCCTTTGCGTACCAGCCGAGGTGCTTGCGCGCGATGCGAACGCCGGGCAGTTCGCCATAGAAGGCGTAAAGGTGTTCAAGGTGGCCGAGCAGGATGTCGCGCACCTCGGTCGGCGACGGTGGCGCCAGCTCTTCGCCGGTTTCCAGGAAGTGCGCGACCTCGCGCAGGATCCATGGCCGGCCCTGCGCGGCGCGGCCGATCATCACGGCGTCGGCGCCGGTCTGGCGCAGGACCTGGGCGGCCTTGTGCGGGGAATCGATGTCGCCGTTGGCAATCAGCGGGATGCGGATCGCATCGCGGATGGCCGCGATCGTCTCGTATTCGGCTTCGCCCTGGTAGAGGTCGGCGCGGGTGCGTCCATGCACGGCCAGCGCGGCGATGCCGGCATCCTCGGCGATGCGCGCGATCTGCACGCCGTTGCGGTTCTCGCGATTCCAGCCGGTGCGGATCTTCAGCGTCACCGGCACGTCCACGGCCTGGACCACCGCCGCGAGGATGCGCGCGACCAGATCCTCGTCCTGCAGCAGGGCCGAGCCCGAATACACATTGCAGACCTTCTTGGCCGGGCAGCCCATGTTGATGTCGATGATCTGGGCGCCAAGGTCGACGTTGTAGCGCGCAGCGTCCGCGAGCATCCGCGGGTCGTAGCCCGCGATCTGCACGCTGACCGGATCGGGCTCGCCTGCATGGTCGGCGCGCCGCTGCGATTTCGCCGTATGCCAGAGGCGTGGATCGGCGGTGGTCATTTCGGACACGGCCAGGCCCGCGCCAAGTCGCTTGCACAACTGGCGGAAGGGCTTGTCGGTGACGCCGGCCATCGGCGCGAGGACGACGGCCGGCTCGATGGTGAATGAACCGATTCGCATAACCGCGCATTCTAGCCTGCCGGCGCGGCGCAGCGTGACCGGTCGCCGCCTGCGGCGAGGCGTCACGGGGTCTCCGGGCCGCGATCCGCCTGTTAAACTTCGAGAGCCACCGCTGCCCTTGCGTACCGCTTGAACCCGATCCCCCGCCGAACAACCGGATACTGCAGCCGATCTGCGCATCGGCGCGGCAGCTGATGGAATTGCTCAATACCCTCGTCGGCTTCTTCACCGAGAACGGCTACCTGGCCGTGCTCATCGTGCTGATGATTTGCGGATTCGGCTTGCCGATCCCTGAGGACATCACCCTGGTTGCCGGTGGCGTGATCGCAGGGCTCGGCTATGCCAACGTCCATGTGATGTGCGTGGTCGGTATCGTCGGCGTGCTGTCGGGGGATTCGATCATGTTCATGATCGGGCGGGTTTTCGGCGAGCGCGCGCTGCGCCTGCGCTGGGTCGCCTATCTGCTGACCCCGCGCCGCTATGCCATGGTGCAGGCGAAGTTCAGCCGTTACGGCAATCGCCTGATGTTCGTCGCGCGCTTCCTGCCGGGATTGCGTTCGCCGATTTTCCTGACCGCCGGCATGACCGGGCGAGTCTCGTTCCTGCGCTTTTTCCTGCTCGATGGTTTCGCCGCCCTGATCAGCGTGCCGATCTGGGTCTACCTGGGGCACTATGGCGCACAGAACCACGAGTGGCTGCTGACCTGGCTGGGGCGCAGCAAGGTCATCGTATTCGGCGTGGCCGCGGCGATCATCGCCCTGATCGTGCGCTACTTCTGGCGCCGCTCCGCGCGGCTGCGCTCGCTCATGCACATCCGCGAGAAACGGCGACGGCGCAGCGCCCGTCCGCCACAATCCTGAGGCGACTCGGCTCAGGTTTGCGTGGCGCCGAAACGCTCGAGTACGGCCTTGCGCGTCGGCATCGCGACGGCGGCGCCAATGCTTTCCGTGCTCATGGCGGCAACGCGGTTCGCATGCATGACGGCATCGCGAAAGGACGGCGCCGGATCCTCCGACAGCAGGGCCGCGAGCGCGCCGTTGAAGGCGTCGCCCGCACCGACCGTGTCGATCGCGCGCACGTTCTCGGCAGCGATCCGGTAGTACTCGCCGGCCTCCTGGCGTGCTTTGGCGCCATGCGAAACGAAGCAGCCCGCCGCGCCGAGCGTCACCACGATGGTGCCGACCTCGAGCTTGCGGCACAGCGCATGCAGGCGGGCATCGTCGAATCCCGCGAGTTCGGAATGATCGACCCCGACACCGGCCAGGCGTTCCAGCAGCAGCGAGAATTCCAGTTCGTTGGGCGTGATCAGGTCGCAGTCGGCGAGCATCCGCGCGTCGACCTGCGGATGCACCGGCGCAGGGTTGAGCATGCAGACGAGGCCATGCTCGCGGCCGCGTGCAAGCGCCGCGCGCACGGCGTCGAGGTTGTTCTCGAGCTGCACGAGGAGCAGGCGTGCTCCGTCGAACAGGCCATCCCGGGCGTGCAGGAAGTCCACGGGCAGCGCTTCATTGGCGGCCAGGTTGACCATGATCTGGTTGGCGCCGCTGCGGTCGACCACGATGCACGCAGCCGCCGTCGGCTGGTCCGGGCAGGTGTGCCAGTGGCAGGCGAGTCCCTCGTTTTCGGCATAGGCACGCGCTGTCGCGGCCAGGCCATCGTCGCCGAGCGCACCGATGAAGGCGACCGCGCCGCCCTGGCGCACGCAGGCCACGGCCTGGTTGAAGCCCTTGCCGCCGGGACCCATGCTGAAGCCCAGCGCGCGCCGGGTTTCGCCGGTTTCGGGGAACTGGTCGGTCAGCCAGACATGGTCCTGCACATAACTGCCGACGATGACGACGGCAGGTCGGGTCTCGCTGGATTTGGCCGTGGAAGTCATCGCGCACGACGCCTGATGAGGAGCGGCCGATGGTAGCGCAAGCGCATGGCGAGACGGCAGCAGGGGCTGCGGGCGCTGACCGGCAAAATGCGATGAACCAAAAAAAAGCGGCCGGGTCGTTCAACCCGGCCGCCGCTCGTCGATGAAGGATCCGGCTAGTGGGAGCTTCCGCCGACGCCATTGGCGCCGTCGTCACCTGTTTCCATGCCGGCCCTGAAGAGCACCAGTGCATCGGTATCGGTGGCGCTGGCGGGGTTACCACCGCCATTGACCGTGATGGAATGGGCAATGCTGTCGCCGGTCGCGCCGGGCAGCACCGATGCGTTCACTGTCCAGGTCACGCTGGCGCCGGCCGGTATGGTGATGCCGCTGTCGTTCAGAGCACCACTGCCGCTCGCGGCGCAGACGGTCCCTGGCGGGCCGCCATTGCAGGTCCAGGCGGCCGTTGTCGCATCAAGTTGCGCGGGCAGAGCACTGCTCAGGCTGATGCCGCTGGTGTCTCCGGCGTTGTTGGTCACCGTGACCGTGTAGCTCAGCGGCATTCCGTAAGCGGCGAAGCCGCGGCCATCGTCGATGCTGATGGCCAGCGTGGAGACCGCCGGATTGAAGTTGGCGGTGACCGTGCAGTCGGCGTTGACTGGACCCGTCGTGTAGGTACTGCCGGCCAGGTTGCCGCCGCAGCCGCTGACCGTGCCAATCGCGTAACCGGGATCGGGGGTCAGGGTAAAGGCGATCGTATTGCCGGCATTGACGGTCTGCGGCGTCGACGGCGCGATGCTTCCGTTGGTCGTCGCGGCCGGCGTCACCGTGTAGGTCACCGGTGCCGGCACGCAGCTCTGCACCTTGACGTCATCGAGATACCAGCCGTCGCGGGCGACCGAGGAGTCCGAACCGAGGCGGAAGCGGAACTGCACGGTGGAGCCGGCGTAGGTGCCGAGCGAGACAACGGACTTCAGCCAGTCCTGCGGGCCGCACCAGGCATTGAGGTTGGCCAGCGGATTGGAGAAGCTGGCGCTGATCGGGCCGTCATAGGGGTCGGTCAGCAGGTCCGGTGCGCCGATCTGCACCCACGAGGTGCCACCGTTCGTCGAGACCTCGAGGATGCCGCCGTCGTAGCAGCCGCCGGTGCGCGCTTCCATGTCCTGCTTGTTCCAGAACTGCAGGGTCACCGGATCCTGGCCGACCGGCAGCACGATGGCGGGCGAGACGAAGCGCTGGTCGCTGATCGCGGCCGGATCGTTGGCCTTCCAGGAATGCGTACCGGTATGCGCCGTCGCATTGTCGGCCCAGGTGTTGGTGCCGACGCCGCCGCTGCCGAGAGTCCAGCCATTCAGGCCCGACTCGAAGCCGTACTGGTACACGGATTGCGGTGTCGAGCCGATCGAGCAGTCGCCGGGCAGGGCGACCGTGATGAAGCTGAAGGTCGTCGAGGCCGTCGCTACGCCACAGGGGTTGGCCGCCCGGATGCGCCAGTAATAGCGGGTGTTCGAGGCCAGGTCGACCGCAGGCGTGAACGCGGTTCCGGTGACGGACTGGGTCAGGACGATGTTCGTGAATCCGGCATCCGTCGCGATATCGATGGTGTAGGACGCCGAATTGCTGCCGGTCCACGAGAACGCCGGACGCAGGGGCTGGTTGCTGGCGGCATTGGCCGGGGTCGTCAGGGTCGCCGGCGGCGGAATCGCCGTGAACACGTCGAGATTCAGGGTGGCCGAATCATCCGCCGCACCGCTGGCAGTGCCGTTGATCAGGATCGGATAGGACCCTGCCGCCGCCCCGGCCGTATTGATCACCTGCGCGGCACTGCTGCCGGGCAGGCTGGGAACGGGATTGGTCGCGAAGGTCACCGACGTCGACGCCGGATTGCCCGATGCGGACAGGGTCACCGGGTTGTTGAACAGGGCGACCGATGTGACGTTGACGGTGAACGGGGCCGGATTGCCGGCGCAAATGGCGGTGCTGGCCGGCACGGTCTTGACCCGGAAGCCGGGGGTTCCGCATTCGTCGTAGCGGAAGCTGCCGATGCGCGTGCGCCAGCTGAACGATCCGGTCGTGTCGTAGTACTCGCTGGTGTACCAGAACGTGCAGTCGTCGACCGGGTCGATGTTCAGTGAACTGTAGTCGCCCCAACGGTTGCCGGTACCCGTCTGGCTGCCGGTGCCGTCGTACAGGTGGGCTTCTGCCTGGGGCAGCGTGCCCGGCGGATCCGTGGCGAGGCGTCCCGCGTAACGCAGCTGCGGATTGATCGATGCGCTGGACGCGCTGTAGCCGAGGGCCAGGTTGCCTTCCGAATCCATGGCCGCGCTGCCCATCCAGCGCCAGGTCGTGTCGGGTTGATAGGTGCTCTGCTGCTGGACGCTGACCGGGCCGAGGATGACATCGCGCAATTCGAACCAGCGGATGCCGGCCACGCCACCCGAACTGACGGTGAAATTGCCGACCAGGGCATCGTGGTCGGCGAACTTGCGGTAGGCCAGGCGGAACATCAGGCGGTCGCCGATGGCGTCGAGTTTGTCGGCAGTGCCGAGTTGCGGGACGCAGGCGCGGGTCGTGCCGCACAGGGTGGTGAAGCCGGCTGCCGGCGGATTGGCGAAGAGCGTGAAAGTCGAGTTTGCCGGAGTCGCGAAGTCGGCGTGGAAATGCCGGATCCGGTAGGTGTTGCTGGACGGATACTCGAGGAACGGATTGGGTGCACCGACCGGGGGCAGGTTATCGCCATCGAGGTCGGCTGGCAGGTAGGTCTCGTCGGACGCCGAGCCGAGGCCGGGCGTCACGAACACGGCGCCCGGTAATCCTGCCAGCATCGCCGCGCGGTCGAAGGCGAAGGCCTGCGGACCGAGGAAGGCGGTGCCGGCCGAATTGAACACGTTCATCGCCATGTAGTAGCCGTCCGGCCAGACGCCGAGATGCGGGTAGTCGAAGAAGTTCGTGCCCAGGTTGAAGGCATAGCGGTAGTAGGTGCCGGTGGCGTCGCTGGTCGTCGAGATCGCGATGCACTCGTTGGTCGGCACGCTGACACCGGCGAACTGGCTGATCAGCCAGCGGTCGGCCAGCTGGTCGTAGAGCACGACCGGGTCGCCACTGCCATTGTTTTCGCAGACGCCGCCAAAGCCGGCCCAGAGTGCGGAGATGCCGATCGGTCCCATCAGGCTGGTGCCGGTGGCCTTGTCGAATACCTGCACGCCTTCATTGACCATCTGCACGTATTGCGTTTCGCCTACATCGCCGTTTGTATCGGGCGGCGCACAATTGCAGCCGACGCCGGGAAACGGGATGCCGGGAAAGTGGATGAGCGGTGCGGGCATCTGCCGGACCGACCCACTGAGGTTCTGCACGATCGGATCGGCGCTGTCGACATGCCGGTTCGGCACGCGCGGGTTCTTCGGACCTTCATGGCCCGGCACGGAATTCCACGGTTCCGCGTCTTCGCGCGCAGGAAGGTAGTAGAGGGGAAGCGAGGTATCGTTCTGGTATGAACTGCCGGACTGGATCGTGTTCGGCTTGCCCGGGGCATCCCCGGCGGCCAGAGCGGGCATCGCGGCAAAAGACAGCAACAACAGGCCGCAGGCGGCCGGCAAGGACAGCTTCAACATGAATAATTCCCCTGTGGTGCAGAACGCATTCGAGAGCAACTTGCCCGGGGGAGAACGCTGCTTGCTGGCGTGGAAACCGCGTTCCGCGCCTGGATTCTCGCCAGTCCGTTTTCCGGGACCCCATTTCCTGCCGCGCAATGATATCGCAGAATTGGCCCACCGGGCGGCGGCAAGATCGATGCAATGAGCAGGCGGGCGGTTCCGGCAGGCTTGCGCGGGTCATGCCGGAATGACATCCCCGATGCGGAATGCCGGGGCCCGGGCAGGCGCATTACGGAGCAAGGCAATGGCCAGGCGGCGACATCACAATGCGGCGGCGCGGTGCCTCTGCCGAATGCACCAGGCAAGCCCCCGGCTGGCCGCCATGGCCGCCATGGCTGCAATGCTGGCAATTCTGGTTGCCGTTCTGTTTGGCGCGGGCACCGCCGTTGCGCAGGAGCCGGTCGAAGCCGGCTGCAGCATCGATGCCGACTGCAAGCTCATCTACAGCAGCTGCTCGTGCGTCGCAGTCCCGGTGAGCGATCCGCGGGTCTTCCTGCCGGCCAACGTCGATTGCGCGGTGAATCGCTGTCGTGCTGAACATGTTCGTCCAAGCTGTGTCAGTCACGTCTGCGAACCGGCATCAAAGGACCCGCCGCGCGCGCCCGGCAGCGCTGCCGATGCCGACGGTCGGCCCGACACCAATCAGTAGCTGCAACTGGCGGTCCCGAACTACTGGCCGACGATGTCGGGCTTCATCGGTGCGAATAGTGCGAGCAGGTCCTTCTGTGCGGCGGCATCGACGGCGACTTCGTTCATGGCCGCGACAAGGTCTTCGACGAAGGCGTTGAAGTCCTCGTCGCTGAGGTTCATTCCGGAGTGCGCCTCTTCCATGCTGCGGCCCGAATAGCTGCACGGACCGCCGCTGGCCGAACAGATCTGCTCGATCAGCAGGCGCCGAAGATCCGCCAGATCGGTGTCCTCGAAAAACAGGTTGATGCGCAGGTCCGCGTGCACTCGCGTCAATGTCGCATCGACCAGGCGCTCGACGCCCGGCGTGGCGCCCAGTGACTGATACAGCGCGTCCGCCGCCACCACTGGCCGCGGAGTCGAGTTGGCGCAAGCGCCAAGAAATGCAGCGATGCAGATCAATGCCATGCGTTTCATCGAATCCCCCCGCGCGCGGCGCGAAGGATCGAAGCGCCGGTGCCGGCAACTATCGCTGAACCAGGGCGAATTTGGCAACGGCGCCCACTGCGTCGAACGATGGATCCTGCACCGCCTGCCATCCCCTATAGTGACTGCCGGCCGGCCAGGCCACCGAGGAGCTTGCGATGTCGGTCATTTCGACTTTCGGCCTGATACTGGCCCTGATCGTGGTCGGGCGCATCCTGCGCTGGCGCGACTGGGTGCCCGCCGGCACGGCCGATTCGCTCAACCTCGTGGTGCTCTACGTCTGCCTGCCTGCCGCGATCCTCCTGCATGCGCCGCAGCTCACTTTCGAGCCCGAGCTGGTCGGTCTGGTTGCAGTGCCATGGGTGATCCTGCTCGCTTCGGTCGCGCTGGTGTTGCCGCTTGCGAAGCGATTGCGTTTCGAGCGCGACAGCACGGCCAACCTGCTGATGCAGGTGCCGCTCGGCAACACCTCGTTCATCGGCTACGCGCTGATTCCGGTTCTCGCGGGTGCGGAAGCCTTGCGCTACGCCGTTGTCTACGACCAGCTTGGTTCATTCCTGATCCTCGCCACCTGGGGGCTTTTCGTCGTCGCCAGCCATGCCGGCGGCACGCCTCCCGGCCTTATGGCGATCGCACGCCGCGTGCTCGGCTTTCCGCCGTTCATTGCCCTGGTCTTCGCCCTCACCTTGATGCCGGCCGACCCGCCGGCCGCCATCGCACAAGGCTTGCGCGTGCTCGCCGATGCGCTGTTGCCGATCGTCGTGCTCGCGCTCGGCATGCAATTGCGCCTGCGCCTGCCGCGGCACTACCTGCTGCCACTGGCGCTGGGCCTGTCTGCGAAACTGCTGCTGATGCCGCTGCTCGCCTGGGGGCTGTGCCGCGTATTCGGCCTTTCGGCGGAGATGAGCCTTGTGGCCGTCTACCTGACTGCAATGCCGCCGATGATGACCTCGGCCGCCCTGCTTTCCAGTGCAGGTCTGGCGCCGCAACTGGCCGCTGCCCTGGTCGGCTATGGCACGATTCTCTCGATGCTGACCTTGCCGATCTGGCATTGGATCCTGAATGCCTGAGACGGCCCTGCGCACCGCGGGAGCCTTCCTGCCGTCAGGCGCCGATGGGCGCGATGCCGGCCCTGTCCACCCGGTACGCGTGGAAGCGGCGTGACGCGCCCGGACTCGATCTCGAGGAGCGTTTCGCGACGCGTTGCCACGAGCTCAGCTGGTGGCTGGTTCCCGCCGTCAGCGCGCTGTCGATTGCATTGGCCCTGCTCGCCCTGGCCATTCGCGACATGCCATGGCTGCTGTGCTTGCCGGGACCGGTCTACATGCTGCTGGCCGCGCAGGCCCCGCTGATCCATCGCTACGCGCGACGCCTGCGCCGGCAGGTTTCAGCCTGATCGATTGCCTGGGCCGCCATTCGGGGGCCATGCATGGGTGAGCCTTGCAGGCCTGCTTCCGGCTGGCATTCATCCGCGCGGTTGCCGGTTCGTGTAGCGTTGCCGCATTCCTTCAATTCAGGAGCAAGTGCGCATGCGTGGATGGAAAAGCCTGGCCGTGTTCCTGCTGCTGGTCGCGGCCGCCGCCTTGGCCGGGGCGGTGAGCCCGCCCGACGCCTGGTTCGCCGCACTGGAGAAGCCGACGTTCAATCCGCCCGGCTGGGTCTTCGGGCCGGCCTGGACCACGCTCTACATCCTGATGGCGGTTGCCGCATGGCGCGTATATCGCAAGCGGGGTTTCGACCTTGCGATCGGCGCCTGGCTTGCCCAGCTGGCCGTGAACGCGGCGTGGACACCGCTGTTCTTCGGCCTGCACCGGATCGACCTGGCCCTGGTCGATATCCTGGTCCTCGATGCACTGGTGGTCGCCACGATCGCCCTGTTCTGGCGGCGCGACCGCATCGCCGCCGGGCTGATGCTGCCCTATCTGGCGTGGATCGCTTTCGCCACGGTGCTCAACGCGAGCTTATGGAAGCTCAATCCGATGTGAGTGCGGACACTGCTGCAGCCGGGCCGGTTGCGATGGCCTCGCGGCGGACACAGACCAGCCAGTTCTCGAACGGCATGCGTCCGTGCAGCGGGCGAAAGGTGGCCTGCAGGCCATGGCCGGCGAAGCGCTGTTCAAGTTCTTCGCGGCGCGGATAACGCTGCGGCCCGACATTCATCCAGCGCGTCAGGCGCGCGATGCGGTCGACGCCGCGCGTGAAGCGCAGGCGCCAGCCGGCGCGCGCGAGGCCGGTGCGAATGACGAGGATCGCACCGGGCGTAAGGCTGCCGATGGCCGCTTCGAGCAGGGCCTCCTGCGCGCGCGGCGGCAGGAACTGGATGATGTCGAGCAGGGCGACGCTGCCGCGATGGTGGGGGAATCCGGACTTGAGATCGACGGTATCGAAGCGCACCGAGGCGTGGCCCGCGCGAATGCTGGCCGCGCGGGCCGAATCGATCTTGCCGGCATCGATGTCGACGCCACGGTAGTCCCCGGCGAATCCCTGCGCACGCAGGGCGTGGGCGAGCAGGCCGATGCCGCAGCCGAGGTCGAGCAGGGGCTCGGTGGTCCCGGCCAGCGCGTTGCCGACGCCGACGTACAGCGGATCGGTCGCCATCTTGATACGCGTGTAGTAGTAGTGCGGCCGGTGCGGAAGAAACTGGCGCGCGATGTCGCGGATCACGAGTTTCATCGATTCAGCCAGACCCCGGCGGCGTTACGCGAAGGTGAGCCGGCGGCCACCTTCGCATCAGCGTCCGATCAGACCGTGGCCGGATTGGGTTTTTCCGGGTCGAGCTTCCACTGCTTGATCGCGCGCGCGACATCTTCCGGATTCATCTTGCCTTCCTCGGCGAGGGCGGCGATCGCGGCATGCGCGATCCAGTAGCGGTCGACCTCGAAGAACCCGCGCAGGGCCTCGCGCGAATCGCTGCGACCGTAACCGTCGGTGCCGAGCGAGATGAACCTGCGTCCGTCCGGGATGAATGCGCGGATCTGATCGGAGTAGGCGCGCACATAGTCGGTTGCCGCCACCACGGGACCGGCATGGCCTTCGAGGCACTCGGCCACCCACGATTTGCGCGGCTTCTTGTTCATCGGATGCAGGCGGTTCCAGCGTTCGACATCGAAGCCGTCGCGGCGCACCTCGTTGAAGCTCGGGCACGACCAGATCGCGCTGGAAACCCCGAATTCCTCCTCGAGCAGGTCTGCCGCCGCGATCACCTCGCGCAGGATCGTGCCGCTGCCCATCAGCTGCACCTGCGGAACGTTCTTCGCCTTGGGTCTTGCTTTTCCCTTTTCCCCATTCCCCATTCCCGTTTCCCGCAACAGATACATGCCCTTGACGATGCCGGCCTCGGCGCCCTTCGGCATGTCCGGATGCGCGTAGTTCTCGTTCATCAGGGTGATGTAGTAGTAGGTGTCTTCCTGTTCGGTCAGCATGCGGCGCACGCCGTCCTGCAGGATCACCGCGACTTCGAAGGAGAAAGTCGGATCGTAGCTGCGGCAGTTCGGGATGGCCCCGGCGAGCAGGTGCGAATGGCCGTCCTCGTGCTGCAGGCCCTCGCCGTTGAGCGTGGTGCGCCCGGCCGTGCCGCCAAGCAGGAATCCGCGCGCGCGCATGTCGCCGGCGGCCCAGGCGAGGTCGCCGATGCGCTGGAAGCCGAACATCGAGTAGTAGATGTAGAACGGCAGCATCGGCACGTTGCTGATCGAATAACTCGTCGCCGCGGCCATCCAAGAGGAGAACGCGCCCGGTTCGCTGATGCCCTGCTGCAGCACCTGGCCGGACTGGTCTTCGCGGTAGAACATGAGCTGGTCGGCGTCCATCGGCTTGTACTTCTGGCCGAACGGCGCATAGATGCCGATCTGGCGGAACATGCCCTCCATGCCGAAGGTGCGCGCCTCGTCGGCGACGATCGGCACGATGCGCGGGCCGATGGTCTTGTCGCGCAGGAGCAGGTTCATGCCGCGCACGAAGGCCATGGTCGTCGAGATTTCGCGCTCGCCGGTGCCCTTGGTCAGCTGCTCGAGTGCAGCAAGCTCGGGGGTGGCCAGCGCTTCGGACTTCATGCGCCGCTGCGGCAGGAAGCCGCCGAGCGCCTTGCGCCGTTCGAGCATGTACTGCACCTCCGGCGAATCCTTGCCGGGGTGGTAGTACGGCACGCTGTGCAGGTCCTCGTCGGAGATCGGGATGTTGAAGCGGTCGCGGAATGCCCGCACCGCGGCATCGTCCATCTTCTTCTGCTGGTGGGTGATGTTCTGCGATTCGCCGGCGCTGCCCATGCCGTAGCCCTTGACCGTCTTGGCCAGGATCACGGTCGGCATGCCCCTGGTGTTGACCGCTTCGTGATAGGCCGCATAGACCTTGTGCGGGTCGTGGCCGCCACGGTTCAGGCGCCAGATGTCGTCGTCGGACAGGCTGGCGACGAGCTGGGCGGTCTCCGGGTACTTGCCGAAGAAATGCTCGCGCGTGTAGGCGCCGCCGAAGGCCTTGCAGTTCTGGTATTCGCCGTCGACGGTTTCCATCATCAGCTTGCGCAACGTGCCGGTGGTGTCGCGGGCGAGGAGCGGATCCCAGTAGCTGCCCCAGCACAGCTTGATCGCGTTCCAGCCGGCGCCACGGAACACGCCTTCGAGTTCCTGGATGATCTTGCCGTTGCCGCGCACCGGGCCGTCGAGGCGCTGCAGGTTGCAGTTGACCACGAAAATCAGGTTGTCGAGGCCTTCGCGCCCGGCCAGCGAGATCGCGCCGAGCGATTCGGGTTCGTCGGATTCGCCGTCGCCGATGAAACACCAGATCTTGCGATCGCTCGGCGCGATCAGGCCGCGGTGCTCGAGGTACTTCATGAACTGGGCCTGGTAGATCGCCTGCAATGGGCCGAGGCCCATCGACACGGTCGGTACCTGCCAGTAGTCGGGCATCAGCCACGGATGCGGATACGAAGAGAGGCCCTTGCCCATGCCCTGCACTTCCATGCGGAAGTAATCGAGCTGTTCGGTGCTGATGCGGCCTTCGAGGAATGAACGCGCATAGACGCCGGGACTGGAATGGCCCTGGTGGAAGATCAGGTCGCCCGGATGCTCGTCGCTCGGCGCACGCCAGAAATGATTGAAGCCGACGTCGTACAGCGTCGCGCTCGAGGCGAAACTGGCGATGTGGCCGCCGAGGTCGCCCGGCTTGCGGTTGGCGCGGATGACCATGGCCATCGCGTTCCAGCGCACCAGCGAACGGATCCGCCATTCCATGGCCGGGTCGCCCGGCGACTTGGCCTCCATGTGCGGCGGAATCGTGTTGATGTATTCGGTGGTCGGCTGGAACGGCAGGTGGCCGCCGGCACGCCGGGTTTCCTCGACCATGCGCTCGAGCAGGTAATGCGCGCGCTCGGGGCCGTCGGACCGGATGATCGCCTGCAGCGATTCGGTCCATTCCTGGGTTTCGACCGGGTCGAGGTCCTGATCGAGAATGTCCTGGAGCTGGTTCATGCTTTTTCCTCGGCGTACGAGCGACTATTCGGATAGGCGGCGGTAGCACGATGCTGCTACGGCAGGCTTTACAGTTTAGCTGTCCGGGTCGCCCCCTGCACATTCCTGCGCCTTGCCGGGGCCAAGTACCCGGGGAGGCGCGTCCGCATCCTGCGGATCGTGCAGGTGTGCCGCGAAATCATGGCCAGGAGGCCTGATGCCGTGGCCTGCCATCGTCCTCGTGCAATCGCCCGTGGTGGGCCATGCCGATCGATCAGGCCAGGTTCATCCGCGGCCGGCAGCGATTTCGGCGGGGTCCGCTGGAATTGGCTCGCACCCCAGCCAACGCTTTTCGTGGAGATGGTCCTTGCGCAATGCCGGCTGCCCGGCGCCTGGCTGAATCTAGAAAGCCACATCCTGGCGGGTCGGGTGGACAAGCACTTCGTCGATGCGCACGTGCGCTGGCGCACACAGTGCGTGCAGAACTGATGCGGCAACATCCCCGGGTCGAAGATCCAGCGCACGTTCGGTGCTGCCAGGCGTGTTGCCGTTGAAACAGGTGTCGGTCATGCCCGGACGCACTTCAGTGACGCGCAAGCCGTAACCGGCCCCTTCGTGCGCCAATGCCCGGGTCAAGGCGCGCTGGGCGTATTTGCTTGCCGTATAGAGGCCGCCGTGGGCGAACGTCCGGTTGCTGACATCGCTGGTGATGTTGATGACCTGGCTGCCGAGGCCGCGCGCATGCCGGGCGCGGAAATGCGGGACAAGGCAGCGCGTTGCCAGGATCATGCCGAGGACGTTGGTGTCCATTACGCGACGATAGTCGCTGACCAGAATGTCCTCAAGCGGCGCGAATGACCCCACCCCTGCGTTGTTGACCAGGGTGTCCGCGTCCGCCGAAATCGCCGCCTGGGCGAACTCCTCCGCGCTTGATTCCGAGGTGACGTCGAGCTCGATGAAGCGGACCCCGTCGACGTGGATGCCGTCGATCGTGCGCGCACCGCCGATGACCCGCGCGCCGTTATCGGCAAGCAGGGCGACGATGGCCAGGCCGATGCCACGGCTGGCACCGGTGACGGCCACGCTTCGGCCCGCAAGCAGGCCTTCCTTTCTTGTCATGGAATACTCCGGTGCCCAGGTCAGCCTTCGGGTAAAGCTGGACGTATGGCGTCAGGCGGTGCCTGACCCTTCCTGCGCCTGGCGAATCTGTGCTTCCACCGCGGCGATCGCCGTCATGTTGACGACGCGGCGCACCGTGGCGGCCGGGGTCAGGATATGCGCGGGCTTCGAGACGCCCATCAGGATCGGGCCGAGGGCGACGCCTTCGGTCATCACGCGGGTGATGTTGTAGCCGATGTTGGCGGCGTCGAGGTTCGGACAGACATACAGGTTGGCCCGGCCCTTCAGGCGCGAGTTCGGGAACAGCTTGTCGCGGACGTCTTCATTGAACGCGGTGTCGGCGTGCATTTCGCCTTCGACCTCGAGATCGGGCGCCCGTTCGCGGATGATCTCCAGCGCGCGACGCATCTTCGCCGCCGAGGCATCCTCGTGGCTGCCAAAGTTCGAATGCGAGAGCAGGGCGATTTTCGGTTCGACGCCGAACAGGCGCAGGCGGATCGCACCCTGCAGCGTGGCTTCGGCGATCTGCTCGGCCGTCGGGTCGAGCTTCACGTGCGTATCGAGGAAGAAGAAGATGCCGGTGTTGTTGAGCACGCCGGTCATCGCCGAGGCGGCCTGCACGCCGGGATCGAGCGGCAGGATGTCGAGGATGTAGCGCAGCTTCTTGTGGTAGCGCCCGACCAGGCCGGTCAGCATCGCATCGGCTTCGCCGCGATGGACCATCAGCGCGGCGATCACCGAGGCGCGTGAACGCACGACGGCCTTCGCGCTGTCGGGGGTGACCCCGCGGCGCTCGAGCAGGCTGTGGTAGAGCGTCCAGTATTCCTTGAAGCGCGGATCGTTCTCGATGTTGCAGACTTCGAAGTGCTCGCCAGCCTTCAGGCGCAGGCACATGCGCTTGATGCGTGCCTCGATTACGCTGGGCCGGCCGATCAGGATCGGCCAGGCCAGGCCATCGTCGGCGATGTGCTGGATCGCGCGCAGCACCGTTTCCTCTTCGCCCTCGGCATAGACCACGCGCTTCATGTCGCTGCGCGCGCGGTCGAACACCGGCTTCATGACCAGGCCGGTGCGGAACACGAACGTGTTGAGGCGATCCCGGTAGGCTTCGATGTCGTCGATCGGGCGCGTCGCCACGCCCGATTCCATGGCCGCCACGGCGACCGCCGAAGACAACTCGATCAGCAGGCGCGGATCGAACGGTTGCGGAATCAGGTATTCGGGGCCGAACGAACTCGTCTGCCCGCCATAGGCGCGTGCGGCGACGTCGGACATTTCACGGCGGGCGAGGTCGGCGATGGCCTTGACGCAGGCGATCTTCATCGCCTCGTTGATCACGGTCGCGCCGACATCGAGGGCGCCACGGAACAGGTACGGGAAGCACAGGGCGTTGTTGACCTGGTTCGGATAGTCGGAGCGCCCGGTCGCGACGATCGCCTCGGGGCGGACTTCCTTGACCAGCTCGGGCAGGATCTCGGGGGTCGGATTGGCCAGAGCGAAAATGATCGGCCGCTCGACCATGCGCGCGACCATGGCCTGGGTGAGCGCACCCGGGCCGGACAGGCCGACGAACATGTCGGCGCCGTCGATGATCTCGTCGAGCGTGCGTGCGTCGGTGTCGCGCGCATAACGCCGCTTGTTCTCGTCGAGGTCGGTGCGTCCGGAATGGATCACGCCATGACGGTCGGCAACCCAGATGTTCTCCCTGGGCACGCCGAGGTGGACAAGCATGTCCATGCACGAAATGCCGGCGGCGCCGGCGCCGGTATGCACGATCTTGATTTCGTCGGGTTTCTTGCCGATCACCGAGAGTGCATTGATGAACGCGGCGCCAAGGATGATCGCGGTGCCGTGCTGGTCGTCGTGGAAGACCGGGATCTTCATGCGCTCGCGCAGGGTGCGCTCGACGATGAAGCATTCCGGCGCCTTGATGTCCTCCAGGTTGATGCCGCCGAAACTCGGCTCGAGGCTGGCGATGATCTCGATCAGCTTTTGCGGGTCCGATTCGTTGATCTCGATATCGAAGACGTCGATGCCGGCGAACTTCTGGAACAGCATGCCCTTGCCCTCCATGACCGGCAGGGCGGCGAGCGGGCCGATGTCGCCGAGGCCGAG